>NZ_CP046884.1:654499-981748 GCF_014522205.1 Corynebacterium poyangense | reverse complement strand
CTCTACATGCGCTGGTCCTTCATCTATTCCAAGAACATCAACCGCGTCCTCGGCTAAAGTTAAAATATTTTCTTGAATATCTGCTGCAAGCATGCAAGGCTGACTATGACCAATTTCTACGAATTCTGGAGAACCAGTCGTAGCTTTGTCTGTGATCTCAGCAAACCGTACCCGACCGCCTTCCATGAACATCTCAACCGACACTTCTGGACCATGCATGAATTCAGATACAATAAATTTCCCATAGGTCGACGCTGCAGTCGAGTATTTCCATGCAAATCGCAGATCTTGATCTTTCAATGAAGCGATCTTCACAACCCCACGAGAACCAGAACAATCCACAGGTTTAATCAAAATATCTGGATCAAAAGCTGCTTTGCATTCATTCATCGAAGCAAGGTCGGATGATGAGTCTATACTAGCTAGTTCAAAAGCCGCAGATCTAAAATCATCGTAACTACTAACGACTGTATATCGTGGTATCGCTAAATCTACACTTTTCAGCGCCCCCATCATCTCCGCTTTATTCGTGCACCGACGCGCACAATCGGGCCCAATTGACTTCAGGCCAAGTTTCTTAGAGACAGAAGATATAACGTTAATCGGTAAATCAGTTGCTGCAGTAATAATTGCAACAGGATCAATTCGTTCTGCTACTTTCTCTACCCCAACCCTATCGACAGTCGATATCTCAAAGAACTCATCACAGAGAAACCTACCGTCAGCGTTGGAATTACGATCTAAGACGACTGTCCGGTAACCCAAATCTGCGGCTTTTTTAATTAATGGAATTTGAAGAACAGATGCGCCTAATATAATAATACTCTCTCGCATATCCACATACCGGCCTATTAACTCACGATATTCTTAGCTGATACGACTGCTAGTAAAGTTCGGACCAATATTTTAAAGTCAAGATAAACACTCATATTATCCACATAATAACAGTCCTTGATATATTTTTCACTCGCAGGAATGGAATTACGGTAATATGCTTGAGTAAAACCGGTAATTCCAGGTTTCACTACTAACCGCTTCTTTTCTAGATCACCCAAATCTTTATAACTTCTTGTCGACATATCAGGCCTAGGACCAATTATTGACATATTCCCCTTGAGAACATTAATAAGCTGAGGCAGCTCATCAATGGAGGTTTTTCTTAATATGCCGCCTATTTTAGTTACTCGTGGATCCTCCACACCATTGACGGTAGAGTAATCCGGCTTCCTTATATCAGGAGCATTATTAATCATCGTCCTGAATTTATATATAACAAACGTCTGCCCATTCATCCCTCTTCTTAGAGAGCGATAAATTATGGGACCACCGCTAGTTAAATAAATTGCAGGGCCAACTATAATGAGTGTCAATACCAATGTGGGAAACAATAAAATTGCGCATAATAAATCTAAAGTATTTTTTATTAAAATGTAACTGCAATCTTTATTCTTCACACCACGCATTAAAAAACCTGTCCTTTATCTAAAGTTAATATCTTCGGATTATCGCGAACAAATTGAGACACTTGATCGGTACGCCATGCATCAGCTAACTGATTCATAGCTTCTGGGTCAGCAATGACAATAGATTGATCACCTTCGGTGCCCACACCCTTATTTGGCATTGATATAAAAAGTAAATCATCATCAGCCATGTTATAAAAGCTTTTCATTAATTGGCGGACATCTGAAAATTCAAAATTTCTATCTACGACGATAGATTCTGATAAAATATCGATGAAACTGTTTATTTTGGCTGCGTTTTTAAGAATTCCTTGTTCTTGAATTGTTTGATATATTGCTTGAATCCATAGCATTTGACGCCGTGTCCGATCAAAGTTCCCATTAGGCAATTGATATCGTTCTCGCACGAAATTCAATGCAGATTTTCCATCGTAATGCTTTGTACCTTCAGTGGTCGTGCTCATATCCACGCCGCCTACAGCATCAGTAAGTTTTACAAATCCGTTGAAGTTAGCTACTGCACAATGATCAATTCTTATACCGCTGAAATTCTCTACGGTTCTTATCGCTAAGGGCATTCCTCCATAACTATATGCCCAATTAAGTTTTCCCTTTCCGTATCCTGGAATATCTACCCAAGTATCGCGTTGCAATTCTAATACATTTATTTTGTGCGATATCTTTTCTACTTGAATTATCATTATTGTATCACTGCGTTGGCCTCTCTCCTCCCATTCGGATATATTCGGATCGCTATTGCGCGCATCTGTTCCAAGAATCAAAAAGTTCATTGAATTTTGATTAATTTCTGGACGCCCGGTATCTTCGACTGTTCCTACATCAATCCGTGTAATTTGCCGGTTGATCTTCATATAGCTATAACTGAATATCACCGATATTATTAATGTAATTAATAGCATTATCGCCAATAAGGCGGTAACATATTTTCTGTTCATAGCAAATTTCAGAATTTTCTTGTATCGCGATTTTCAAACAACAATTTTTTTTATCGTTTCAATGATACGAGTTACCTCATCATCAGATAGTGAGCTGTAGATCGGCAACGAAACAGTTTTACGGAAACATTCTTCCGCAACAGGAAATTCCTCGGGTTTATAACTATATTGTTGTTTATAATAAGGATGCTTGTGCAAAGGAATAAAGTGGACCGAGCAACCTATTTCATTTTCCCGCATCACCTGGATGAAAGTGTCACGATCCACTCTAGAATCTGACAATATTTGTATGGCATAAAGATGCCAGCTATGTCCCCTTGCTTCGCTTTCTTGTACTGGTAATTTTATTGGAAGTCCATCTAATTCTACTGTCAGCCGTCGAGCAATTTCCGTTCTTCTAGCAGTCATTTCATCAAGACGTCCTAGCTGAACTCGGCCAATAGCAGCCGCGATATCGCCGAGATTATATTTAAATCCTGGAGCTATAACCTCATAAAACCACGAAGCGTCCAGCGATGAATATCGGTCAAAAACATCTCTGGAAATTCCATGCAAACGCATGGTCTTTGCCCGTCGCGCCAGCGCCTTATTTCGCGTGACTAGCATGCCACCTTCTCCGGTAGTCATAGTTTTTGTGGCATAGAAAGAGAAGCACACTGCTTCCGTGGCATCTTCTGGCTGGATATCGCCAATCATTCTTCCACCACTCATCGTTGGTAGGCTATGTGCGGCATCCTCAATGACTTTTAGTTGATGCGAATGAGCGAATTTATTAAGCGCGTCACGATTGACCGGTAGGCCTGCAAAATGGACCGGTATTATCGCTTTTGTCATCGGACTGACCTTGGTTTCCGCATCCTCAAGAGACATTAAATACGTATTTGGATTGCTATCCACTAAGACTGGATCTGCCCCTACATAGCGGACTACTTCAGCTGTTGATGTGAAAGTCCATGTTGGTACTAACACCTCATCCCCAGGGCCAATTCCTAAGGCCTCTACCGCTAGATGCAACGCAGCGGTCGCGGAGTTTACTGCAACACATTGTAATTCCGAACTGCCAAGATATTGTGCAAATTCTGTTTCAAATTTCTCCGCATTTTCTCCTGTCGTAACCCAACCTGATCGAATTGCATCTGCAGCTGCTTGCACTTCCTTTTCGGTGATATCAGGCTTAGCAAAAGGAATTCTACTCATAATCTTGCCTTTAATCTTAATTTTTGTTATTAACTCGTCTATCCAGCTATTGCATATGTTCTTTTTTCATAAATTTTTTCAGCGTCTACAGGTGTAACCGGCACATGCGAGATTAGTGGGTGGTACGGTCTATCCGCATCCTCTGTAGCTGACAGTAATATTTCGCTCATTTTCTCACCTGGTCTTAATCCGGTGATAATTATTTCTACATCTTTTTTGCTCATATCAATCATTCGCTTGGCCATTTCATAAATCTTTACCGGCTCGCCCATATCAAGTACCATGACTTCTCCCGGCCGCCCGATAGCCCCAGCTTGAATCACTAATTGACAAGCTTCTGGAATTGTCATGAAATATCTTTCCACGTCTCGATGGGTAACAGTTATCGGTCCTCCATGTTCAATTTGATGCTTGAAGGTATGAAATACTGATCCTTGGGAGCCTAATACATTTCCAAATCTGACTGATACGTACGGCTTATTAGTTATTTTCGCAAAATATGCAGTCAGCTGTTCCGCTAATCTTTTTGTTCTTCCTAATGTTGATGTAGGATCGGCTGCTTTATCAGTTGATATATTAACAAAACATTCAACGCCATATTCTACTGCTAATCTGAGTAGGTTATAACTGCCCAGGGTGTTAGTTTTCCAGCCTTCTTCTGGATATAATTCCAACATAGGTAGATGTTTTAAAGCGGCAGCGTGGAATATTACCTGCGGTTTATGTTTTTTAAATATTTTGGATAACGCTTCTTGGTCCCTAATATCACATAACACCATATCCGGTGTATTTAAAAGTGCTTGTCCATATATATCCAATTGGATCGCATGGAGCGCATTTTCATCGCGATCCAACATTATAAGTTCCGAAGGCTCCAATAGATGTACTTGCCGGCAGATTTCAGATCCAATTGAGCCACCTGCTCCCGTAACTAGTACTCGCCGCTGCGAAATATAGTCGGAGATCTGGCTAAGGTCCGTGGTAATTTGACGACGCCCCAATAGATCTTCGATTTTGATTTCTCGAATTCGGTGAACATTAAGTTCTCTGTGAAACATTTGCTCAATACTCGGCAGAATCAGCATTTTCAATCCATGCTGAGTGCAAGTTTTCGCGTAATCTCTAATCCCTTCATCAGAGATATTGTGAATAGCAAAAAGAACAGTATCAACGTGAAGACGTTTAGCTAGGTTGCCTAGCTCTTCACGCCCACCCAGCACTTTCACAGCCCCGCCCAGTCGGGTCCCCAGTTTTTTAGGGTCGTCATCAATGAGCCCCACCACCTGATACGGGCTGGCGTGGATATCACTTAGCGAACGGACCAACCAATAACCGGCTTCACCTGCACCAACAACAAGTACCTTTGTGCCTTTAACGCCGGCGGGATGGTGTCTATCGTTATATTTAGATCTTTCCCACGCTGTTAATCCCAACATTAATAGTCCCGCCATAAGCGGCGTACTGAGAAGCATTTCCCAGGTGGGAAGACTCCTTATATGTATAAGAGCGATGACCACGAAGACGCTAGCCGATGCACCGCCCCAAACAATCAGCAACATGAATAAAGAGTCTTCAAATGACCCTTCAAGGCAGGAATGTCGACGCTTCCTTAAGCTAAGACTAAAGAGTGTATGAAATCCCGCGGCTACCGCCCCAAACAACAAGGCACTCATCCAGCGTTGGGGCTCGTCGCCGAGGCTGAACTGCAAGGTTCCCGCAATCGCACCCGCAATAAGCCACAATACCGCATCTGAGATTGGTTGCGGAACTTTGTAGTGTTGCACACCGGTATTCACATGAACCTCTTAACGTACAGCCATGAGTCAGTTCTAACATCTATTCCTTAGACGGTAGAAGAATATAGCAATTTCATAACTGTTTTAGTTAATCATGTTCACGAACATCTGTATAGATATTTTTAGGCGCTTTTCATCCTGTACAATGTTCCCTCCCCTTTCCCTTACGCCGTCGGGCCCGATAGTGAATGACGCCGCAGTCATAACCTTGCACATCCCGACAGTGCTCTGTTTTTCATTAGATAGTAAAAACCCTGTTCGTCGCCCCCCCGTAGGGCCAGACCATAGTTCTTATGTCCGCAACGCGAATGCTTCCCGATAAAATGGCCCAATGCTCGGCACTAAACGTTGGGCTGACGTTAAGTTATATGTCGGTCATCTCATCCTTGCTCTTGATTGATCTCCCGGTGTCTTCTCCACCCCCTAAATTGTGGGTAGCCAAGTATTCACTCACGGTTTCCGAAATCGAGGTGTTACGCTTCGCATCCTTGAGCATGTCTTCAAGATCATCGGTGGTGATCGTTCGATTCACAGTATTCATCACTTCATAGGTGCGGCGATTAACCGAGGTTTTTCTAAAGACCAGAACAATATTTTCCGGCAGCTTTTGATCCACATCTGTCTGCTGTGCTTCTCCGCTACATCCTTGAGCGGTGGAAGGATCAGTAAGAGAATACATTGCAGGCAGTGCTGCCGCCACGGCTTTATACACTTCCTCTTGAGCTTTAGCCTGAGCCTCACCCCCATCCTTGCCGCTGACCTTCTGAGAAATGTCCGCCACAGCGCTGGGGTGGAGTCTCTCCAATAGCTCACCGGTACACCCAAAGGCCATATCCACATGGCCTTTGTTCAATAGTGCTATCGGAGTTTGATTAGTAGAGGAACTATCAACCTGAACGGTGGCTTTGATACCTTCGGCATCTAATGCTTGTTTGAACAGCTCCCCGAGGAGCATTTCTTCCATAGAGCTGACGTTAACCCCAATAACGACGGCTTGATCCTCGTCTTGAATCGGAGCGGCCCCAGGCTCAGCCTTGGCACATGCCCCTAACACGGCCCCTATGCTCACCACCGTCACAGAAAGCATGACGGCCTTAGCCGGAGATGGCTGTCCGTTAAGCATCGTTATGCGCCTTCCTCACCAGTGAAATGACGAGCGGTAGCTATGCCGCTTGCCGCAATTAAATCCCGAGCCTCTCGAGCCCTCTGAGGAGTGCAAATAACATCATATCGACCAGCAACTATGGTGGTCGAGGAAGTAAAGTCTCGACGCCCTTGGGATGCCGCATAAGGTACTGCAGCCATGATAGTGCCAAAAATTACGCCCATGAGTATGCCGGTGAGAAGTGGTGATAACCAGCCTTCGCCAAAGATCCCCAGGAGTAGACCAATAAACACCCCCATCCAGGCACCGCTGGCGGCTCCAGAGAGCAGAACCTTAGCCCACGTCAAACGTCCGGTAACATTTTCCACTTCAATCAAGTCCACCCCGACAATGCTGATTTCATTGACTGGGAATTCTTTATCGGACAGCATATCTACGGCAGCTTGGGCCTGTTCATAGGTACTAAAGCTTCCTACTGGCCATCCCGAGGGCCGTCGCCGCTCCCGCAACACTGCACTATTTCGACGTTGTGGATCCGGCTGAACCATCGTTGTTCTCCATCCTCTCCCTGGCGGATAACCATCACTGTGTACATAACGCATAAGCATCCCTTTTTGTTCCAAGAATCGCCCTTCTTGTAGTTAGGTTCCCTCATACTCATCTTTTAAACTCTCAAAGTATGAGTTTGATTAACCGCGTTTATGCTGGTCGTCTCCGAGGGATGGTGATCCATACCCCGGACGGCGAGCCTTTTGGGCGGGTACGTGATGTTGTTTCTGGCTTAAGACCACAAGGGCACGTCTCCCGCGCCCTTGGTCTAGTTGTTGAACTCAACACAAAACGACGAATTTTTCTCCCGATGCTCCGTATCGCCTCTATCGAGCCAGGTGACATCACCCTCACCACCGGGTCGGTGTCCCTTCGCACCTTTGTCCCGCGAGCCGGTGAAGCAACAATTTTGGGCGATATTATTGGCACCAAAGTTCACACCGATGATCCAGACTCTCCCGATTTGCACGACCGCCCCCTCGAAATCGCAGACGTTGAGTTAGAACGCACTCGCTCTCGGGATTGGATCATCAGCCGCGTCGCGGTTTTCAGCGAGCGCCCTAAATTTGGCCGTACCCCCTCATTATCCACTATCCCGTTCCAGCATATTCACGGTATCGCCCCAGAGATCCACGACGTCTCCAATGCCACGGTAGAAATGATCGCAGGATTTGATGATTTGCGTCCTGCAGACGTCGCCAATATTTTGTCTGATTTGCCGAAACAAACTCGGGAACAAGTAGCCCGTGAACTCAATGATCAACGGCTAGCAGATATTCTCCAAGAGTTGCCCGAAGATGAACAAACAGCGTTGTTAGAATCATTGGGGATCGAACGTGCCGCAGACGTCCTCGAAGAAATGGATCCTGACGACGCTGCTGACCTCCTGGCCGAACTTCCTGAGCCCCGCGCAGAGGTACTTCTCGGTCTCATGGATCCAGAGGAATCGGCTCCCGTTCGACGTCTCATGAGCTTCTCTCCAGATACCGTGGGTGCGCTGATGACCACAGAGCCTTTGATTCTGACGCCTCAAACAACGGTTGCTGAAGCCCTGGCTTTAGCACGTGATCCTGATCTGCCTACTTCATTGTCTTCAATGGTGTTTGTGGTTCGACCCCCCACTGCTACACCCACCGGCCGTTATCTTGGATGCGTCCATCTGCAACGCCTGTTAAGAGAACCTCCCGCAAGTCTAGTGGCAGGAGTTTTAGATCCTGACCTTCCCCCACTCTATGCCACGGATTCTCAAGAAACCGCAGCTCGATATTTCGCCACCTATAACCTGGTCTGTGGTCCCGTCCTTGATGAGGACAAGCATTTATTAGGCGCTGTTGCTATCGACGACCTTCTTGATCATCTCCTGCCGGAAGGCTGGCGCGAAGATGATTGGCGACTAGAACCGGAGCCCGGAGCCACCACCCTTGAGTCGGTATCCACTACCCCTACAGCGGAGGCATAACCCATGGTTAACTCTTATGATCTCGACACCCCGGTAACCGCCTCCCGGCGTCGACTATTCAAAATCGACGATGAGTCCGTAGGAGCAGCCGCAGAAAAGGTCGCCCGGTTCTTCGGCACGGGCAGCTATTTGATGTGGCAAACCGTCATCGTGGTGGCCTGGATTGCCCTCAACGTCGGTGGTTACAAATGGAATTGGGACCCCTACCCCTTCATCCTCCTCAACCTGGCTTTCTCGACCCAGGCAGCCTATGCGGCGCCGTTAATTTTGTTAGCCCAGAACCGTCAAGAAGATCGCGATAAACTAGCCCTCCAGCAAGATCGGCATCGCTCAGAACAAACCAAGGCAGATACTGAATTCCTCGCCCGAGAGCTTGCCGGTGTCCGCTTAGCCATTGGAGACATGGTGTCACGTGATTATTTGCGACATGAGCTTGAGGATCTCCACAACGTGTTGGAACGTATTGAAGCCCGACTCGATGATGTTTCTGCGGACCAACAAGACGCCCACCATCATCTCAGTGAGCCCACCCAAGGCGATGTCATTGGAGAATCATCAACTCCAGGTCACAACCACCTCAATCCTGGAGAGTTAAGATAGTCCGCGATGTCTACTCTTGATAAATCACTCGTTAACGAAGCACTTTCCCGAGTCGAAGATCCTGAACTCGGCCGTCCTATTACTGAGCTTGGGATGGTTAAATCCATTGACATTTCCGGCACCGATGTAGCGGTGGAGATATATCTGACCATTGCCGGGTGCCCGATGAAAAGCACTCTCCTGAACAACACTAAAGCCGCAGTGGAAGATATTGACGGTGTCGGTGAGGTCAGTGTCACTTTCGATGTTATGAGCGCTGACCAGCGTCGAGAATTGAGGAATAAACTCCGTGGGAGCCACGCAGAGCCTACTATCCCCTTTGCTCAACCAGAGTCCACTACCCGCGTTTTCGCGGTGGCCTCCGGTAAAGGCGGGGTGGGGAAATCATCTGTTACCGTTAATTTAGCTACTGCCTTGGCTGCTAGTGGACTCAAGGTGGGCATCATTGATGCCGATATTTATGGGCACTCAATTCCCCACATGATGGGTTCCCAGGACCGCCCCACTCAGGTGGACGATATGATCCTGCCGCCGATTGCTCACGGGGTGAAGATCATATCGATAGGGCATTTTATTGAGGGCAATGCCCCAGTCATGTGGCGTGGCCCCATGCTTCATCGAGCAATCCAGCAATTCCTCGTTGACGTCTTCTGGGGAGATCTAGATGTCCTTTTACTTGATCTCCCTCCCGGAACCGGAGATGTTGCTATCTCCGTGGCCCAACTGGTTCCCAATGCGGAGTTGTTAATTGTGACCACCCCCCAAGCTGCTGCTGCTGAAGTTGCTGAACGCGCTGGTTCAATTGCACAACAAACTCAGCAAAGAATTGCTGGGGTGATTGAAAACATGTCAGCCATGGTTATGCCCGACGGCAGCACCATGGATATTTTCGGATCCGGAGGCGGTGAACACGTGGTAGAAAGGCTAAGACTGCTCAGTGGGGATGATGTATCTCTCCTGGGAAGTATTCCACTTGATCCAGCTCTGAGGATCCATGGGGATCAAGGTACACCGGTGGCAATTTCAGAGCCAGAGTCCCCGGCTGGACGCGCTGTTCGAGACCTTGCCCACAAACTTAAAGTCCGTCGTGACTCTTTACTGGGTCGCAGCCTTAACCTGGGAGTACATGGATCCTAAGTAATATCATCCCACGAAAAACCACCCGTCCGAGGTGGTTTTTCGCTATCTCTGACGGGGCGTTGCTCAGATTCCGGCGTCGGGGATTGTTGTTTTCGGAAAGCCTCTCCCTGAGTTTCGCCTTTCATCACCTTCTTAGGATCAAAGGAATCCAAGAAATTCTCATCATCTTCAAAAAGAGCACGCGTAATTGCCGCTTTAGGCCCCATCCGTTGAATCCGGGCGATCTGAGATAAAGGCTGTCGAAATTCTTCGAATTCTTCCCCAATACCTTGGAATTCTCCATCTAGTTCGGCTTTAGCATTATTGATCGCTTTCCGGGCGGCATAGATTGCTGCTCGAACATCAGTAATAACCCCGGGTAACCGCTCAGGACCAATGACGATAAGCCCCAGCACCAGCAGGGTGATAATTTCCATCGAGCCAATTGAAAACACGAGATTCGCCTAATGACTCCGAGTTCCGCTGATTTGTTGTGATGAGTTTTCGTTCCCCAAGGCACCTCGGCGCAGCATGTCAATCCGTTCCCAAATCCCGGGCCGACAATGCGGGGTATCTTCAGCTGACGGCCCCGGCGCACACCACGCAGCGATATCGTTGAGACGCTCTACCAAGGCCTGCGGGATATGAACATCACCCATCCCAGAACTGCATCGCACCCGATGCGCTGTACCACGATGCTGCTGGACCTCAGCCCGACACTCAGGGCATTGCCGTAGATGAGACTCTGCCCGCCGGTTAGCGGCTGGAGTCATTTCCCCATCAACGTAGGCGGCAATTGCCTCAGGACCCAAGTGCTCTACTGAAGCAAATTCTCTCCGTTTACCGGGTGATCCCATATCATCACCGCCTCCCGCATCAACCCGCATCAATAGGCAAAAACTCGTCACAGTAAAATTTACCTGGCCTAGAATACTCCAGAGTTTTAGGAGCTGGCGGGTATAAGTCTACGAGCAGCTGAATCTTCTTCGGCTCGAGCCTCTAGGCACGCTCTGATTTGGCTTCTTCCGCGGTGAATTCGAGAGCGCACCGTTCCCATTTTCACGCCCAGGGTGCTGGCAATCTCTTCATAGGAATATCCCATGACATCGCAAAGTACTACTGCTGCCCGGAAATCCGGAGCAAGGTGATCTAATGCGTACTGCAACGCGGGATCAAGCGTAGTGTCGTCGTACACCTCTTCTGGGGTAGCTGTTCGGCCAGCGATACGGTCTTGATCTTCAGGCAGCGCTTCCATGCGGATGCGGTTGCGGTGCCGAACCATGTCCAAAAAGAGGTTAGTGGTAATACGGTGCAGCCATCCTTTGAAGGAACCGGGGCGGTAGGTTTTTAGCGAACGAAAGACCCGCATGAACGTCTCTTGGGTTAAATCCTCGGCATCATGTTGGTTACCGGAAAGGCGATAGGCCAGGCGATAAACACTATCAGCGTGTTCTGCGACGAGATCTCCCCATTCTGGCATCTCGCCTTCTCCCGCATCAAAAGCGGCAGTGCCTGCAGTCGGGTATGGCGTCGAGGAGGCGAGGTCCCTGGTGGATTCCGGGTCGGGCACGCTGGAAATCATGAATGTTATTGTGCCCTGCTTGCCTGACGAATAGCCAACCGTCAAGCTGAGAATATGCTGTCAATCCCGCCAAGGTTGGGGAGATACGTACACTAGTCGGTGTGAGTGATACTGCATTTGATGCCTTGAGCGCCTATATTGCCGAATCCACCCCGGCTCAGCCGGCGTTGCGTGAAGCGTTGCGCGGCGCCGAAGAATATGGCTTAAATACCCCCGATGAGGCAACTGGCCAACTCCTGGGAACCCTTGCTTCCCTGGGACCACGAACTACCCAGGAACGCGGTGGCGGAGCGGTGGCTATTACCCCGGCCCTCGGACCAGTGGGGCTTCATATTTTGCGAGGGTTGTCCGAAAAGGAAACTCTCACCTGCATAGACCCCGAGGTGGAACACCAAAAAATGGCGCGCGATGCTTTTCGAGCCGCCGGGTATTCCAGCACCAAAGCCCGGTTTTTGACAGCCCGCCCCCTTGATGTCATGAAGCGCCTGGCAACTGGCAGCTATCACCTAATTTATGCTGATGTTCCGGCCGAAGATCTGCCTGCGATTTATGAAGCAGCGTGGCCGCTCCTTAGTACCGGTGGGGTCTTGATTTTCGCCGACGCCCTCCTTGACGGAACAGTTGCTGATGAGTCTCGAAAAGATCGGGCGACGCAAGCAGCTCGGCAGTTGTGGGAACGTGTTCAAGAAGATGACCAAGCCCTAGTTACGCGACTTCCCCTAGGCGCGGGAATGATGCTGCTTACCCGACGTTAGGACTTAGGTGCTTAGTCACGAAAACCCGATCCAGCTCTGGGTTTTCGGTTATGACAGTGGAACTTCAGTGTCAGCGTCGGGACTATTCCACCACGGCGTTCTTCCCAATAACTACTACCCCACCGTCTGAAACTGTGAACCGTTCTTCATCTCTACTGCGGTCGACTCCGATAATTTGTTCTTCGCCGATTCTGACGTTCTTATCCACGATGGCGTGGCGAACCACCGCGCCCTTACCGATCCGAACCCCAGGCATAATCACTGAACCCTCGACGGTTGCGCCTTCAGCCACATGAACATCCGAAGACAGCACCGAATTTCGGACCGTTCCGCCAGAGATAATACATCCGGTTGCCACCATGGAAGATTGCGCTATACCGCCTTGAACGAACTTAGCGGGTGGCAAATTCATGGTGTCAGTGGAGTGGATGGGCCAGCGATGGTTGTACAGGTTAAACACAGGGTGCACGCTAATCAGGTCCATGTGTGCCTCATAGAAGGCATCAATCGTACCCACGTCGCGCCAATAGGCGTGGTCGCGCTCGGTGGACCCAGGAACCTCATTCTTGGTGAAGTCATAGACATGGGCATCGTTCTTGGCTACGAATGCGGGAATAATATCTCCGCCCATGTCGTGATTGGAATCCTCATCATCTTCATCTTCCCGCAAAGCATCAATCAATGCTTGAGTAGTGAAAATATAGTTACCCATGCTGGCATAGGTCATACTTGGATCATCCGGGGTACCGGGTGGATCTGCTGGCTTCTCCAAGAATTCAGTGATGGTGCCATCCTCATTGGCTTGGATACACCCAAAAGCAGTAGCTTCTTCGCGCGGAACCCGAATTCCGGCGACTGAACAATTCTTCCCGGAGGCAATATGCTCAGCCAGCATCTGGCCCGGATCCATCCGATAGACGTGATCGGCGCCAAAGACGATGACAAACTCTGGTTTCTCATCGTCGATGAGATTCATCGATTGCAAAATTGCATCGGCAGAACCGGTAAACCACCTCTTCCCCAGACGCTGCTGTGCAGGTACCGAGGCAATGTATTGGCTAATTGGACCAGATAGCTGCCACGCTTGGGAAATATGCCGGTCAAGGGAATGAGACTTGTACTGAGTCAATACCGCAATTTTTAAGAATCCGGCATTGACCAGGTTTGACAGCACAAAGTCAATCAGACGATATGTGCCGCCAAAAGGGACGGCCGGCTTAGCACGGTCCGCGGTGAGTGGATACAACCGCTTTCCTTCGCCGCCGGCGAGAACAATTGCTAGGACGTTGCGTTGGCTCCTCACAAATACAAACTTATTAGAAAAATTCACTGTGCGCTTCAAAGGTGTTCTTTACCACGTCTCTGCAGCCTCGCGGACACCTGATTAGGCTCGTGATTATGAGAGTCGGAATGATGACTAGAGAGTATCCACCAGAGGTGTACGGCGGCGCTGGGGTGCACGTTACCGAGCTAACGCGCTTTATGCGCAATATCGTCGAGGTTGACGTTCATTGCATGGGCGCTCCGAGAGATGAGGAAGGAGTTTTTGTTCATGGGGTTGACCCAGCCCTAGAAAAAGCCAATCCGGCAATCAAGACTCTTTCTACTGGTCTTCGCATGGCTGAGGCCGCTAACAACGTCGATGTTGTTCACTCTCACACCTGGTACGCCGGGTTAGGTGGACATCTAGCTGCCCGGTTGCATGGTATTCCCCATGTAGCGACAGCGCATTCACTAGAACCGCACCGCCCCTGGAAGCGGGAGCAATTAGGCGGGGGGTATGACATTTCCTCGTGGTCGGAAAAAAATGCCATGGAGTATGCCGACGGAGTCATCGCGGTGTCGGCAAAAATGAAAGAAGCCATTCTGGATGCGTATCCCAGGATCGACGAAAACCGGATTCACGTCGTTCTTAATGGCATAGATACTGAGCTTTGGCAGCCTCGCCCCACGTTTGAGGAGGCTGAGAATTCAGTGCTCTGCGAACTTGGAGTCGATCCAGACCGGCCCATTGTTGCCTTTGTTGGACGGATCACCCACCAAAAGGGGGTAGAGCATTTAGTGAAAGCCGCCCATGAATTTGATGATGGGGTGCAGCTGGTCCTGTGTGCCGGCGCTCCTGATACCCCGGCTATTGCTGATCGAATCAGTACTTTAGTCAAGGAACTTCAAGCCGAGCGTGAAGGGGTTTACTGGGTTCAGGAAATGTTGCCCAAGCCTAAACTTCAAGAGATCCTAAGTGCTGCCGATGTGTTTGTGTGCCCCTCCATTTATGAGCCCTTAGGCATTGTGAATCTTGAGGCCATGGCGTGTTCTACCGCGGTAGTTGCTTCTGATGTGGGCGGCATCCCGGAGGTTGTGGTTGATGGAGAAACCGGCATATTAGTGCACTGGGATGAACATGATGAAGCTAGTTTTCAGCATGATCTTGCCTCTGCGGTGAATCAGATCGCGACAGATCAGCAACGCGCCCGAGGCTTCGGGGCGGCAGGATTGACCCGCGCTAAAGAGAAATTCTCCTGGGAACGCATCGCCCAAGAAACCGTCGATGTCTACCGCTCTTTGATCTAAGGTCGGCAACCACCTCCGGGGTGTAGCTACTGCACTACCCGGGGGTTAGCGCTATCCTGGCTGTCATTTAGGGCGAAATCCGTTAAGAATCTTCAAGTAAAGGACACGGTTTATGACCACTTCCACCCATCGACCTGAGCTTCACCTCACCGCCGAAATCGGGGTTTTAAACGCTCCAGCCGGAATCTTGCTCGACGGGTCGGATTGGCATCTATTCCATCAATTCCAGACCAAATTGGATCAGCCTGCCCGCTGGGCTCACGTTATTGCGGAACATACCCCCTTTCACTGGGAGATTTGCAATGATGTCATTGCCCCTCGCGCCGGCGAACTCAAAGTTCGCGCCGGATCAGTAACCTCCCACGGTGCAGGTGCCCACCTTTATTTCACCTCCGTCACAGATGCTGGAACAACAATTCAGCTAGCGAGACTCAATAATCTCCTTGAGAGCATGACTGAGGTAGACGAAGAAGGTTCGACTATCGATCCTGGGGTCAAAAGGATTGGGCGAATCGTGCCTGCCTCCGAAGAATTCCATGATTTCCGGTCGCCCTGTGTCGTCCCGGGGTGGCTTACCGAGGAAGACCGCTCCGGAGGTCATGAAGGCTGGCTGATGCTTGCTCTGACTGGCCCAGTCGAAACCCCCACCATGGTGGTATTGACCTCGCCGGATGGTCAGGATTGGCATCTCCTCGGACCTCTAACCTTTGAAAACCCCACCGGTTTACCCGCTGATACACCGGTAGTTAGTCCCCGGATTATTCGCCTCCATGATGAAGTTGATGAAGAAATCAGAGATATTTTACTGGTAACCATTGAGCAGAAAGACCAGGAAATTGCCGGCTACCTCGTGGGTGAACTTCACGGCGCCACGTTCCGGGTGACTTCACCGTTTACTCGCTTAGATTATGGCCATGATTTCACCCGGCCGCGTAATACCAACATCACCCCTGGCACTCTTGCTGATCCTGAGCGCTACAACCAGGCAGTGCTCATTGGCTTGATGAATGGTTCAGGAAGACAGGACAAACCAGAAGAGCACCTATCTTGGCAGGAAGAAGGCTGGGCAAATTGCTTAAGTTTGCCGCGCGTTGTCACACTCCAAGGCGGTGTGTTGTACCAAACCCCCACCGCAGGTCTTATTGACGCTATTGCAGAATCAGATTCTGCAGCAGCATGGACAGGCCTTGCGGATATTCCCGTCGGAGGACAGTTACAGATAGATATCCTCGACGGTGAAGGTCGTCCAGCTGCCCGAATTAGTCATCATGGGGACTCCGTGGTGCTAGACCGCTCAATGAATCCTCATCATAAGGGTGATCCACAGGCCTCAGCCCCACTTATTGAAGGCGACACCGACGCCTTAACCATTATTGTGGATGGCTCCACGGTAGAAGTTTTTGCCGATGGTGGTGTAGCTACACTCAGTAGTCGGGTGTACTTCGACGGAGGCGCCTCAGGGTTCATGGTTTCGACGGCTGGCGATGCTGAACTGCGTCGCTCCTATGAACGTCGTTCCCGAAATCACTATTCGGAGGCTTTCGCTCATCTCGATGACACTGATTTTGCGATCGAGGATCTCTGGGCAGAAGACGAAGATGTGTGGGGGGAAGATGATTCTATTGACGAAGGCCTAGTTCGCTAATCCATCCCCAACAATGCCTAGGCTTCCTTGATCAGGAAGCCTAGGACCCCACCCGAGACAAACCAGCATTGGGAATAGTGCCGTGGTGGGCAATTTTATTACCATCCCAGTAATAGGTGACGGTGCTGGTATAAGCAGCCATTCCAGCGTTGGGAACACCATCAGCCATCCCGGATTCCCAATCCCGATAGGTGATAGTTAAAGTATCCTGATCCGCAGTAGCTTTCTGCACCTGCTGCGGCCGGTCCGAATCAACCCCGACATACTCTCTCTTATGGAATAACAGGGTCAGGGTAAGAAATTGACTATTCCCCTTGTAGTTTTGCTCCAAAAGGACATAACTCACATCCCTACAGGGGTCATAATTGCCCTGCCCGGAATAAATCCACCCAAATTCAATGGCGTACTTTTTGCTTGCCTCGTTTGCTGCCCGATGAACCTCCTCAGCGTCTAGATCCGTACCACAGTGGAGTTCGGCCGAGGTAGACGTAGGGGTATCACTCGATGTTTCCTCACTAGTAGTGGAAATAGACTCAACATCTCGCTCGGTGCTGTGCATCGTAGTGGTGGGGGTTTCTTGAGCTTTGTTCTGCTGGGCACTTTTTGACCCAAGCACCACCCCCGTGCCCACCGAGACAACGACAAGCAGCAAACCGTTAATACCCAGCAGTGCTTTTGCTGTCGTGGATAAGGAACCCACCTTCTTCCATACTGTAGTCTCATTGTGCCAAACCCAACCTGGTAATAACCGCACGCGCAGTGACATTCAAAGAATCCGGCAGGAGTTCAATCCGCTCGGCTAAGTCATCGGGATCAATGTGCTGCGCTGAGGGGCTCATCCCAATCTGGGCGGCAATTGCTTCCTGGTCCAAGCGCATGGAAAATTCTACGCAATGCGGCTGCCCCACCGGACGAAGGAGCCCTTGTGATTGCTGGATGAGCTGCTCTACTTTTCCACGTTCTACATCACGGATACCTAGCGGGGCTCGGAGCTCCGCCAAATGCCCGGTATCGGCGGTTAAAACAACGACCTGTCCCCCCGGCTTTAGAACCCGAGCAAATTCGGCGACGTTTCGTGGCGCAAACACCACGCTAAGAACATCGACGGACTCATCTTGGAGAGGAAGTCGAGAACATGCGTCGGCTAATAACGCCACTGCCCGGGGGTGACATTGGGCTAAGTGTTGGGCTGCCGCTGTTGAAACGTCGATTCCCACCCCTTGTGAGCCGGCAACTGCATCCAGAGAATGTGCCAAATAATAGCCCGTACCCGCACCCACTTCGCAGATCAGTGGTGAGGCTTCATCAGGAACTCCAGCGTCATCCAAAGCCTCGTATACCGCGGCAGTAACTGCTTCAACAAAGGGCGCAAAATACCCTCCCGATAAGAATGCCTCCCGGGAGGCGATCATCGCTGGATCATCGCCATGACCGCTGGGGTTATCTTGGCCAGTGAGATTGATAAAACCGGAAGAGTCAATGCTGAACTGGTGACCTGTCTCTGAGATCAACCTCGATGGATCATCACTTTTGTGAAGCGGGGAGCCATCTTCCGGATCAGCCAAAACCGCAATCATGTCACTGAGCACGTACGCACCCGTCCTCTCGTAATTAGGAATAGCCCCCATGCTACTAGGTGCTCAATGTGGTTTTGCGTTATACGTCCCCGCTTAGCCAGCAAGCACAAGAAAAATGTTGCTCGTTATTGTTCGGCAGCTTCGCTGAGCTTAGCCCCTAACTCGGCAGCTTCTTCATGGCTGAGCTCGACGACTAATCGCCCGCCCCCATCAGAAGGAATTCTCATCACAATTTTGCGATTCTCCACAACCGCTTCCATAGGTCCGCTACCAGTACGCGGCTTCATTGCTGCCATTTGAACCAGGCTCCTCACGTCAAAAAACAAGTTTCTTTGATTAAGTTTAGTCCCTCTTACGGTTTTTGGAGCGTCTGCTGGCGTCTTTCTAATTCCTCCACTCTTTCTAGCAGCTGCACAATCACCGCATCTACCTGATCTGCACGATACCCTCGAAACGCCAGATCAAATGATAAGTCCGCTACCCGGCACTCCCGGATAGCCTCCGAGTTTCGCTCCATCACTTGTTCTGGATCATCCGGAGGTTCAGGTTCTCCCCGTCCTAGGACAGAGCCCATTAACCAGATGAATAACATCGCGAAAAGAGCCAGGGAAATAATTAAGATTATCCAACTCAGCATGTTTGTTTTCCTAACACCTCAACCAAGGGTGGCCGCTGGGAAACTGTATCCCGGGCCAGCAAGGTCGCAGCCACAATATCGGCCATCGGAGCCAAGTCCGCTAAAGGACGGTTCCGGTGCGCTCTAGTCCCTATATCCACACTCTGAATTGCGCGCAGCCCAAAGCGTCGATAAATATCCACCAATAAGCCAGCCTCTACCCCATATCCTGAAACGAAGGGGAGATGCAGCGCTGTTTCCCGCCGCAAGGCGTATTCCCCAGCGAGCGGTTGAGGAATAGCAGCAAGCTCTGGAAAGCACGTCTTTAAAATTGGTTTAGCACATAACTCGGTGACTCTACCGCCACCTTCCGGTTTCCCCTGGAAGGTACGACGATACTGTGCCTTGACCAGTTGAGTGCATGAGTCATGAAAAGGTTCGGACAAGGCAGACACCATACCGGGCGAAGGCGAAAATAGATCTGCATCAACGAAGACCACCAGTTCGTGGGTGGCGGCAGCTAGCCCCCGCCACAGCGATTCTCCTTTTCCGGGATGAGGCGGAATTTGCGGCAAAATCTCTCGCCAATTCAGTACCGTCGCTCCAGCTTGACCTGCCACCTTCGCAGTGGCATCCGTCGAATCTGCATCAATAACCAAGATTTCTCCCGGCTCATCAGCCGCCACAGCCGCCACCACCCCAGCGACAGTTTGTTCTTCATTTAACGCTGGAATAACGACGCTCACGTTCGCACACCGATGACTGCTCACGCTAAACCTCGCACAGTGTTCAGTGGCGGAATCTGTCCTGAAATAGCACAGATCATTCGAATGGTATCCACAGTTTCGGCCACCTCATGGCTGCGAAAAGCAGCCACCCCATGGGCCGTCGCCCACGCTGTTGCAGCCAACGTACCCCACACCCGCTGACCTACCGCACGATCCAAGGTTTCCCCGATAAAGTCCTTATTAGACAAAGCCATCAACACCGGCCACCCCGTCGCAACAATCTCATCTACCCTGCGCAGCAACTCTAATCCGTGAAAAGTGTTTTTCCCGAAATCATGAGTGGGGTCAATAAGAACCAACTCTTCCGGACATCCACACGAAATAGCCTTTTCCGCCAAAGACACTGTCTCTGCAATGACATCCTCAACCACGTCATCAAAATGAACCCGGTGTGGGCGGGTGCGAGGGACAACCCCACCGGTATGAGAGCACACATAACCCACTCGATGCTGACCAGCAACCTCAAGAAGCTCCGGATCATAACCAGCCCACGTGTCATTGACTAATCCCGCACCCGCTTTGATGGCGGCTTCAGCAACGGGCGCTCGCCACGTATCTACCGAAATGAGGACATCCGGAAATTGCTGATGAATGGCGCTGATCGTGGGAACAACGCGGTCAATTTCTTCAGCAATATCCACCACAGGTCCGGGCCCGGCTTTGACCCCACCAATATCGACAATTCGAGCCCCCTCAGCAATAACCTGGTGGGCACGACGCACCGCAGCGTCTTCAGCATAGGTTGCGCCTTGGTCATAAAAGGAGTCCGGGGTGCGGTTCACAATAGCCATCACCGCAGGTTCTGGGCTAAATAGCGGATGCAATCCGGAGTTATTCTTTGTCACTATGACTTCCCACGCCGAATCAAAATGTGGTCTACCGCCTCTTCTACGGAATCAGTGAGCAAGAATAAGTCCGGATCCTCCGGTGAAATCATCCCCTCACTAACCAGACGTTCCTTAACCCACCGAACCAGACCGTCCCAAAACTCTACGCCGAGTAAAACAATAGGAAAATCAGTGACCTTTCCGGTCTGCACCATGCAGAGCACCTCGAAAAGTTCGTCGAGAGTACCAAAGCCCCCGGGTAGACACACAAAGGCTTCAGAGTACTTCAAGAACATTGTTTTTCGGGCAAAGAAATAACGGAAATTTAGCCCCAAATCTACCCACTGATTGAGCTTTTGCTCAAAGGGAAGTTCAATACCTAAACCAACCGATAGCCCGCCGGCTTCGCTAGCGCCACGATTAGGCGCCTCCATCAACCCCGGCCCCCCGCCGGTCACCACTGCGTAGCCAGCATCGGCTAAGCTCCGCCCCAGGTGCATACCCTTCTGATACCAGGGGTTGTCAGGGGTTACTCGGGCAGAACCAAAAACAGTGACTGCTTCCGGGAGGTTAGCTAAAGCGTCAAATCCCGTGACAAATTCTGACTGAATTCGCAGTATTCGCCAAGGGTCAGCATGCAGCCAATCATGGTCGGATCCTAGTTCAAAAAGACGCTGGTCATACGTCGAGCGTTGGCGCTGCTGGGACTGCTCATCGCTTCTGAGAAGTAACGGTCCCCGCAACATCCGCTGTTTCTTCTTACCTGGCGTATCAGCCACCGCAATCCTTTCTTGTTATTCCTGCTGCCGTGCTGAGGAAAGCTTAACGAAGCCAATTGATCAATGTGCTAGCTACCTCAGTAATCATCCACACCGGGCATTGCTCGTCACGTTTATGCGCAAAAGAGGGGTCTCCTGGCCCAAAGTTCACCGCGGGGATCCCTGTAGCCGAAAACCGAGAAACATCGGTCCAGCCATATTTTGCCCGGAATTTCCCTCCAGTAGCAGCTACTAATTCAGCTGCAGCGGGTCGGGATAAACCAGGAAGCGCGCCGGGCACTGCATCATCAACTTCGTAGCTCACCCCTTCATCATCTTCAAGGTTGAGAACGTCGAGCACATGGGTTATTGCTTCATCAATGCTCCGGTCAGGGGCGAATCTGAAATTCACGAACATCCACGCTTCATCGGGAATAGTGTTGGTGGCTACCCCAGATTCAACATGGACCACATTAAGGCCCTCCCGGTATTCACAACCATCAATATCTACCCCACGCGGTTGGTAGTCGATGATCCGAGTTAAGACTGGCGCTAAACGGTGCATGGCGTTTATTCCCAGCCACGAGCGGGCAGAGTGCGCCCGAACACCTTCAGCAATGACTTTGATCCGGATTGAACCTTGACAGCCAGCTTCAATGATTCCACCCGAGGGTTCTCCTAATAGGGCTACTTCACCTTCTAGCCACTCGGGATGCTGCTCTTGAATGTGTCCTAAACCATTGAATTCGGAGGCTACCTCCTCTCCCTCATAAGCCACCAGAGTGATGTCACGTTTAAGAGCGGGGTCATTAGCACACACTGCGAAGGCGTGGAGATACACCGCTAAGCCAGATTTCATATCTACACTGCCACACCCGAAGAGGGTGTCCTGCCCGTCTTTGTCTTGAGCCCGGTGCGAAGGAACATTGTCGGCAATCGGAACGGTGTCCATGTGTCCGGCTAAAATCACCCGCTGCCCTAATCCACGTTGTGTTCGCGCCAGGACGTTGTTATTAAAGCGCCATACCTCTACCCCGTCGACCTGCTTTAACGCCGCTTCAATTGCATCAGCAATATCTTTTTCGTGATGGGAAGGGCTAGCAATATCAACGAGTTCTTCCGTCAAGGTAATTGGATCAGTTTCTAGGTTGAGGGTCTTCTTTGCGCCTGTCATTCTTCATACCCTACTGAACTGTGACCGTTTAGGCTGGCTAACGTGAGAGCCTGCAAACTGAGGACGTACAATAGTCCTACGTGACGACCCTTGGAGCTGTTGCTACTGGCATTGCCAATATCGCCATGGATGGAACCGTTTTAGATACGTGGTTCCCTGCCCCCCAGTTAATTGATTCGACGACGGATTCGGTGGATCACAAGCAACCTGATAACGGCACCCGACGTCTCTGGGGTCGGGAATTGTCTGCCCGGATGATTGCTCTGATCTCCCTAGATGAGGATCGGATGGTCGAACAGGTTGCCGTTCGTACGCGCATCGCAGATCTCCAGGCGCCCCCACTCGACGCCCACGATGTCTATCTGCGCCTCCACTTAATTTCTCACCGGCTCGTCGCCCCGGGGCAGATTAATATGAGCCAGGCGATGTCTCTTCTATCCGACGTGGTCTGGACTAATAAGGGCCCCTCTACTCCACAAAACTTTGAACTAGTCCGAGCTCGGCTTCGCACTCGAGGTTTAATCCACGTCTACGCGATTGATCGGTTGCCCCGAATGGTGGATTATGTGGTTCCCGATCACGTCCGAATAGCCGAGGCTGAACGTGTCCGCCTGGGTGCGCACTTAGCGCCTGGCACCACTGTTCAACGAGAAGGTTTCGTCTCACATAATTCAGGTTCCCTAGGACCCTGCAAAATTGAGGGTCGGTTATCCTCCGGTGTGACCCTGGGAGAAGGTTGCCAAGTTGGTTTATCCGCCATCATCATGGCGGAACGACAAGCAGATGGATCCCGGCGCCCCTTACAGGTGGGGAGAGACTGCACCTTTGGGGTATCTTCTGGACTCATTGGGATGAATGTGGGCGACGACTGCCACATCGGCACTAAGGTAATTCTTGAGAAAGACTTAACTATCTATGATGTTGAGCGAGATCAGCTGATTCCCGGCTCTCAACTGGAAAATCGTTCGGGGTGGAGTCTTAATACCGAAGCTGAGCATCCGGAACCAGTTGTTCGAGGACTTTCTTAAGCAATTTAGGAGAGAAATAACCCCAGTACCGACTAGGGTATTTCTCATGAATCATTCAGTGGAACAGACTGGCCAGCTAGGGCGCGGTCTTAAAACTCGTCACCTCACCATGATGGGTCTCGGCTCCGCCATTGGCGCCGGACTGTTCTTAGGCACGGGGGTTGGTATTCGAGCCGCAGGTCCTGCCGTGTTAGTGGCATATCTTATTGCCGGCATCATTGTGGTTTTAGTTATGCAAATGCTGGGAGAACTTGCCGCAGCACGCCCAGCCTCCGGGTCATTTGCTACCTACGCTCGTCAGGCACACGGGCACTGGGCTGGCTTTACCCTTGGCTGGTTGTACTGGTTCATGCTCATCATGGTGCTCGGTGCGGAAATGACCGGCGCAGCCGCCATTATGGGAGCGTGGTTTAACGTCCCTCAGTGGATTCCCGCCCTGGTATGCGTGATCTTCTTCGCAGTCGTCAATTTCGCCCAAGTCCGGGGTTTCGGAGAGTTTGAGTTTTGGTTTGCCTTCATCAAAGTCGCTGTGATTCTGCTCTTCTTAATCATCGGCGTACTCCTCATTTTTGGTCTTTTACCCGGCCACCCCTTCGTCGGAACTTCCAACTTCCTCTCTCAGGGATTTATGCCCAACGGACTTTCCGGAGTTGCCACCGGTTTATTAGCTGTAGCCTTTGCTTTTGGCGGCATTGAAATCGTCACCATCGCTGCTGCGGAATCCGAGAACCCCTCGGCAGCTATCCGTACCGCGGTGCGGTCAGTCATCTGGCGCATCGCCGTCTTTTATCTAGGCGCAGTCCTCATCATTACTTTCCTCATGCCCTACGACACCATTGGTGGGGCGGATAGCGCCGCAGAATCTCCCTTCACCATCGTCTTAGGCATGGCAAACATTCCCGGCGTCGTGGGATTCATGGAAGCAGTCATTGTTTTGGCGCTTCTTTCTGCCTTCAACGCGCAAATCTATGCCACCTCCCGGCTGTGTCACTCCCTCGCTCTTGAAGGCGACTCCCCTCGAGTTTTCGCAGTCACCAACCGGCACGGCGTTCCCACTAATGCCGTCTTACTGTCCATGATTTTTGCTTTTGTGTCGGTGGGTCTGCAGTGGTGGAATCCTACCGGTCTGCTGGATTTCCTTCTCAACGCAGTCGGCGGCTGTCTCGTGGTGATCTGGATCGTTATCGCTACGAGTTATCTGAAGCTGCATCCAGAATTGCAACGCACTGGAGAAATTTCCACTGTCAATCTGCCTGCATTCCCGCTCATCCCCATCCTCTCTTTAGTCATGCTGGGCTCCCTGGTGGTGTTAATGCTCTTTGACAACAGTGCCCGATCAGAAATCACTTCTGTTGCGGTCATCCTGGTGGTCTTGGTTGGATTGTCGTTCTTGTCTCGGTCCAAAGCTAAAGCCGTCAGCTAATCGGGTAATCTCAAGCGCATGACTTCTTATCGTGGCTTAGGATTAGCAACAATCACTGATGAAGGAACCGTCCTTGATGCTTGGTTCCCTCACCCAGAACGCGTTGACGAGCCGGTGGAATCTGGAACATCCCGACGCGCAGCAGAGGACCTACCGGAGGATCTTGCTCAACTACTCGGAAAAGATGACGCCCGCGGTGTCGAACGTATTGCCATAGAAACGGTGATTTCTGATCTTTCGGAAAAAGCTCACGATGCTTATGACGCCTATTTGCGCCTCCATCTGCTCTCTTGGCGGATAATCAAGCCTCACGACGCCAACATGGACGGCATTTTCGGAAAGCTCACCAATGTTGTGTGGACTAATCACGGCCCCTGCGCAGTAGAAGGATTTGAGCGCACCCGCATGAAATTACAACAGCGCGGCCCCGTGACCGTCTACTCCATCGATAAATTCCCCCGCATGGTCGATTATGTTTCTCCCAGCGGAGTACGCATCGGTGATGCTGACCGCGTCCGCTTAGGCGCCCATCTCGCAGAAGGCACCACGGTTATGCATGAAGGATTTGTGAACTTCAATGCGGGAACTCTGGGAAGCTCCATGGTAGAAGGTCGTATTACGGCGGGAGTAGTCGTTGCCGATGGCTCAGACATTGGTGGCGGAGCTTCCATCATGGGGACTCTGTCCGGCGGAGGCAAAGTTGTTATCAGTATTGGCAAGCGGTGTCTATTAGGAGCCAACTCCGGGGTAGGAATCTCTTTAGGAGATGACTCCGTCGTAGAAGCTGGTTTATACGTCACCGCCGGAACTAAAGTCACTGTGCTCGACGCCGTGGCAGAAGCTTTGGACGTTGAATCCGGCTCTGCCATTAAAGCTAAAGAGCTATCTGGCGCTAGCGGCGTTTTGTATCGCCGCAATTCCACCACCGGAGCAGTTGAGGCTGTGCCGTGGAAAACTGAAGCTGTGGAACTCAACGCCGTCTTGCACGCAAATTAATGTGACAATGATTGGCTAATTTTAGGCCTAATCTCGAGGGCTGATTCCCTGGAGATTAGGCCTTTATTGTGGATCCTGGCTACTAATAACCGCAACTTTTGGTTTACGAAATGCCCAGAGCTTATTGAGAATGAAATTTACTGGCATAGCGACCACGATAGAAATAATATTTGCCCAGTACGAGGGAGTTCGCAAACCAGTTGAATTATCAAAAATACGAGGGGAAAGAGCTAGCGGGGACTCGGGATTCATCAGGAGCGTTGCTACGACCAAGCTCACTAAGAAGGCCCCGATCCCAGTCATGAGGAAGGCAAAAAAGCCTTTGAGCCATGATGGACGATAACGAGAACGAAAAGTCCACCAACGATTCAGCTGATAATTCCACAGGTTAGCGACTAAGAAAGCAATCGTCATAAAAACGTGGTACCAACGAATATGGAATTGGGAGCCAAATAAGTTAAGAAATGGGTCTTCGGCAAAAATCCCTACCAGAGAACCAAAGCTTTTCTTCGCTACCACAAACGTCGCGATATTTACTAGAGTTCCGGAACCGCCAACAATGCCAAACTTGATAAACTGCTGCAGATTATCGCGGGCCCGGGCCCGAGTGACCGCGGCTGATGCAGACACGTACTTTGCCTCTTCCTCATCCTTTGGCGTATAAGCAACCCTATGATTGTAGCCGTTGAACGGCTTCAGCTATGGCATTGTCCGTGCCGGTTAAAGCAATCCGGACATGCTGCTTACCGCGTGGGCCATAAAAAGCCCCGGGTGCTACTAAGATACCGCGTTGTGCTAACCAGTTAACGGTGTCCCAGCAGTCTTCGTGACGTGTTGACCACAAGTACAATCCGGCGTCGGAGTCATCCACGCGGAAACCAGCCTTGATCAACGCCGGAAGAAGCTGTGCCCGTCGCTCGGCGTATCGCAATTTCTGGAGCTGTTCTTGAGCATCATCTTCTGCGGCTGCACGAGTGGCATGTTGCACCGGGGTGGGCATCATGAGGCCGGCGTGTTTACGAACCTCCAGTAGCTCGCTAATTAGGTCATGATCACCAGCTAAGAAACCGGAACGGTAACCAGCCAGATTTGACGTCTTAGAAAAAGAGTGGATCGCGAGCAGATTGCGATGATCTCCCTCACAGACTCGAGGGTCCAATATAGAAATTGGCGGGTGTTCTTCATCATTCCAGCCAAGACCCAGGTAACACTCATCTGACACAATAATGACGTCACGCTCCCGGGCAAACTCCACCACTTTCCGGAGATGGTCAATGCCCAACACTTTTCCGGTCGGGTTACTGGGCGAGTTGATAAACACCAAACTCGGGGTTTCAGGGCCCAGATTGAATAACGCATCAGTGCGACGCACCTGGCAGCCTGCTAGTAGTGCTCCTACCTCATAGGTTGGGTAGGCCAATTCTGGAATAACGACGGTATCGCCTGCCCCCAGCCCCAACAAGGTGGGTAGCCAAGCGATAGCTTCTTTAGTTCCAATCACCGGTAGGATTGCCGATTCCGCAACACCACTTATCCCGTAGCGCCGAGCTAAGGACTCGGCTAGCGCCTCACGCAATTCCAGCGTGCCAGAGGTTGCTGGATAACCAGGTTCTGCCGCTGCTTCACTTAAGGCTAACTGCAACCCAGGGGCAACCTCATCAACAGGAGTACCGATGGACAAGTTAATTATTCCGTCTGGGTGTTGCTCGGCTGTACGTCGAGCCTCTGTCAGAGTGTCCCAAGGAAAATCGGGAAGGGAGTGGAGAAGCGGCTGTCGAGGCATAAATTAGTCCTGATTCTGTGGGGGTAGTCCGTCCACGAAAGGCGGATCAAAGTCTTGCGGCCCGAGGCGTGCTGCGCCACCGGGTGAACCCAAAGTATCAAAAAACGCGACGTTTGCGTCGTAATAATCTACCCATTCGTCGGGAACATCATCTTCGTAGAAAATTGCTTCCACTGGACAAGCGGGTTCACACGCGCCACAGTCCACACACTCATCGGGGTGAATGTAGAGGGAACGCTTCCCTTCGTAGATACAATCGACCGGACATTCCTCCACGCAGGAGCGGTCCATCACATCAACACAGGGCTGAGCAATAATGTAGGTCATTCCAGATCTCTCAGAACTCCAGTAAGTACCAAATGTCTAGTTGAGGGTGGGAGAGCTAGGCCGCAGTATGGGCCACACTCCCCCGGCTATTCCTGCTAGAAGTAACAACACACTTCGCAGGGTCGAGCCAAGAAGCTGACTACCCGTGAAAGTGGGGAAAATGGTGAGCAAAGCGTACCCCAAAACCCACACCATCAACGGAGTTGCAACCACTATCATGTTACGACTCCATAATCGAGAGGTTCTAGTTAGCACACCGTTAAATAGTGCAGCCAGCACAATCGTGATGGGAAAAATCAGGTGAATTCCACCGGGTAAGGGCAAAATTGCGTAGAGATAGGCTACTTCAAGGGTCAACGAAATCAATGCTGCGGCTGATAGCCACAGCAGGGCAACAATAACTTCGCCGCGAGAAAACCGAGGTGATGGCTGGGGATCAGTTGTCTTCATTAGTCCACTCCAGGCCTTCCCATGGCAAGCTAAGGTCGTCGAGTATTGTGATTCCCTGAGCCACGTGAAAAAATTCTCGTTTCGCAAGAGGTTGAGCAATAAGGTTGGACAATGCCCATACCGCCGCACAGGAACTGGAATCATCAACCACCGCAAAAGCCCGGTGTGGATTGGTGCGTGAGCTATCTCCATCGGCAATCCAGATTTGGGTGGCATGGGCTTTCATGGCACGAATTTTAGCCCCAAAGTCCTCGTCACTCAGCGGCACACAACACTGCATACCACTATTGCTCGGCAACTCTGCTGGTTCTCCGCGCCGCCATCCTTCTGGGACGACCCGAATGGACTCTAAACCAGCAAGCTGAGTCTCGGTATCAACATAGGTGTACAGCACCCGATCAGGTTTCCACTGAGTTTCCTCGGCCACGTCCGCCAAAGCCCGAACACTAAGCTGATGGGCTTGGATGTGGTCGGGATGACCGTATCCTCCCTCTGGCCCATAGGTGAAAAATAGGTGAGGCTGGAGACGAGTGATGAGTTTCTTTAACTCAGCCAAGGCGGAGGAGCTGGAATGGATAAAAGCTCGGGGGTGGTTATTAGCGGGGTCTCCCTCCATTCCAGAATCCCGGTAGCGTCCCGCACCGCCGAGAAATTCCCCATGAACTCCCAGCTCAGCTAAAGCCTGGTTGAGCTCGCTTATCCGATAACCTCCGAGCTGATCGGCGTGCTCTGCAATGAGGTTGTTCCAGATGTCCCCAATGACTTCCCCTTGTTCTCCAAGAGTGCAAGTCACCACGGTAACGTCTGCCCCAGCGCGAGCCATGCGAGACAGAGTTCCGCCCATAGTGATGGATTCATCATCGGGGTGAGCGTGGACTGCCATGACCCTCAACCCGCGTAGATTTTCAGCCGACATAGCTCCCTAATTCCTCACTATTTAACTTCCTGAGACGTCCGAGATTCTGAAACACTTCGCCACGTCGCCGCACTCGATAATCCAGCCGGCCACTGACTCAAATCCGAACTGGGGCCTACCATACCCTGCCCTAAAGCTCGCACTCGGCGCTCTCGATACAGCGGCATACTCAGATGCTCTTTTTCTTCTAAACTTAACGCCCATTCTGCGGCTTCTTCTCGCGTAGTAGGTTGCGCTAAAAGAGCGTCTAATTCCTTTTGCACATCTCGATCACAAAAACCAGATAGGTTACTGATTCTTGGGTTAGCGCTAGAGCGATTCTGCTCTTGGGTAGCGGTGGGACTTAGTTGTTCGGGGCACTGATATCGGGATGCAATGGCAATAGCATCCCCGTTTACTTCCCGCCAACTTAAAATCGCATCAACTTTGCCTTGGGGTAAAAGATTCTGGGCAAAGTCACTTATTGTTGTCGTCTTAGTTTGGGCTTCAATTCCCTTGTTATTAAGAGTATCGACGACTGCCCTCGCTGCCGCCAGTGCGGCGGTATCAGCTGGGTCCGCACCAATAATCACCGGACTATCGAGAGATTGCTGTTTCAACGCTTTTTCAGCTGCGGCGCGCTCTTCAGAGGTAACACCAGTGGTCACACTCGCTGCTTCCCTACCTTGTGGAAGTGAAAGCTCCGTGGTCCTCCCTGCGGAAATCTCCGCCACTAAGTTAGGGTCAAGCAAAGAAGCAAGAGTAGCTCGGTTAACCCCTAGTTGGGCTTTGGGGGCTCGTACATTAAACACCAAACGCAACTGACGCGGAGTTTCCACCACTGCGTTTTGAACCCCTGGCACTAAACCTATGACGTCTTTGAGCGTTTCTGTAGGGGTGAGATCAAGATAAGAAATCTGTCCGGTGCGTAACTGCTCTACTCCACTGGCTTGGTCTCTAATTTCGATGAGCCGGAGCCATTCAACTTGCGCTGGAGTTTGCCCCCAAAAGCGATCATTACGATGCAGGATAATTCTGCCACGCTGTTGATCTACGCTATCTACCAGGAAACGCCCTGCTGAAGCTGGAATTTTAGTTTTCAAGGCATCATGAAACCCGCTTGGGTTTCCGAGCAGATGACTGGGAAGTAAATACTGAAAAAGCCGCGGAGTGTCGACCAATCCGGAGTTGAAGTCAACGTCTACTTTTCGGCCATTATCAGAAACCCTAATATCACGAATGGCCCGATACCCGGCCGCATCAATCGAACCAGGTGTGGTGGTCACTGCCAACCATAAATAGCGAAAATCCGCCCCAGTAATGGGGGTACCATCTGACCATTGCGCTTCCGGACGAATAGAGTATCGCAAGGTTTTTAACACTCCATCCGGAGGCGTTTGCTCAGTCACTGACGCCAAAAGATCAGAGTTCACCTGGCCATTGACATAGGCGCTCGGCAACACCAAATCAGCAACTGATTCCACTAACGCTGATTCATCAGCCACGAGATGCGGGTTTAATCCATTCCGAAGTGGATCAACCCCAACATTAATTTCAGTCCGAGCCGACTCTCCCGATGAGGCATCTTGTTGTGCAGGTTGTTCCTGGGCTGGCGCGTCATCCCCAGCCTGGGGGTCAACGACTGGCGGCGGCCCTGGGTTAGCCACACAACCGCCTAGTACCAGAGCAGCGCTGAGTATCACCCCCGTAATATGGCGTGTACCCAGGAAGGTCCCTACTTTACTCATCGAACTGCTCCCCTAGTGGAGATTATTTATTTCGCGCTTTGGCACGGGCACGAGCCCGACCACGCTCGGTGGAAGATAGAATCACTTTCCTTACTCGCAGAATATCTGGCGTGACCTCTACGCACTCATCTTGGCCGCAAAACTCCATCGCTTCATCAAGGGAAAGCGTGCGAGCTTTAGCAAGCGTGACCGTAGCTTCCGACGTTGCTGAGCGCATATTGGTGAGCTTCTTTTCCCTGGTGATATTGATATCAATATCTTCATCACGGTTATTTGCACCCACAACCATGCCTTCATAGGCTTCTGTACCGGGTTCCACGAAGAACGACCCCCGGTCAGCCAGTTGTTGCAAAGCATAGGCAGTAATCTGACCGGGCCGGTCAGCGACGAGCGAACCGGTAGCCCGATCCTTTATCTCTCCAGCCCAGGGTTGTAAACCTTCGGAATAATGGTTCGCTATACCCGTACCGCGCGTCTCAGTCATGAAGGTGGTGCGGAAACCGATCAACCCACGTGCAGGAACAGAATATTCCATCCGCACCCAGTTATCTCCGGTATTATCCATGCTCAGCATTTGACCTTTCCGAGAAGCCATCAACTGAGTAACTGCGCCTTGATACTCGGCGGGAATATCAATGACGAGATGTTCAAAAGGCTCGTGGACTTTTCCGTCGATCTCATGGGTAACTACCTGCGGCTTTCCAACGGTCAGTTCAAAACCTTCACGTCGCATCGTTTCCACCAACACCGATAGCGCCATTTCACCACGGCCTTGAACTTCCCAAGCATCTGGCCGCTCAGTAGGAAGTACTCGCAAAGAGACGTTACCAATGAGTTCTTGATCTAGCCGTGCCTTCACCATCCGAGCGGTGAGTTTGTCTCCACCTCCTCGACCGGCCAGAGGTGAGGTATTAACTCCAATGGTCATAGAAATGGCCGGCTCATCAACTGTGATCCGAGGCAAAGCCACCGGGTTTTCTGGATCCGCTAAAGTATCGCCGATCATAATGTCGTCAATTCCAGACACCGCTGCGATATCTCCGGCTATGATTTCCTGAGCCGGCACCCGAGTAACCCCGACGGTCGAGAGCAACTCTGCAATTTTTGCTATCTTGACGTGCTCTTTACCTTCGTCATCATAATGAATCCAAGCCACTTGCTGGCCTTTGCGCAACACTCCGGAGTGTACCCGCACCAAACCAATCCGGCCTAGGAAAGACGAAGAGTCCAAGTTAGTAACATGAGCTTGGAGTGGAGCGTCAATGGTGGCAGTTGGTTCTGGCAGCGTTTCATATAAGACGTCAAAGAGTTCCTGAAGATCAGCGGCTTCTGGAGCACTGCCGTTGCCCGGGTTCGTGGTACTTGCTCGCCCTTCACGACCGGAAGCATAAAGCACTGGCAGATCCAATAGTTGCTCCGCAGCAGCGGCTGCGTCTGCATCATCAAGGGCCGAAGCTAATTCCAGAAGTAAATCTTGGGATTCTTCCACCACCTCATCAATCCGCGCATCAGGACGGTCTGTTTTATTCACGCAGATAATGACCGGCATTTTTGCTTCGAGGGCTTTCCCCAGCACGAAACGCGTCTGAGGTAGTGGGCCTTCCGAGGCATCCACCAGCAACACAACCCCATCGACCATGGACAAAGCTCGTTCCACCTCGCCACCAAAATCCGCGTGACCAGGGGTATCAATAACGTTAATCACCAAGTCATTGCCATCTTTTCCGGCACCACGCCGCCGAATAGCGGTGTTCTTCGCCAAGATGGTAATGCCTTTTTCTTTCTCCAAGTCTCCGGAATCCATGATCCGATCAGCGACTTCTTCATGTTCGCTAAACACACCAGATTGCTCCAGCATGGCATTTACAAGTGTGGTTTTGCCATGGTCCACATGGGCAACAATGGCAACATTACGAAACTCGGGGTGAGTACTCACGAGATGGAAACTCCTCGATTGTTTAGCGATATAGCGTTACTAGAGTACTCCCCAGCACCCACTTTATGCACCTTGATCCCAGGTATCGTGATGCACTCAAGCCAGGTACACTAATCCTCATATATCCTCCTATACCCTGAACCACATCCCGATAAAGGAGTCCCCTGTGCCTGGATCCGCTCGCCGTCTCGCCACCGCCCTAGGAATAGGCATGGTGTGTTTCGGGGCTGTCTGTGGAACTGGCTCTGCTCAAGCTGAGGAAAATTCCCTCACCTCCCCTGAGCATATCACCATGTCCGACAGTCAACAGGTGGTTCTTCCAGTAGATCACCTCGGACGCCCCACCCCTGATGTCTTGAATCATATTTCTCAGGCGGCGAATACTCCCGGTCTTCCGGATCAGCTTCGTAGCGCCATGCTCGCAGCAGTGGCGTTTTATTCTGGCAACATGGGTGGGGGTCCAGAAATTCCGGCGGGAGGTCCGGTAATCCATCAATTTGGTTGGCCGTCGGTAGCTGGGCATTGCATTAACGGCCAGGCCGATTCCCTAGGAACAGCGTTGGCAGTGGTTGGACCTAGCGATATTCCTGCCCCTGGAGCAGGGCCTCATGACACCGCCTTTCTCTTTACTGCCTTAGGCACTTCTGCTGCTTTGGCAAACCAGGCGGATTCGATGAAGGTTCATTGGATTAATCTCAATACCTTGCACTATGGCACTACTCCCCTGGCAAATCACGGAATTAACCCGAATGGACCAGCAACTGTTTCGGGGGTAGCACCTACTGGCCGCGGCTATCTCCTGGCAGTCCTCGACGGCTCGGTTCTCACTCAGGATGCCGAGTGTCACTATTCACCCACTGCCGCAATTATTGATGGTCGCTGATAATGGTTGACGTACATCCCATTAAAAAAGAAAAATTCCGGATTGAGGACAAAATCAATATCGACCCTAAAGGCTTTCAGCGTCAGGTTGATATTTACCAACGGACGGATTTTGGGCTCTATATGGCCCGCGGTGCTGACCATCCCCAATTTGGATACTTAGAAAGCTGGCTGTTACCGAAAATTTCTCTAAGGGCTAATATTTTCCATTTCCGACCAGAAACAAAAGGCACCGAGGAACAAGTATTTTATTTTGATATAGCCAAAATAGAATTCGACGAAAGTACCTGGAGAACTAAAGATCTCTATGTCGATATCGTCACCTATCGTAATAAGCCACTGGATGTTCTTGACATTGATGAATTAGCTGCGGCGACAGCCGCAGGGTTAATCAGTCCAGAAGACAGCGAATTAGCGACCGAAGCCACGCTCACCGCAGTGGAAGGGATATGCCGCGCCGGCGATGACCCCATGCGTTGGTTAGCTAGTCTTGGGATGCCCTTGCAGTGGGCTCAGGACGTCGAACTTACTCCCGCCCCGTAACTTGGTGCTGGCATAATAGCCATCTATTTCCCTGAAGAATCCACACCGAGGTGCGGATCTCTCGATCTGTCTGGGTACGAATAAGTTGCGTCCGTGGCCCTGGGGAGACGACCTCTATTCCGATCACCTGAGGATTGTCCGGCGCAGGTCCAATAAGTTGGTAATCCGGGTGAGTAATGGCGGTTGCCCCTGAAGAAAGTCCCGTTCCCGGCGTTCGGCTTTCTCTTCAGGGGATTGTTCCGGAAGATCAAAGAGCGTAGGTTCCGTGGCGGTCGCTGAAACGTTGGATACGGTGTTGGGACGATGAGTATTGGGCCCGAAACCAGGTCCGCGATCTGGTTCCTGATTCCGAGAATACGCGGTAGCCGCAGCACGAGCCTTTTGGTCAACGATCTCATTGAGCTCATGACCCGCATGGCCTTTGACCCAACGGAATTCCACTTTTCCGGAACGATTATGTAAGGCTGAGTCAATGGCTTGAAGTAATTCCACATTCAAAACCGGTTTTCCGTCTTTTTTTCGCCAACCTTTACGCTTCCACCCCGGCATCCACTTCGTCACCGAATTAATCACATATTGGCTATCGCAATAAATCAGAAGATCTTCTTCAACATCAGCAGTGGACTCCAGCAAATGTGCCACTGATTGTAATTCTCCCTGATTATTAGTTCCCTGGGGCCAGCCTCCTGCCGCCCAGGTATCAGCGTCGATATACCACGCCCAACCGGCTGGCCCCGGATTACCAAGTGCTGAGCCATCTGCCGCCGCAATAATAGTCATGGCGACTATGGTGCCACAGTTCTATCCCCACGCAGTTGCCTCCCCTATCCTCAAAACGATCTCCACTGCCACAGAACACATAGGTGTTCAGGAAAAAGTGATGCCCTAATACCTTGCAGCTAGATGACCGGAAGAATTCCCTTGGCGTACATTGCTGGGTAAAGTATTACAAGGTTGTTAGATATTTTCTGTGAATATACCGGCCCTATGTAGTTAACCACAGCAGCAGGAAAGGATCCCAGCTATGCCCGGAGGAATTGCAGCGCTATTAGATGACGTGGCTGCCCTGGCCCGGACTGCGGCGTCCAGCGTGGACGATATTTCCGCTGCAGCGGGGAAAACCAGTTTAAAGGCTGTTGGGGTAGTTGTTGATGACACTGCGGTGACTCCACAATATGTTTCCGGCATTTCACCAGCACGTGAGCTGCCGATGATTTGGCGGATTACCAAAGGATCATTGCGTAATAAATTGCTCATTATCCTTCCTGTAGCGTTGATTCTCAGCTGGATTGCACCCTGGGCGCTGACCCCCATTTTGATGCTGGGCGGGAGTTATCTGTGCTTTGAAGGTGCTGAAAAAATTATTCACTGGGTTCAGCACCGTGGAGAAGAACATATTCCGGCCAGTTCCCAAGGTGTCGAATCTGAAGATCAATTAGTAGCTTCGGCTATCCGGACAGATTAATTCTCTCCGCTGAAATCATGGTGATTTCGCTGAATGACATCACGGACCAACCTCTGCTCTACCGGGCCCTTATTTTGGTTGTTATTGCCATCATTATGACTGCCCTCGTGTATGGCGTAGTCAGCATTTTAGTGAAAATGGATGACTATGGACTCCGGCTCATTCGGACCTATAAAGGTGGTCTCCAAAAAGTTGGCCGCGCTCTAGTGCAAGCCATGCCTTCGGTATTAAAAGTGTTGAATATCATTGGCACGCTAGCGATGTTGTGGGTGGGCGGCCATATTATGATTACGGATTAGCTGAATTTGGTTGGCATTTTCCTCATAACCTTGCTCTCCAGGCCCATCATGGTGCCGGTGGCGGGTTTTTCGGATGGTGCGGAGAAACTGCTATTAGTCTTATTGTCGGCGCCCTGTGGGGAGCTATCATTACCGCAGCCGTATCACTTGTCAAGAAGATGCGCCCCGCAAAGGCCACCACCACCAACGATTAAGCTCAAAATATGACTGAAGAGATTTCTCATTATCATTCTGCGCTCAAGGTTCCCGGTGGCAAATTAGTGGTCGCCGATGTGACCGCCACTTCCTCTCACCTGCAGTCAGTGCAAATCTCTGGGGATTTCTTTCTCGAACCTGAGGAAGCATTCGAAGCCCTAGGACCTGCCTTAGAAGCAGCCTCTGTTCAGGAGGATACAACTTCCCTCATCAAAAGGCTCGACGCCGCCTTGTCCACCGTCAGCGCGGAAACGAAAGTCAACGTTGAACTTCATGGACTTAGTACCCGAGATATCGCCCAGGTGGTACGTCGAGCTCTTAATAATGCCACGGATTTTAGTGATCACTCCTGGGAGATTATCCATTCTCCTGTGCTCCCTACCCCGATGAACGTCGCCCTTGATGAACTTATCCTCAATCAAGTAGCAGCTGGGCAACGCGGCCCTACGCTTAGATTGTGGGAATGGAATGATCGTGCCGCTGTTATTGGCTCTTATCAGTCCTATGTCAATGAACTAGATCCTGATGGTGTACGCGAAAACAATGTCACTGTGGTGCGTCGCATCTCTGGCGGCGGAGCAATGTTTATGGAGGGAGGAAATTGCATTACCTACTCCCTCTATGCGCCGGATAGCTTGGTCGCTGGATTAAGTTATGAAGACTCCTATGAGTATTTGGATCGATGGGTCTTAGCAGCTTTAGCTAAACATGGTGTGCATGCTTGGTATATGCCGATTAATGACATCACTTCCTCGGCTGGGAAGATTGGAGGTGCTGCCCAGAAGAGGCGGGGAAGGCGGTGTTGCACCATGTCACGATGTCTTATGACATTGATGCGGAGATGATGACGAAAGTGCTGCGAATTGCCAAGGTGAAGATTGCTGATAAAGGGATCCGTAGCGCCTCAAAGCGCGTGGATCCGCTGCGTAGCCAAACCGGGGCAACAAGATCCGACATTATTTCAACGTTGATTGATACCTTCAAAGAAAGATACAGTGCTCGCAGTGTTGAGCTGTCCGAATCCGACCTTCAAGAAGCCCAGCATTTAGTGGATACTAAATTTGGGACTGAAGAATGGACTCACCGTTTACCTTAAACTTTCCCTCCTGAATACTACTTGAGGTCACCATGCCTATCAGCCCTTATCCCATCCCAGCTAAAGCTCGTCAACGCTCCATGAGTGAGGAATTGAGCAATACCCATCAGGCGGTTTTATTTGCTCATCTTCACCGCACTATTGTTCCGGCCGGTGGCCTCATGGTGCCGGTAGTGTTATTGGCTGATTTTCGGACCGGCGGATTAAAGGTGAAGTGGGATTACGGCATTATCGGTTCACTTTCGGCGGAATTTCGCCACCAGTTCCCCTCTATTGACGCTATTTTAGCTTCCGGGAAAAACCCTCAAACTCAGGCTAAATTGGAATTTCATGAGGGGAAAGTTCGAGCCTATGTTTTTGTTGCGGACAATTCCCTCCTTATTCCGGCCAATAACCCTCCAGATCAACCATGGACATTAGTCACAGAAGGTTCGGCACACCCCTATCCCATCCATTTCCAACCCCGACGTACTGGCCCCGTATTCAGATCGCCAAATATTGTGCCCAGCCCACAGTGGAGACGATCCACACTCATTATCCTTGTGGTGTGAGGGCGAGTATCTAGGCAAAATTGAGGGACTTGCCCCGGAACTACATGAACTGGTTACTCATTATGAAACTCTAGGGTTAGTAAGTGTGATCCGCTGCTATGTTTCTGAGGATGGAACCGCAGCAACAGCGGAACTACTAGCGCCTGAGGAGATATCAGAAGCAGTCCTAGAGCCCCCGGTATCTCCGATTCCTACCACCGATCTTCCTTATCCTCAAAGTTCCGCAACCGGGACGGAAAGCAACGCCGCAGAGCACGGTGGTGCGTCTTCCCCGGACAGCGAGGGTAATTGGAGCTTAAGGTTACCCTCAAGCAGATTCTTTGCCCCCACTCCGGAACAGATCCGGGAGCATAAAGAAAAAATCAGGGTGAAATCCCCTAGCCTTCCAGAGTCTTCCGCCCCATCCGAAGCCACCACGATGTTTCAGGCACAGCCCAAGCAACAGCCTGTCGTAGGCGTCGGTTCTTATCAGCAGCGGGACAACCATCCCGAGCCACAACCTGATTCATCAGCTTCGGGTTCTTCTCGATCCTGGTGGTGGCTCTTAGCTATTTTGGTGCTCATTCTCCTCGCTTCAACTCTGTTTATTCTTTCTCGTTTCTAACTCTTGGAATTTTTTAACGCCTGCTTCCAGGCGTTTTCCACCTCCGGCGAAAAAGCCACCAGAATAACCTTTTGGATCTTTTCCTGCACGTCTGGCGGTGAATGAAGCACAGCCTGAACCGCTATGTCAGTGGCGTCTTCTACAGGCCAGCCATAGACCCCAGCGGAAATAGCTGGAAAAGCAATAGTTCGCGCCCCAACTCGACCGGCTTCTTAAGACTTTCCCGATAACAACTAGCCAGGATCGCGCTTCGATCTTCTCCCCGGGAAAAAATTGGTCCGGCGGTATGAATAACCCACGTCGCGGGAAGATCACCCGCAGTTGTGGTTACTGCCAAGCCGCGAGGCAACCCCTCCGGATAGCGGTGCTCTCGAATACGCTGACATTCTTCCAGGATTTTCGGACCTCCAGCGCGGTGGATAGCCCCATCAACTCCACCACCCCCCAATAACCCCGGGTTAGCTGCATTAACAATGGCATCAACGCTAATAGAAGTGATATCTCCTAGCTGAACTTCCACCTTCATATCTTCATATTCTAAAAGGCCGACGCCCGCCAGCTCACTAATACACTATTCGGTGCTGATTATCAATCCTTCTGGTGAGCTTTTGTGAATCAAGGTATTCCAATAGGGGAACGGCTATCCGCCTGGTAGTATCCAAAATTCTGCGCGCCTGAGAAAGCGTGAACTTCTCACCATAATCTCGCAATTTACGCACGGCAAGGTCAGGAGCAGTAGGCAGAAGGATGACAGATTTATCCTCACCGAGTCTGATAATCCTTCCTGCTCTTTCTGCAGCCGCGAGATGCTTCGGAGTCAGGCGGAGTTCGGCTAGTTCCTTGGCATCGGGCGCTAAAAAGGGATCCTGAGTTAACCATTGTTCCAAAGTGAGGATACTTTCTTCAGCGTCTCCTAGATCTACTTGTTGACCCGGCTCTCTCATCACACCGTCGTGGTATTCCAACCCGGCCGCTGCTGCAGCTACTAAAACCTGTGAATCTTCCGGAGCGCTTAAGGCATGTCTGGCGGCAGCCAAAGTAATTCCCGGACTAAGAGGAGGAAGTGTTTTTATCATCTCCTTGAGGGTCTGTGCCCATTCCTCAATCTTTTGTTCACTAAGCACATACCCGCCTGAGGAAACGACACCCCTCGGCAACGGATCTGGAATATGAATACCCATTTTCTTCAGGTCTTCACATGCCATGATTCCCTGTACGGATAGGTAGTTTTCTATCCGCGGTTGCTGCGGCAGGCTTTCTAAGAACCGAGCACGGGCTTTAGCTTCTCCGCGACGATGCAGCTCCGGTGGGGCAATGTCTAAGACCGACACCCCAGCCCAGACCGCATGGTTACCAGGTAGCCGCAGGATGATTCGGTCTCCTATGCTCCAGGGAAACACCTGGGGGAAAGTTAGTCGCGCATAGTGGTTATTCAAAGGCCGCACCCAGGTTTCAACGCTACGTGTTCCACAATGAGCAATAATTGTCCCCGGGGTGTCCTCAAAATCTGTTCCCACCGCCAGCTTGCATGGTTCCCATCGCACATCAATCTGAGAGCTTAAATGCCATTGCCCTGGACTCAACAGCACATCACCCCGGTGAATTTCTGTGGAGGTTACGCCGCGAAGATTAATAGCTGCGCGAGTCTCCGGGACGATGGTCTGCTGAGCCTTATTCTCTGAATGCAGACCACGAATACTGAGTTGCTGCTGCCGTCCCTCACTGTCTATCCAGCTAAGTTCTTGACCTAGGCTTAAACTCCCAGCTGTTAACGTCCCGGTCACGACGGTTCCAGCGCCGGTGATGCTAAAGGACCTATCCACCCAAAATCGAACACGGTCAATGGATTTTCGATCTCGCGTAAACTCTTCGGCTTGGTCAATCACTAAATCCAACACTCTACGCAGTTGATCCAACCCCTCCCCGGCCTGGGCAGACACTGGAACCACGGGGAAGTGCTCAAGCGAGGTTCCCGCTAGCCGGCGTCGAACCTCAAGAACCACCTCTTTCTGGCGAGGCTGACTGGCCCGATCACATCGCGTCAAGGCGATGACCCCATGTTGAATTCCTAATGCTTCTAAGGCAGCGCAATGATCTGTGGTCTGCTCCTGCCAGCCTTCATCTGCGGCGATGACTAAGCACACCACGGAGATGGGCCCCACCCCCGCCAGCATATTGCTCAAAAAACGTTCATGACCAGGAACATCAACAAAAGCGAGGTCTCTTCCTGAGGGGAGACGAGTCCACCCAAACCCAAGGTCAATAGTCAAACCGCGTTGCTTTTCCTCACCCCAACGATCTGGCTCCATTCCGGTAAGGGCTTTAACTAAAGTGGATTTCCCATGATCGACGTGTCCGGCGGTCGCAATAACAGTCATTCCCTACACCTCTGCGATCGTGCGGATAGCAGCGATAATGTCATGATCTTGGTTTTCTGGCACACAACGCAGGTCCACTAAACAACGCCCATCATGGATTCGGGTCATGATCACTGGTCGGTGTAGTCGCAAAGCCCGCCCAAAGTGTTCTGGCAGTTCCAATGCCCAACCTGATAGAGGCACACCTGGAGCTCCCCCACCCCCTACTCGACCATCATGAGCAACTACTTGACAGTGATGAAACGGGCTGAGGGCTTCATAAACGGCCAGGCATCTCTTCTTCAATTCATCTGGGTCCGCATGAATAGCTGCTCTGACGGGAACATTATCTTCACAATCATTGACCGTAGCCGCCAACGCTGCCAGCGTAAGTTTATTCACGCGCACAGCTCGAGCTAAAGGATGACGAGAACACTGGCGAATAAGCGATTTTCTCCCCAAGATGATTCCGGCCTGTGGGCCTCCCAGCAATTTGTCACCGCTGGCGATCACCAGATCCGCCCCTTGCCGTAACGCCCCAGCGCAATCCGGTTCATCCGCTAAAACTGAGTCCGCGGTCAACAGCCCTGACCCCACGTCCATGATCACTGGAACGTGATACTGCTGAGCAACCTGATGCAATTCTTTGATTGACACCTCAGAATGAAAACCCACAACCCGATAATTTGAGGGATGAACTTTCAAAATAGCCTTAATGCGGTTACCTGGCCTGTCGAGTTCTCGAACATAATCATGAAGATGAGTCCGATTTGTGGCTCCAACCTCAGTGAGGTTAACCCCTGTTGATTCAATTAGTTCTGGTAGACGAAAACCAGCGCCGATTTCGATCAGTTCTCCGCGGCTAATAAGAATTTCCGCTCCCGGTCCGGCCAAGGCTGCGGTAGTAAGCAACAGTGCACTCGCACCATTGTTGACCACTAAGGCGTCTTCTGCGGGTGGGCACGCTGCACACAACGCTGCGGTTGCTGCCCTACCGCGATGTTGAGACCTTTGGCCAGATTCTAGATCCATTTCCACGTCCACATACCCACTGGCTTGACGCACCGCTTCTTGAGCGCGAGGGCTTAATGGAGCTCTTCCCAAATTCGTGTGTACCACCACCCCGGTGGCGTTGATAACAGGAACTAAACCGCCGGGGAAATCAACCTGCTCACGGAGCTTTTTCATCACCGCGTCATAAACGTCGTCAACAGCAATTTTTCCCTCTCGTGCCTGGTGCTGGACCTGGTGGATACAGTCTCGGATCGCACTTAACCGCACCCGATCGTGAAACTTTTTAATCTCCGGATGCTGCAACATTTTGTCGGTTCCTGGGATGCTGCGCCGCGGATCTGTTCCTTCAGCCATCTCAACCTCAATAACCTGGGATATATGGCGGAGACGGACGGGAATCGAACCCGCCAGACCGAGCTACTCGACCTCGCCGGTTTTGAAGACCGGGATGCCCACCAGGACACAAACGCCTCCATCGGCACACTTTAGCAACTCGTCTTGTGCCGTGAAGGATTATCCTCATGTTTATGTCGACAACTTTTACCTACCCAGATAACTTACCTAGATTGACAACCTTAGCCAGCGGCGGTGGTTGCGCTTGTAAAATTCCCCCGGGAGAACTAGAAGACGCGGTTCAAGGTTTAGTCGGAATTGATGCTCCCTCAGTACTCGTTGGTCTTGATGACGGCGATGATGCCGCCGCCATCCAAATCCGCGGGGATCTCGCCGTTATTTCTACCGCTGATTTCTTCACTCCCGTGGTGGATTCCCCCTACGAATGGGGACGCATCGCCGCCACCAATGCACTCTCAGATGTTTATGCCATGGGGGGCACGCCCGTTACAGCTATTAATTTAGTCACCTGGCCTCGAGAGGTTTTGCCCTTAGATGTTCTTCGCGAAGTCTTGCGCGGCGGCTTGGACGCATGTTCTGCAGCTGGGGCACCCGTTACTGGAGGACATTCCATCACCGGCCCGGAACCTGTTTATGGTATGGCTGCAACCGGCATCGTAGATCCCCAGCATCTCATGCGTAATGATGCTGCCACCGCTGGTCTTCCCTTGAGCTTGACTAAGCCCATAGGAGTGGGACTGTTAAATAATCGACATAAGGCCACCGGAGAGTTTTTCCCCGCGGCAATTGACACCATGACCACGCTCAACAAGGAAGCCTCAGAAAAAGCTGTGGCGGCTGGTGTCAAAGCTGCCACCGACGTCACCGGCTTCGGGCTTCTTGGTCACTTATATAAAATGTGCCGGGCTTCCGGAGTACGGGCTCGTATTCATCGCGCCGATGTTCCTGTTCTCACCGAAGCATTAACCGCATTAGCTGATGGCTTTATCCCTGGTGGTAGCCGCCGCAATTTGGACTGGGTACGGCCACATATTTCTACAGGTTCTGGCATTGGCGACGATGATCTTCTGCTCCTTGCGGATGCCCAAACCTCAGGAGGGTTGTTGCTAGCCGGAGAAATCGAGGGATATGCACCTATCGGTGAATTCCTGCCGGCTGATCATGACGCCCCAACTATTGAGGTGGTTTAGCGCTGCACCAAGGAGAGTTCCTCCTAGCCAGCGGTACTGATCCCGTCGTGTATGGCACCTTCAGCTTGGCGTCGAGCTAATCGGCGCTTTTGAGGTTCAATAACGTACTTCGGGTTATGTACCGAGTGCAAACCTGTTTCCAAAATCCCAAATCGGGTTAAGGCAGAACCCAGCATCAAGGAGATGCCGGAGGCCATGGCTATTTTCCGGTGCTTCCCGGCCCCAAATAAGGCGCCGAGCAGACCAGCGGCCACAAACTTCTCGCTGAGGTTTAGGAGTATTCCACCTTTACCCTCGCCTAAAGCTTCTCTAATAGTGGGGTCAACCTGATGCTCCATCTGCTTTGTGGCATAGAGGTCGGACAGTGCCCCAAGGCAGGCTAAGATCCGTGCTGGCTGAGCTTCCTCAGGCGGTGTAATGACCAAAGCCAAGCCACCGGAGGCAAGCGAGGCAGAGGAGACAAACACAAAAGGCAGTGTGTTTTTCAGCTCATTCCACACCGGATTAGAGGTGTCAGCTAGTAGAACCGAGGTGTACACGGCCAGAGGAGCACCCAAAGCCGCAGAAGCTAACCCTGCACCCGGGGCAAGACGCTGGTGAACTAGCTTCCGTAACCACCGCGGAACGCGTAGCTTTTCGCCACTGATCGTGTCTAGCTCTGCTACGGCAGCTAGAGCAGATGTAGCACCGAACCCTCCCAAAATCCATGAACCCATATTCATTGGGGAGGAAAGTTTAAACACCCGGAACATGTTGAGTAGACGTTCCGGTCTTCCTAAGTCAGCAATCAACGCCAAAGAGCCAGCACCCGCTGCCCCGAACGCCGCAAGCCGAGAGTTACGTCGTAAAACTTTTCTGCCGCTTAACTGCGCACCTGCGGCAAGAAGCGCCGAACCTCCGGCTACTCCGCCCAGGAAAAGATAAATTCCAATGGGGGATTCCCACGGCGGAGCTTTCACCACCGGAGTGCCATAGTAAGACTCAAACTCTACTTTTGGCACCATCTTTTCTTCTCTGCCACCGTCCCCTGAGCGCCGCGCAGCACGACGTTCCGCCCGGCTTAATTGTGGGCCACTAGGCGGCCGGTAGGAGTCAAAAGGATTGGTCACTTTGTTCCTCCTAGCAAGAACGAGACGGCCACTGCCCCGATCATCCCCGCTGCCGCAAGAGTAGCTTTCTTCGCCATCCCTGGAAGATCTTCAGTAGGCACCTGCGGATCTGGCGGGAGCCCATAAACCTCAGGTTCGTCCAACAGCAGGAAAATAGATCCCGTTCCACCAACACCATCGGCATCATTCGCACCATAGAGACGTGCCTCAGTCATCCCCTGGGCATGAAGTTCAGCCACCCGAGCCCGAGCCTTCGCGAGCATTTCTTCTCGTGTCCCAAATTGGATAGATTCTGTGGGACAGGTCTTCGAGCACGCCGGTTGTTCGCCCGCTTTCAACCGGTCATAGCACATTGTGCATTTTCGTGCGACGCCAATATCGGGGATCGGAGCTTTCTGACCAGGGGTATAGTCTTCTCCCTTGGGTTGGCGCCGCGGAAGAAGGCGTCGAATATCAAAAGGCTGTCGGGTGTCTTCTAGTGGCGCATCCCAATCTTGGCCTTCTCGGAATCCGTGGTCTTCCCGAAGTTTTACCACCCCATCGGAGCGCCGTTCGATGACTCCAAAAGGACAACCGGCTACGCAGGTTCCGCACCCATTACAGACATCCGTCTGCACCACGACTGTCCCGAACTCCGTCCTAAATAATGCACCGGTAGGACACACATCTAAACACCCTGCATTAGTGCAGTGTTTACAGACGTCAGAGGCCATGAGCCAGCGGAAGTCTGGAGTATCCGGCGGAGTAGTATCTCCCCCTACTGGGTGTTGGGCTGATCTAGTTTGCCCCGGCATCTGAGGAACCCCAAGGTCAATGAGTTGACGACCGCTTTCTCGCGCTTCAGTGATCCGCTCTTGAGTTTGTTCGACAAAGGCCACGTGCCGCCAGGTGTTTGCCGACAAAGTACCGGTGTTGTCATAGGACATACCAGTTAGCTGATAGCCGTCTTCGGGATTACGGTTCCATTCTTTGCAGGCGACCTCGCAAGCTTTACACCCGATGCATACTGAGGTATCGGTGAAAAACGCCTTGCGTTGACGTGGGTCATAGCCAGGATCGTGTTCGGACTCTTTTAAGCGCAACACCACAGTTACTCCTCTTTCTTGGTCGGATCCTGGGGGCGTTGACCGGCTGGACCGCCTTCAACGTGATGAGATTCGGTGGACGGGGTTGCTTGGCTACCGCGCGGAGTTACGCTTTGAGCATTATGCCTGCCTACCACAGAAGCTGATTCTGCTTCCGCTTTTTCGGACGCCGTCACGCGAACATTTCCGGTGTCGGGTGTGAGCCCAGCACGACGTTGATATTCCTTCACCAATGCTGTTCGTTCTGCTCCTCGTGGACGACGTCCAGCAACGACCGCGCAGGCACTGACCTTGGAGGCCTGAATATTGACGTTGGGGTCCAATGTGATTCCCAAGAGGTCATTGGGGCTATCTCCGCGGACTTCTCCCACGGCATCGGACTGTCCATAGTGGTATGGCAAGCCTATCTGGTGGAAATCCTTCCCGTTGACGGTGAGCATTTCAATCCGGTCGGTGATAAGAACTCTTGCCTCAATGGCAGAGCGTGGAGAAATAATCGTTGCCCAGCCGCCGTGTTCTAAACCAAGCTGATCTGCCAGTTCTGGAGAAACCTCGCAGAATAACTCAGGTTGAAGTTCAGCCAGATAAGGCAGAGTCCGGGTCATAGCACCTGAGGTGTACATCTCTGTCAATCGGTAAGTATTGAATAGATAGGGGTACACTTCGGACCCCGGTTCACCGGCATTCGGAGCAGAAAGATTATCAACACTCTTGAAAATCAACCGAGTTGGTGATTGCTGCTGGTGGTACAGCAAATTCGGGACCGGGGATTCATGCGGCTCATAGTGTGTCGGCAATGGGCCATCAACCATTCCGGTCGGAGCAAAGAGCCAACCTTTCCCATCTGGTTGCATGATGAAAGCATCATTGCCGGAGAGCGCTGCAGGGCCAACAGCTCCAGGATCAGGTTGATGACCAGGCGCTAAGGTGGGCGGGAAGTCGGGGACGTCATCGCCCACCCACCGGCCGGCGTCCTCGTCCCACCAAATATACTTCTTCCGCTCTGACCACGGCTTTCCATCTGGATCAGCCGACGCCCGGTTATAGAGGAGGCGACGGTTAGCCGGCCAGACCCAGCCCCAATCCATAGCTAATTCATTTTGCTCCTGGCCTGGGGTTTTCTTAGCAGCGTGATTGACCCCACCAGCGTAGACACCGGCATAAATCCAGCATCCGCCAGAAGTGGAACCATCTGCTTTCATCTCGCCGAAATTGCTGAGCAGCTCTCCGGCTTTTTCACCACTTAGGTGGTAGCCATTGATCTCCTTGAGTACAGCGTCAGCATCGGGATCACCGTGCTCATCCACCGGGTAATCCCAGGTCAAATACTTCAAAGGTAGATCACGAGGATCATCAGAATCTTGAATCTTCTCCTTGATTCGTCGTCCAAGCTCATAGAAGAACTGCAATTCGCTAGTGGCATCGCCAGGTGGATGAAGAGCTTGGAACCGCCACTGCACCATGCGTTGAGTTTGAGTAAAGGTACCGCACTTTTCCACATGCGTTGCCGCTGGCATGAGGAATACCTCGGTTTGGATGTCCTCGGTCTTGAGCTCCCCGGTTTTCACCTCTGGCGAGTCTTTCCAGAATGTTGCGGTTTCCATTTCTTGGAAGTCGCGAACCACCATCCACTTCAGGTGAGAAAGGCCAAGCCTTTGCAGCCGACCATGTGATTGGGCAACAGCAGGGTTTTGTCCAAACACCAGATATCCATCTACTTCATCACGCATCATCGCTTGAAGGGTGTGGTAGGTGGAATGAGCACCGCTGAGTCTCGGCATAAAGTCCAGACCCCAGTTGTTCTCGGCTGTCGCGTTCTCACCCCAATAAGCCTTCATCAAGCTCACTGCGTAGGCGTCGCGACGTTGCCAGAAACCCTTTTGGTCAGCGCTGGAGATCTTATCTAGATATTCCTCCCAATTTTGCTCGGTGACAGCAGGCATGGGGAGATATCCCGGAAGCAGATGGAATAGCGTCGGGATGTCGGTGGAACCTTGAATGGAGGCATGTCCGCGAAGCGCCATGATGCCTGAACCGGGACGCCCAACATTGCCCAGTAGCAGCTGCAGAATTGCGCAGGTGCGGATGAACTGGGCCCCAAGGGTATGTTGGGTCCATCCCAGCGCATAAGCAAAACAGGTAGTGCGTTCTCGGTTGGAATTAGCGCAAATACTTTCCGCAAGGTAGTGGAAATCTTCCGAAGATATACCACAGACGGTTTCCACCATTTCCGTGGTATAGCGCTGATAATGACGCCGGAGAATTTGGAACACGCTTCGTGGATGCTGAAGGGTGTCATCGCATTCTACATGCCACGAGGGTGCGCCTTCCTCGGCATTATGGCTGCGCTCGTAGCCCCAACTTTCATTGTCGTATTTCCCTGTTTCGGGGTCATAGCCAGAAAACAGCCCATCGAGGTCTTCGGTGTCCTCGAAATGATCGTTAATGATCATGGCTGCATTGGTGTAATTGACTACATAGTCATGGAACCACTTGTCATTTTCAATGACGTAGCGGATCAAAGCACCAAGCAGAACAACATCAGTTCCACCACGAATGGAAATGTGACGATGCGCCACCGCCGATGTTCGCGTAAATCGGGGATCTACGTGGATAATCCGGGCACCGCGCTTCTTCGCTTCCATAACCCATTGGAAACCAACCGGGTGACACTCGGCCATATTTGACCCTTGGATAACAATGCAATCAGCGTTCGCCATATCCTGCAGCGGCTGAGTTGCGCCACCGCGGCCGAAGGAGGACCCCAAACTGGGGACCGTGGCAGAGTGTCATATTCGCGCCTGGTTTTCGATCTGAATTGCACCGGCTGCCGTGAAAAGCTTTTTAATGAGATAATTTTCTTCATTATCCAAAGTAGCGCCGCCTAAACCGGCGATACCCATGGTGCGATTCAGACGTCGCCCTTGATCATCCGTATCTTGCCATCCACGCCGACGCGCAGCCAAGAAACGGTCAGTGATCATGTCCATGGCGGTGTCATGATCGAGTTCAGTCCATTCCGTTGCCCCCGGAGCCCGATATTTAATGGTGGTGATCCGGGAAGAGGAGTTCACCAATTGCTCACTAGCGGACCCTTTAGGACATAGCCGCCCACGGGAGATCGGGGAATCAGGATCTCCCTCAATTCCAATGACCTTCTCATCTTTGACGTAGACACGTTGTCCACAACCAACCGCACAGTAGGGGCAGACACTTTTCACTACGCGATCAGCCTCACTAATACGAGCGGAGATTTCCTCAGTTCGCACAGATCGTGTATTGGTATCACGCCCAAAAGCATCGCCAGTGCGCAGCTGGCGCAGCACTGGCCAATTAAGCGGGCTAAGGCGACTCATAGGCAAAATCATAGCAATGAATGCTCGCGGAGTTTTCCTTTTCACGGCTAGAAAAGAAATGATGTTCTAGCCACAAGGTGAAAAGTCAGCGAGTGGACCGTGGCATGCCTTCGGCAAAACCAGCCGCAGATTGGATTCCCACTATTGCTCGAACCCGGAACTCCTCGATATTTGAGGCACCAGCATAGGTGAAGGATGACCGTACGCCAGAGACGATGCTGTCAATTAAATCTTCCACTCCCCCACGTTCTGGTTCTAGATATATGCGTGCGCTAGAGATTCCCTCTTCAAACATCTCACGGCGAGCCTTTTCAAAAGCTTCGGTCGATGCGTTGCGGTTTTCTACTGCACGGTGGGAAGCCATCCCGAAGGATTCCTTATACTGCCGACCATCTGCATCCCACATAACATCTCCGGGGGACTCATAGGTTCCAGCGAACCAGGACCCCACCATGACGTTTGATGCGCCGGCAGCTAAGGCTAAGGCAACATCACGCGGGTGCCGAATTCCTCCGTCTGCCCACACATGTGCTCCTAATTCCTGGGCCTTTTCTGCGCACTCCACAACTGCGGAGAATTGGGGACGACCCACTCCGGTTTGCATTCGAGTCGTGCACATTGCCCCAGGGCCCACCCCTACTTTGATGATATCGGCACCAGCGTTGACGAGGTCTTCGACCGCGCGTTCGGTCACCACGTTGCCAGCTACTACCGGGACACCGGGATCTAGAGCCCGAACCCGCTCTACAGCTTTCAGCATGGTTTCTTGGTGCCCGTGGGCGGTATCTACCACCAGAGTGTCCGCACCAGCCTCGAGCAGAGTGCGGGCTCGCCTTTCTACATTCCCGTTAATCCCAATAGCTGCTCCCACTCGGAGGTGGTGGTGGGTGTCCACCGCCGGTTCATACAAACTAGCTCTTAACGCACCTTTCCGGGTAAGGATCCCAGCCAAGCGTCCGTCGGACTTTACTACTGGAGCAAGTTTTCGAGAATTCTTGTTAAGGATCCCAAATGCTTCACGAGGGTCGATCCCCTCGGGCAACGTCAATAATTCCGTGGACATAAGGCGCCCGACCTGGGCGAAATTATCCACATCGTGAAGATCTTTTTCGGTGATAATCCCCACCGGGCGATCAGAGTCAGGGTCGATGACTATGGCTGCACCATGAGCGCGTTTAGGGAGGAGATGTTTGACATATCCCACTGTGTGATGAGGTTTAACCTTGATGGGGGTGTCAAAAAATAGGTGAGATGATTTAACTTGGTGAATTGTGTCGGCAGCAATATCTGCCGGAACATCTTGGGGCAAAATAGCCATTCCGCCGCGCCGGGCCACAGTTTCAGCCATGCGGCGACCAGCGACGGCGGTCATATTGGCCACGATGAGCGGGATCGTGGTACCCGTACCATCCCCAGTATGAAGGTCGACGTTCATTCGGGAGCCTATCGCAGAACGCGAAGGCACCATGAAGACATCCTCGTAGGTGAGGTCATAACTGGGACGCAGGCCATTGAGAAATTCCATGGCCTCTAGGGTAGTGCTCTATGGGGTGGCGGGCAGAATTCCAGGAGCGTAAGCAAACCAGTCGAGCACGCTGGAGAGATTGTCGGACGAAGAAAGCAGAGAAAGAATATCGCTAATCATGTCCTCAATCCTGGCATTTAATAGCAAATAAATAAAGGTATTCCCGTAAAGAAAGACTGTCTACTTTTTCACTTTGTCTGGAATAGTTTTTATGCTCCGGTCTCCGCTGATCCTCCCTTCCACCGCACCCACAAAACCGCATCCAACCGCATCACAAGGTCATGGTGGTTCTACACTATTCCCCTATGAAGGATATTTGGTGGCCCGTTATTGTTCCCGCGCTTCTTTTTGCCATCGCCATTGGCACAACCACCCCTATCCTCATTATCGCTGGTCTCCAAGCCGGGGGCTCCCAACCCACAGCCGCCGCAATCGTTGCGCTCATGGGCGTGGCATCTTTGATCTGTACCGTCCCCGCCGGCAACTTCATCGACCGAGTAGGTGACGCCCGAGCCATGGTGGTTGCTTCTCTCGCCGCAATTGTTGTCACCGGCATCACCGTCGTGGCTCTGATGCTGCACTCACTACCGCTGTACGCCTTAGGTTTATTTTTGCGAGCCCCGATCCAAGATCTATGGAACCTCGCCAGACAAGCTTTTGTGGCCACCGTCCTTCCTCCCGAGGACCTCGGCCGAGGAATGACCGCTCTTGGTGGAACAATGCGAGTAGGAAATCTCCTCGGCCCCATGGTCTCTGCTGGGTTGCTCTACATCTGGCCTGTCTGGTCAGTCTTTGTTTTCTCTGCACTCTGCGCTCTGGCTGCGATTATTGTCCTCCAACTTCCGGCGGCACGGGCGTTTGAAGATGTCGCTGGGATAGGTCGAGAAAAACCTTCCTCGGCCGATAAGAAGAGCGACACTCATCCGCCGCTTTCTCAACTAGATATTCGCTGGAATGCCGTCATTCTCAGTGGAATCAGCGTCATCACATTGGGGCTAGCGCGCTCTGCTATGCCCGCGGTAGTTCAGCTTTGGGGAGTAGAGCTAGGCCTGCATAAATCCACTATCTCTCTCATCATCGCCTTAGGCGCAGCAGTAGAACTGTGTCTGATGATTCCTGGGGCTTTCATCAAAGACCGCATGGGCCGCGCCACTACCCTATGCTCCTGTTTGAGTATCTTCGGCCTCGGATTAATCACCATGGTTCTTATCCCCACCGCCTCTGGTTTGTGGTTATCCATGTTCATCATGGCACTAGGAAATGGCCTCGGCACCGGAATTAATATGACTATTGGTGCGGACCTCTCCCCCACCGAAGGGCGAGCGAAATTCCTCGGAGTTTGGGCACTCTTCAACACTGTCGGGTTACTCGGCGGACCGTCTTTAATATCCGCGCTCGTAGCCCTTGCCACCCTACATATCGGGGTGCTTAGCTGTGGCGGTCTCGCCGTATTTGGTGCTGCCTGGATGTTCCTTTGGCGAAACCAGATCAAGCTACCAAAGAAAGTGCGCTAACAATACCTTCGGGTGGTTGGACTTCCAGCGCTGTTAGTCTCAGAATTATGAAGAAGCTTTATTGGGCGGCTTGTACCTACTTAGGGATGGGTTTATTAGCCGGAGTTTTCTATCGAGAATTCACCAAAATCTATACCGGAGATGGCGGACAAACCCAGCTCAACATCCTCCATACTCACCTCTTGACCCTAGGTATGATGTTCTTCCTCATTTGCCTGGGGTTAGACTATGCCTTTTCTTTGAGCTCCCATCGCCAGTTCACCGCATGGTTTGTTCTGCACAATATTGCCTTGGGATGGACCATCACTTTCATGCTCATCAACGGAATTGTTCATGCCACCAACCATGGTGATGCCTGGTCTGCGGCATGGTCTGGACTTGCCGGCGTCGGACATATTTTGCTAACTATCTCTTTCATCATGTTCTTTGTCATTTTGCATAAGAGAATCAAAGTCACTCAACGTCGAAGCTCTACGCCGCATTCATAGAACCCGTCGGTTTTCTCCGTGATGTCACCTCTGTTACTCAATTGACAAGCACCTACCTTTTACAGAGAACCTCACCCAATATTTTGGGGAATAAGGAAACAGAATATCGCTCCCCAGTTAAGTCCGACGCAGATCTGGTTCAATCAACAGCTTAAAGAGGAAACTTACTGCTGGCCGTTGATAAGGGACAGTGCTGGGGTTACCCGCGTACATGCGTTTCAAGTGAAAGATTGCTCCTACTATCTTAACGAGCTACAACAAATGCCACCCACGAACGCAATGGCACCTACTTCGTAGTGTGAAACTCCGTCCATGTAGAACTTTGATGTTCTGCATGAATAGTGCGTAATTCCATTACCACTAGTCGTAGGAGCTTTATGTCAACAGTTGCCCACTTCGGCAACTAGTTTTTCCGTAGTTTGGCAACTATTCTTCACCGTTTCCTGCTGTATTTTCGTCAAGCGGATGTCAATGATCGCCGAAATATTCTCGCGTTATATCCCGAACCATAACGACCGCTCTCGTCATATTGGCATCACTGATCCGTTGAGACTTCACAAATACCACGTCCACACTTGTTGATAGTAACCACGGCGTTCGTGTCAATCTTTGTTCTTAAGACACAACATATCTGACCGGTCAAAACGCTTCGCGATGTGATCTCTTCACACTCCACAAACTCATAGGGGACACCCCATGACAAATGTCATCGCTAAATAATGACTTTTATTCTCTCGAGTTTTCCCTCGCGTTGGAAATACTGCAAATATGAACAATTCATCCCATCCCAACAGTGCCACGCCGTTGGTGATAATAAAAGAACTCACCAAAGTTTTCCCCGCTACGGGCCAAAGCCCTATCCACGCACTCCGTGGCATCGATCTGAGCTTCAATTCTGGTGAGATCATTGGTCTGCTTGGGCCCAATGGCGCAGGGAAAACCACACTCATCGACATTATCTTGGGATTGACTACCCCAACATCAGGATCTGTCAGCATCTTTGGAACCTCCCCGCATAGTGCAGTGAAGGACGCACGCGTTGGCGCGGTCATGCAATCCGGTGGGCTGCTCCCAGATATGACCGTGGAATCTACAGTCCGAATGATTGCCCACACCTATCAACACCCCGAACCCATTGAAGAAATTCTTGAGCAAGCCAATCTGACCGAAATCCGTACCCGGCGCGTCGGTAAGTGTTCGGGTGGCGAGCAACAACGACTGCGTTTCGCTTTGGCTCTACTAGGCAACCCAGATCTCATAATCCTCGACGAACCAACCACTGGCATGGATCCCAGCAACCGTCGCCTCTTCTGGAAAGCAATGCAGGTACAAGCTGAACGAGGGAAAACTATTGTTTTTGCCACGCATTACTTGGAGGAAGCACAGGACTTCGCTAATCGTATTGTGCTCATGTCTGGTGGTCAGATTATTGCCGACGGCTCCACAAATTCGATTTGCTCAATGACAGACTCTCACGTCATTGAGTGCACCCTCCCTGCAGAAACCATGCCACCAAAGCACTTCCCCGGAGTTATCTCAGTGGAAAGATTCGGCGAGTCGATAAAAATGAGCACCAAAGACTCGGATGCCTTAGCTCTTTTTCTACTCACCAAGGCGGGGGCAAGGAATCTCCGCATCACATCCAACAGTTTGGAAGACACATTCATCCAACTCACCCAACAGGAGAATAAATAATGAGCACCCTCATTCGTACCCTGCAATTTTCGGTTTATGACCTCAGCCGCCTTGCCCGAAATTGGTCAACTCTCTTTTTCTCCGTGGCTTTGCCCGTGTTCTTCTACCTGTTGTTTGGCGCGAATCAAGATTACTCCAACCAACAGATCGGCAACGGTAATGTCGCAGCCTACGTGATGATCGGCATGGCATTGTATGCTGGCGCAACGGGCAGCGTCGTCGCCGTAGCGAACTCTGTGGTGGAGCACGAGACTGGATGGGGTCGGCAGCTAGCACTCACCCCCTTGACACAACCACAAATTCTCATATCTAACTTGCTGAATATCCTTGTTCGAGCGGCGTTACCCGTCACAGCAGTCAATATTGCCGGAGTCTTTACCGGCGCGAGCATGCCAGCAGCAGCGTGGATTGCATCGTATTTCCTCACGATTCTGACAGCTGTTCCTATCGGTTTCTACGGCCTAGCATGGGGAATGCTTATGCCAACGGCAAATTCGGTGTCCCTTGCGTCTGGATCGATCGTTCTGTTGGCTTTCGCTGGCAATGTTTTCATGCCCTTGACTGAAGGGCTCATGAAGATTGGGCGCTACACTCCGATGTACGGATTAGGTGCCCTGGCACGCTGGCCGTTGACCGAAGGCATCCAGGAAACCCAAACAGAACCGTACGTCATGAACGATTCTTTCTGGTTTATCATGGCTAACATCATCTGCTGGACCTTAGTGTTCATCTTTGTCTGTGTTCTACTGAGGAAACGAGATAAGGGTCGTCGATGAACTTGCGAGTAAGGACGCAAAGGAAACCATATGGCAGTTTTAACCTGTCTAACATGGCGCTAGCTGGGATATGGCTACCATTTCTCCTCATTCCTATATGGTCGCGGTTGCAAGAACCATCCACGCCACTTTCGCTGCGTGTGGTGGGTGCTGCAATTACCGCAGCATTTATAGCGGTTTACCTCTTCGCTTTTGGAGTGAGGTATTCACAGACGTGGTCTCCGACGCAGCGCTGGCCTCTGTTGCTGGGGATCCTCGTTGCACTATCGGTACTGAGCATGTGGCCTTTGGGGGCTCACGCTATTGCTTTCACCCCGTTCCTTTGCGCCTTGCCTTGTTTTGTCGCTCCATTAAGTTTCGCTATACCGTGGACACTGTTTCTCATCGCTACCATTAGTTGTATTGCATGGATTTCTTATTCCAGTCAAACCTTATCCGTCTGGCCGTTCATCTTTTCTTGCCTCTTTGTACTGGTCGTCGCCCTATTTTCCCGTCATGATGAGAAGCTGACCGAGGTACAGCATCAATTGGACATGGTGAAAGAGCGCGAGCGGATCGCCTTGGACGTCCATGATCTTTTGGGGCATTCGCTCACGGTCATCAACCTCAAATCTGAATTGTTGAAGCACCTCATCGAGACTGATCTACAGGCATCCCGTAGAGAGTTGGAAGACATTATTCTCCTGTCTCGCAAGGCATTGACCGAGGTACGTTCAACCGTCACACAACTACATTCACCCGACTTTTCTCAAGCAATCGAAGCCACTAAGCAGGCATTAGACGCAGCAGCTATTTCTTACCGCCTTCCCACCCAGCCAGCAGTGGTGGGAACCAACGGCGCCCTATTCTCATGGGTTCTTAGGGAAGCAACCACGAACATTGTGCGCCACGCGCAAGCCAGCCATGTGGATATCCGTGTGACGGCAGATAAGCTACAAATTTCGGATGACGGCGTAGGCATCGATCATGACGAAAGAAAAGGCGGCAACGGATTAACGAGTATGAATGAGCGGGTAGCGGCAGCAGGAGGCACAGTAGCCATCGAAGCAGCCCCCGGCGGGGGAACTCGTGTCTTCGTGACGATGAGCGGGAACAAGGAACGGCTAGGCGATGACTGAGACGACGACCATCCGAGTACTCATAGCCGACGACCAATCCCTCGTGCGGGGAGCGCTGGCTGCACTACTGAGCACGGAGCGTGACATCGAAGTGGTCGCTGAAACAGGGATCGGAAGCGACGTGGTGGAACTCGTCCGCACACAGCAGGTGCACGTAGCTTTGCTCGATATCGACATGCCCGGGATGTCAGGCATTGAAGCAGCTGGAGCACTAACTTCGGCAGGTCTGGCATGCCGAAGCATCATTGTCACGACTTTTGGGAGGCCAGGGTATCTCAAAAAAGCTCTTACAGCCGGCGCCAGGGGGTTCGTGGTGAAAGACACTCCCCCAGAGCAACTAGCTGAAACAGTGCGCCGTGTCCATGTCGGTCACCGAGTGATAGATCCCACCTTGGCGGAAGAATCACTTTTCACTCCAGACTCCCCTCTCACAGAACGTGAAATAGAAGTGGCTCGCGTGGCTAGCACAGGTGCAGATACCCGAGAAATTGCTAAACAACTCCACCTCACACAAGGCACCGTGCGTAACCACGTGTCCTCGATCATCGCGAAAACCGGAGCGAGTAATCGCTACGAGGCGGCGCGCAACGCTAAGGAGTTTGGCTGGATCTAGGAAGTTCGTAGATCAGCATATTCTCTCATGCGGAAAGATGCGCAAAGCTTTTTCATCGCCGAGGATGCACACACTTGCTACAGAGGCCAGAACGCGGTTTCACGGAGAAAGAACAGCGCAATTACACGCTTTACCTAAGCCAGAATAGTGCGCGCTCTCAGTCTTATCCCGGCGCTCTTGGGAGTTCCTCCACCCTCAGAGCTGCGCTAGAAAACCAAATAAAGGCCCATCAGGGTCCAGAAAGCAGCACTCAGCTGTAACACCCATGCGCACCCGCAACCAGGTCGCCTACAACATAGCAGGAGCCCACAGCGTCTGCGCCTTCTCGTAGTACAACTTCCAGCAGGTGCGGTGCCAGGCCTCCAGACATGAGTAGTGACACGCTACTTTGCAACCTAACCCCTCGCTACTCGCTGTGAGCGGGACTTCCTCATTGAAAGGAAGCATCCATATGGAATCCGTAGAATTTCTGGTACGTACCAGGTACCTCGGCCTAAGCTATGATCAACATGTCCTACTACTCGGCTGCTGTGCAATGGCTCTCACAACAAGTAAACTTGACAGAAAACAGCACTAATCAAGTGCATTTTCCGCTATCTAAAGCTCTTCGTCGGCCTCTTCTTGCGTCGTCGTCTTCCCATGCCGGGAGTTCGCGTGGAGAGGATCTGATTCATTGTTGGGTGGGCGGTTAACACACTCGCGAACTCCATCAACATGCTCGTTAAGCTTGTCGGATACACGCGACCAAAGCGGGTCAAGTATGAAATCAATGCCTGATCGCCGAGCATGTTTTGCAGCAGGCACAAAGTCACTATCCCCTGAGATCATAACCATCTGGTTAACTTGACCATGCTGAGCCATGGTTGCAATATCCAGACCTAACCTCATATCCACACCTTTTTGAGTGATATCTAGGAAAAAATCCTCCTTAGTGAGATCACCTACCTTCAAATCTCCACGGCATAACTTTTTAAGAGGCCCACTCTTTAGCAGATAACCACTCTGGGTCTCTAGTTCCTCCCCACGCCTTAATGCCACTTTACGACGTTTAACTAATTCCTTGAGAAACCGCGTATTCCAGGCATACTCTTCTGATTTACCGAGGTTAACCTGCTCTTTCAATAACGGATGATAAATGACCCTATCTGATGGCAGACAGTCGTAATAAAATATGCGGTAGAGACTAGCTTGGGATTCCTTAACGTGCCGTTTACAGTAGGCTACTAACTCGTTGGCGCGATCCTCAGGCTCCTTATCCCCGAAGAGCTTGCGTGCCCTGCGTCGATAAAAACCTCCGTCAACTAAAATCGCGGTAATAATTGGACGACTAGTGTTCGTTCGCTTAAAGTGACTGTCCTTATAAGTAGGTCTACCGGGTTGTCGCGTCACTGCACGTCTCTTTTTGTTCTTCATCCATATCCTAAATATTCAAAAAGCTCCCGTCATCGGCACACTCCTGATCGGTGGAGGGTCAACGGCGGAAGCTGATAACCAGCACTCTACTTCCTAATCGTCATCTTGGCAATCACACGCACCGGTGTGGCTACCAATTAACTCCCCAATATCATCCCACAGGTTCACACTCAGGTAACAGCACCGACAACCGATTATGACTAGGACATCTACCGCCATCCAAAAAGCAAAAAAGAACCCACCGGGCCAAGCTCAATCACCCAACCCAATGGGGTTACCGGCTACCCGCCGGGGGGATAATCAACGAACTCCGGCATACCCTCCGGAACCCTAATCCCTTGATTCATTCGGGTGCAGGCGAGGCTGTTGGATTCCACAGACTTTTTGCGGAACTCCTAGGAGTGAATCTAGAAAGCGCGGTAACCGCTGTTTTAAGCGGTACTACACGTTGAACTTAAACTCCACAACATCCCCATCCTGCATGACATAGTCCTTGCCCTCTTGACGAACTTTCCCCTCAGCTCGCGCCTCAGCCATAGACCCAGCCTTATCTAAATCCTCAAAGGAGACGATTTCCGCCTTAATAAAGCCTCGTTCAAAATCTGTGTGAATCACCCCGGCTGCTTTGGGAGCGGTATCCCCTTGGTGAATAGTCCACGCTCGAGATTCCTTAGGCCCAGCAGTCAGATACGTCTGCAAACCTAAGGTGGCAAAGCCAGCCTTAGCTAGAGAATGCAGCCCCGGTTCTTCCTGCCCTACTGATTCAAGAAGTTCGCGGGCTTCCTCTTCATCGAGTTCCAGTAATTCCGCTTCGGTCCGGGCATCTAAAAATACGCAGTCCGCCGGGGCTACTAATTCACGAAGCTCTTGTTTCTTTGCTTCATCCGTGAGCACCCCTTCATCGGAATTAAAGACATAAAGAAATGGTTTAGCGGTCATCAGATGAAGCTCCCGAAGCAGCGCCACTTCTATGTCACCCTTTTTTGCCGCGCTATACAGAGTCCGGCCGTCTTCTAAAATGGCCTGCGCTTGTTTCGTAGCAGCCACCACGTCAGCAAGATCTTTATTCTTCCGCGCATCCTTTTCTAACCTCGGCAGCGCCTTTTCGATGGTCTGCAGATCCGCCAAAATCAACTCAGTTTCAATGACGTCAATGTCACTTGCTGGATCTACGCGGCCATCCACGTGAATGACATTGTCGTCAGAAAAGGCACGAACTACCTGGCAAATAGCGTCGGCTTCGCGGATATTCGCTAGAAAGGCGTTTCCCATCCCTTCGCCTTCTGACGCACCTTTCACTATTCCGGCGATGTCAACAAAGGAAACCGTCGCCGGCAGGATCCGCTCCGAGTGGAATATTTCTGCTAATCGCTGCAACCGGGCGTCGGGCAGTTCAACTAACCCCACGTTGGGTTCAATGGTGGCAAAGGGGTAATTAGCCGCCAATACGTCGTTTCGAGTCAGCGCATTAAAAAGCGTAGATTTTCCAACGTTGGGCAGTCCGACGATTCCAAGAGTAAGGCTCACGGCGCCCTATCCTAGCAACGCTAAGAAGCCCCACTCCACGGCGATACCCTGAAATCGGGCAATATTGATGGTGTGACTGACCAGGATTCACCACAACCACAAGACCAATCGCTTACTCCGGATTCTTCTGACGCGCGCTCTCGTCGAGGCAATCTCCCAGATGACGTGGATTTTAGTGAGCTTCACCGGGAGTTTCCGAGCCAATCGAGTGATTATATTGACCGCTCGGTGATCTACGGCTCCGGTATCAAAGATCTTGCCCAGTGGTGTCTTCGGCTTCTAATAATCGGAGTTTTTGTCTTTGCTTCCTGGTTTGTTTTGAGTCAAACCTGGAAAGGAATCCTCCCCCTCATCCTGGCGCTCCTCGTCTGCACCGTCCTGGCACCCCCTACTAACTGGATGCGAAATAAAGGAGTTCCTGGCGCCCTCGCCGCAGCTATTACTATCCTGAGCACTTTCGCTTCTGCTGGTGTCTTGTTTTGGTTGGTATTCCCCCAAGTTGCCCGGGAATCTCAAACCCTTTATTTCCAGGCTTTTGAGGGAGTTCAGCGCCTCCAGTTGTGGCTCCAATCGCCTCCGTTCAATTTGGATACTGATGATTTAGGAGAAGCCGTTAACCAAGCGGTGAGTTGGTTACAGCGACAATCGTTCAATATTGCCAATGGTATTTTCACCGGCCTATCCACCATGACTTCCATTGTGGTGACACTATTTGTGGTTTTGGTGCTCACCTTCTTCTTCCTTAAAGATGGTCACCGTTTCTTGCCCTGGGTCCGACGCGCAACCGGCCGCAAAATAGGCTGGCATCTCACTGAAGTACTAACTCGTGCGTGGTCCACTCTCGGCGGTTTTATTCGTGCCCAAGCGGCTGTGTCTTTCGTAGACGCCATCTTCATTGGCCTTGGTCTATCTCTGATTGGTGTTCCGCTAGCTCTACCTTTGGCGGTCCTTACTTTCGCTGCTGGTTTTATCCCCTATATCGGCGCTATTTCTGCAGGCGCATTATCAGTTGTCATCGCGCTCATCTCCTTAGGTCTCACCAAGGCACTGATCACACTCGGACTGATTTTGTTGATCCAGCAATTAGAGGGCAACGTATTGTCTCCGATCCTGCAATCCCGCGCCATGGATCTCCACCCCGTCATCGTCTTGATTTCCGTAACAGTAGGCGGTGCCCTTTTTGGCATAGTCGGCGCATTCTTAGCGGTCCCTGCAGCCGCCATGATCGCCGTGGGATTCCGCTTCCTCCAGGACATGGCCGCTATTCGATCCGGTGAAAAGAAAGCCTCAGAGGTAAGTTTCGCCACTAATGCTGGTGCCTGGACTGGGTTATATGCGGAGGAGGCAGGCCGAAGAATGCGACAAGAGTTTCGAGAATCCACCATTAGTTTGCCGTCGCATAGTAGTAGCGCTGAGGCTGATGCTGCTCCTGTGGAAGAACACTCCACTGCGGAACACACCAGCTCCTTGGTTGCGCGCATTGCCGAAGCGACGGAAAGCCTCGGCAAGATCTTGGATTCCCAAGGAAACCGGCTCAATAAATTCCACCACAAGCAACCACCTTCTTCTGATCCCGATAATTCTGGTGACGCTAAAGAATAAAGCTTTGCTTAAGACTTGCCGAGGTGCTTAACGGCTTACTTTCGGTTTGTTCATTAGAATCGTCAATCGTGTCACATGTCCAGCAGAACCCACCTCGTCAACGCGCAGGCTCTCGCCCCAACCGATCCGGCGGGTCATCACCTGCACGTTCTTCTGGTGCCACCTGGACCGGGCTCCCCCTATGGGCTGGTCCCACTATCATTTTCGCGGCACTCATTACTGGTCTTCTCTTTAGCCTGGTAAGCGGCGAAATGGGCACAGCCTACTTGGTGTGTTTTGGGCTGAGTACCATCGTGGTGTCTCTCCTCATCATCCCGCGAGGTCTGTACCTCACAGTCGTTAGCGCTCCAATTATCTTTGGGTTCTTCACCCCTGTCGCAGCGTGGCTTGTTACCTCTCAGTTATCGGGCCACTGGCTGAAAATGAGCCGAACAACGCTGATTACCATCATTTTCCCGTTGATGCAGTTCTTCGTGCCCCTTATTCTGATCACCCTTATCGCGGTGATCGTAGCCGTGGTTCGGCTCAAGCTCTTGCAGAAGAATAACCGACATCGCGAGCAGAAAGCTCGAATCTCTAGACAGCGCACAGCGGAAGCAGAACGCCGTAATCAAGAAACAGTTCGTCTTGCTCGACAGCGGACCAGTGCTCGAGAAGAATCACCTAATCGAAAAATCCAGCGCCACCAGGAGTCCCAGCCGCATCTTCGTCGATCAGATAATCGTCGAACCCGTTCTCGCCAAATCACCGTGGATGAGCTGGTTCGTCGCTCTTCTCGGCCACGTACCCCTGGCAGCGCTAGCGAAGATATTTACACCCGACGCAAACCTGGCGCGGAATCAACAGAGCGCTCGCAACGGCGATACCGCAGACCAGAAGAGCGCCGGAATTCTCCTACTTCGGCTGATAATAACCGGGATCGTTATCTAGGCTATGGATCTGAGTATCACGGGTTCCGGGAGCGCCGAGATCGCCGCTATTATCCCCGTGACAATCGCGATCACTGGGAGTCAAACATCAGACGCGACGATCGCGACCGTGATCTGCGCCGCTAACTATTTGTCTGCACGTTTCGTGCCGGGCGTAGATCCCGCGGCAAGGCAAAAGTAATAGTCTCCTGAGTGGTGGTGACTTCCTCAACATCAGCAAATCCTCGCTGAGCCAAATGCTCAATTACCTGCTTCACCAGGATTTCTGGAACCGAAGCACCACTGCTGAGTCCAATAGTGTTCACCCCTGACAACCAGGCATCATCAATCTGATGGGCGTAGTCAACCAGGTACGCAGCTCCGGCTCCAGCGTTCAAAGCCACTTCCACTAACCGGCGGGAATTTGAAGAATTCTGTGATCCGACCACAATCACCAGGTCGCACTTCTCGGCAATAGCTTTGACCGCCATTTGTCGGTTCTGGGTGGCGTAGCAAATATCCTCGCTCGGCGGATCAATTAAATGAGGAAACCGTTGCTTGAGTCTAGCCACAATCTCGATGGTCTCATCAACGGAGAGGGTGGTTTGAGACAACCAGACAAGCTTTTTATCCGCAAAATCCTCGGGAACGTTGTCCGCTCCGTCCAGGCCATCAACCAGGTATGTGACGGCCGGAGCTTCACCAGAGGTTCCTTCAACTTCCTCATGGCCATCATGCCCGATGAGCAAAATATGATAGCCCTGTTTTGCGAATCTCCGGACCTCATTATGGACTTTCGTGACTAACGGACACGTCGCATCTAAAGTCGTGAGATTTAGAGTTTTCGCATCTTCCCGCACCGCTGGACTGACTCCGTGAGCAGAAAACACAAGGTGGGCATTCTCTGGGACTTCATCAGTGTCGTCAACAAAAATCACGCCGCGGCTTTCTAAGGTTTCCACGACGTAGCGATTGTGGACAATTTGCTTCCGGACATAAATGGGAGCGCCATACTTTTCTAGGGCACGTTCAACTGTTTCTACTGCCCGATCTACCCCAGCACAATACCCACGCGGGGCTGCTAAAAGAATTTTCTTCGCGGGACTATCCATGCCCCCAACCCTAACCATCCAGGTTCTAAAGAACCAACCGCGGGGATGTCCACAGAGACATTTAGACTAATAAACGTGTTGTGTCGTGAAGAAAGCCACCACCGTGCATCAGGTACCAAGACACCCAGTTTGAGAGGGAGCGCTTATGGTCACTAGCGTTAATACGCCGGACAGTGCTTGGTCAGTCAACGAGGTCAATACCAAGGTCAAGGGTTGGATTGAACGCTTGGGCCATATTTGGGTGGAGGGGCAACTCACGCAGGTAAAGACCAATCCCTCCTGGAGGATGAGTTACTTAACCCTACGCGATACCGAAGTTGAAGCCAGTGTGGCTATCACCTGCCCAACGGCACTGATTACTCAAGCTCCGCGCCCGTTTCGCGACGGAGACCGAGTGGTGGTGTACGGAAAACCTGCCTTCTATGTCGGCCGTGGCTCTTATTCCTTATGGGTAACTCATATTCGGCCGGTGGGTTTGGGAGAATTATTAGCCCGAATAGATATGCTGCGCCGTAAGTTATCTGCCGAGGGGCTGAGCGATCCAGCACGAAAGAAGCGTCCTCCTTTCTTGCCAAGAAAAATCGGACTCATTACTGGACGCGGTTCCGCTGCGGAAAGAGATGTCTTAGCGGTGAGCAAAGAGCGCTGGCCAGACGTTCATTTTGAGATCGTGAATACCGCAGTTCAGGGGGTAGAAGCTGTACCTCAGATTATTGATGCCCTCAAGCAGCTCGACGCAATTGCGGACGTCGATGTCATTATCATCGCCCGTGGCGGCGGTTCAGTAGAAGATCTCCTCCCCTTCTCCGAGGAAGCCCTCCTCCGAGCAGTAGCTCAAACACGTACTCCCGTAGTTTCTGCGATTGGACACGAACCTGATAACCCAGTACTAGATGACATTGCTGATATTCGTGCAGCAACTCCCACCGACGCGGCTAAACGAATTGTTCCCGATGTCCTTCAAGAACGCGCCAACATCCGTGAAGCCAGGAAGCGAACAGCTGCTGCCTTGCGGGGGTGGGTTGACCGAGAGCGGGCCGGGTTAGCTCAAACACGATCTCGGCCGGTACTAGCTGACCCCTTGAGCCCGCTACGAGCCCGTCGGGACGAAATCATCCAGGCATCCAACCAAGCGCGCCGAGACATAATCCACCTCATCGACAAAGAGCAGTCTCGCGTAACTGGACTCAGGGCGCAGATCACCACTCTTGGACCAGGGGCTACCTTGGCCCGTGGTTATGCCGTTGTGCAAGTTCGGCCTCGGAATGGTGGAGATAACGAAGTGGTGACCTCAATTTCTCAAAGCCCTCCAGGTAGCCAGCTCAGGATACGGGTAAGTGATGGATCTATCACGGCCGCTAGCATGGGGGTTCACCCTGCAGATTAGATACGGATCCCGAGAAAACACATTGTAATCCTAGGAGATACTGATGACTGCTGATGCGTTTGGAACAGGTCAGGCCGGAGACAAGGCTTTTCCTCCTGCCGGTGAACTTACTTATGAACAAGCCAGAGATGAACTTATTGAAACTGTTCGGATTTTAGAGTTGGGACAGATGAGCTTAGATGAATCTCTTCATTATTGGGAACGGGGTGAAGAATTAGCTCATCGCTGTGAAGAACTCCTAGCTGGGGCATCTCGGCGGATCGAAGAGGCGTTAGCGCAAAGATCTGAAAATCACTCATCGCCGGATGACGAACCACAGTAAGGCCTGAGAACAATAGCACTAAATCCAGATGCGAAAGCTTGGGCCCTGGATCTGGAACCTAACCTACCGTTGCGGGGAAAGGCGCACTAGCGAAGGCTTGGGTGATGATCTGCCGAAATTCATCATCGGATGCTCTACCACTGAACAGCAAGCGGACATCCCCTAAGTCCACGGCCCACAAGTCATCAATATCATCGTCCTTGGCTCGAAGGATCCTTACTTCCCGTCCACCAATTGTGCGCGACGCTTCAGGCTCACGCAGATTACCGTCGAACCTTTCAGTAGCGGTAGGTAGGTCTACTCCGGTTTGAGTTAGCTGGATATAGCCTTGCTGTGCCGTTACCCAACCCACCACAGGGGCGGGGAACCCGGCGATGCTGCTTCGTCGCACACTATTAGGAATCCACCCGTCAGGCGGAGCTACATACCGAATCGGGAAATTCAGAGAACGAGACTCCAGCTCCAGCGTGGTCTTATCATCAACCGCCTGCACTGGCCCTTGTTCTGGAGTGTCCGGGTTAAAAGAGCACAGCCCGGTAAACGCTACCGAAGCCACCATCACCACACCCACTGCGGCAAGAGATAACACCATATCTCTGCCGTCTTGAAAAATACTCGGTTTTTCAGCCACGTTAGCAAGTATGTCATGTGCCCCCGTCACATCACGATCTACCCCAAACTGCCCTCATTCGGGTGTAAAAACAACACCTTCTTTCGGGACTAACTGGAACAATGGGAGTGGTGGCGGAAAACCCACCACCGCCCTCAGAATTTCTTGCATACCAGGAGGCTGGAATACAGATGAGTACAGACCACCGCGAAAGCCTCGACCGTAACTTGGCTATGGAGTTAGTCCGCGTCACCGAGGCAGCAGCACTAGCCTCTGGGCGCTGGGTCGGTCGCGGTCAAAAGGAATCCGGAGATGGTGCCGCGGTTGATGCGATGCGGCAGCTTATTAATTCGGTCAATATGGATGGCACTGTCATCATCGGTGAGGGGGAAAAAGATGAAGCCCCCATGCTGTTCAATGGTGAACAAGTTGGTACCGGTGATGGGCCGAAGGTCGATATTGCGGTGGACCCGGTTGATGGCACCACCTTGATGGCTGAGGGTCGCCCCAATGCCATTGCGGTGATTGCCGCAGCGGAGGCAGGAAGCATGTATGACCCTAAAGAGGTTTTTTATATGCGTAAGATCGCTGTTGGCCCGGAAGCAGCTGGGAAAATCGACATCGAAGCCCCCGTGGAACACAACATCAATGTGGTTGCGAAGGCTAAGGGAATTGATGCCTCTGACGTCACTGTTGTGGTCCTTGACCGGCCACGGCATCTAGATTTGATTAACCAGATCCGGCAAGCCGGAGCGAAAGTCCGCCTGATTTCCGACGGCGATGTGGCTGGTGCCGTTGCTGCCGCCCAGGACACTAATTCGGTGGACATCATGATGGGCGTTGGTGGCACCCCGGAGGGCATTATCACTGCGTGCGCTATGAAGTGCATGGAGGGCGAGATTCAAGGTGTTCTAGCGCCTAAGGATGATGAGGAAGCTGAGCGCGCTCGGGCAGCCGGGCATGATTTAGGGCGAGTGCTTACCACTAATGATCTAGTGGCGTCCAATAATTGCTATTTTGCTGCCACTGGGGTGACCAATGGTGACATGCTGCGTGGAGTTAGCTATCGCGCCAATGGAGCTACGACACGGTCTCTAGTGATGAGGTCCCGCTCTGGGACGGTTCGTTTCATTGAGTCCCGCCACATGCTGAGTAAGCTGCAGGAATACTCGGTCGTGGATTACACGCAGGGTGCACGACGCTAGAGAAACAATAAAAACGCCTAAGAAACCGCAACGTCTCTGGGCGTTTTCCGCCATACTTGACTTGGATTAACAACCGAAACTTCTGAAGGTGATGACCTAGATGACTGACCAGGAATACCGCATTGAACATGACACCATGGGTGAGGTCAAAGTCCCAGCACAAGCGCTGTGGCGGGCTCAAACCCAGCGGGCGGTAGAGAACTTCCCCATTTCAGGGCGTCCGCTAGAGCCTAATCAGATCCGCGCAATGGGTCTGCTCAAGGCGGCGTGTGCCCAAGTCAATAAGGACAAAGGTTTACTTGCTCCGGAGCAAGCCGATGCCATTATTGCGGCAGCGAAGGAAATCGCTGACGGTAAGCACTTCGGCGAGTTCCCTATCGACGTCTTCCAAACCGGGTCGGGCACGTCCTCAAATATGAACACCAACGAGGTTATTGCTTCCATCGCCAAAGCCAACGGTGTCGACGTTCACCCGAATGATCACGTCAATATGGGGCAGTCCTCTAATGACACGTTCCCCACCGCCACTCACGTTGCCGCTACTGAAGCAGCGGTCAAGGAGCTTATCCCCGGGTTGAAGGTTCTCCAGGAGTCTTTGGCTAAGAAGGCTGAAGAGTGGAAAGAAGTAGTCAAGTCCGGCCGCACTCACCTCATGGACGCTGTACCCGTGACCCTGGGCCAGGAATTTGCTGGATATGCGCGGCAAATTGAAGCCGGCATTGAAAGAGTTGAAGCTACCCTCCCCCGGCTTGGTGAACTTCCCATTGGTGGTACGGCCGTTGGTACTGGTCTGAATACTGACGCAGACTTCGGCGAGAAAGTTACCGCAGCACTACGTGAACTCACCGGCGTGGAGGAATTGCGCGAGGCTCGCAATCACTTTGAAGCCCAGGCCAACAGAGACGGCTTGGTGGAATTTTCCGGAGCTATGCGCACCATTGCCGTCTCCTTGAATAAGATCGCCAATGATATTCGCTGGATGGGTTCGGGCCCGCTAACTGGGTTAGGAGAAATCCACCTTCCGGATCTCCAACCGGGTTCCTCTATCATGCCGGGCAAAGTCAATCCGGTGCTGTGTGAAACCGCTACCCAGGTAGCGGCGCAGGTTATCGGTAACGATGCAGCTGTGGCTTTCGGTGGTGCTCAAGGCGCTTTTGAGCTCAACGTCTTCATTCCTATGATGGCCCGAAACGTCTTGGAATCGGCTGTGCTTCTCGCCAATACCGCGCGCGTCTTTGCCACTAAGTTAGTCGATGGCATTCAGCCAAATGTTGAGCGAATGAAGACCCTTGCCGAGTCTTCGCCATCGATCGTTACCCCGCTTAACTCCGCTATTGGCTATGAAAACGCCGCCAAGGTTGCCAAGACCGCTTTGAAAGAAGGCAAAACCATCCGACAAACGGTTATTGACCTTGGTTTCGTTGATGGTGACAAGCTCACCGAAGAAGAGCTAGACAAGCGTCTTGACGTGTTGGCCATGGCTAACACTGATCGAGACTAAATCCCCCCTTTCTTCCCCCGCTCAGCCTCCTTCCTGAAGGCCCTGAGCGGGACTTTTTCATGTTTCCTCTCATTTTTCTTTCAGCAACCTCATCTGCCGGTAATATCGTGAGGCATGTCACCACAGCTCAAAGCAGCGGCAGCCTCAGCAACTAGCCGTTCCACCCTCCTCGGCGCCATCTTCCTCATGTCCACCAGCGCCATTGGCCCTGGCTTTCTCACCCAAACAGCCACCTTCACCAACAAGCTCGGAGCAGCGTTCGCTTTCGCAATCCTTTGCTCCATCCTGATAGATATCGCCGTGCAACTGAATGTCTGGCGAGTCATTGGGATCTCAGGACAACGAGCCCAAGAACTAGGAAACTCGGTGATTCCAGGCCTTGGATGGTTACTCTCCATCCTCATCGGCATCGGCAGCGTGGTCTTTAATATCGGGAATATCGCCGGTGGCGGACTAGGCCTCAACGCCGTTTTCGGACTCGACCCTAAAGTGGGAGGCCTAATAACCGCGCTCATCGCAATCGCTGGCTTCCTTATTAAACGGCTCGGAGCAGCACTAGATAAGCTCGTAGTTCTCCTAGGAGCACTGATGATTCTCTTAACCGTGTTCATCGCTGTTCGCTCCCACCCTCCAGTGACTGAAGCTCTCCGAAACACCTTTTATCCAGACACCATTGATCTCATCGTCATCACCACCTTGGTGGGTGGCACAGTAGGCGGCTACATTACCTACGCGGGCGCTCACCGGATGCTGGAATCTGGACAAACTGGCCCGGAACATGCCACCACAGTATCCCGTTCCTCAGTGAGCGGCATCATCATCACTGGCGTCATGCGTGCCGTGCTATTCCTCGCTGTCTTAGGGGTAGTTGCCGGTGGAGTGAATTTGAGCGACGCATCAAACCCAGCTGGCAAGGCTTTCGAAGTTGCTGCCGGCACAATCGGCTTAAGAATATTCGGCGTCGTTCTTTTCTGCGCTGCCCTTAGCTCGGTCATTGGGTGCTCCTACACCTCAGCTAGTTTCCTTATCCCACACCGCCCGGAATACGCAACGAGGCAGAACTACGTCACCATCATTTTCATTCTGCTTTCCGGCATGTTCTTTTTAGTTATGGGCCAAGCTCCGGCAAAACTTTTAGTCTTTGCGGGCGCATTTAATGGGCTCGTTCTTCTCATCGGATTTACTCTTATTCTGTATATCGCAGCATTTCGCTCCAAAGATATTCTTCAAGGGTATCGCTATCCCCGCTGGCTGATTATTCTAGGAATTGCTGCCGTTATAGTCTGTTGGTTTTTGGCCTGGCGCTCCTTTGACGGTGTTTTTGCTCTTCTCAAATAAAACCCAGGTGACAGGTAATAAGGATTTTAGCGTGAACGATGTCAATCCAGCTTCACAAACAATTGACCTCAATAGCGACGTAGGCGAGGGTTTTGGGCGTTGGTCTATTGCCGATGATAACCAAATAATGCCCCTTATTAGTAGTGCAAACATTGCTTGTGGTTTCCATGCCGGTGACCCTGTAGTCATGATCGCCACGTGCAGCTCAGCTCACCGCCATGGAGTCAGGATTGGCGCTCACATTGGGTATCGAGATCTTCCAGGTTTTGGGCGTCGTTTTATTGATTATGATCCTCAAGATCTAAGAGCGGAAACAATTTATCAAATAGGGGCCATAACAGCTGCCGCTCATTCCATCGGCGCTGAAGTCACCTATGTCAAACCCCATGGTGCCTTATATAATCGCATGGCACATGATGAAGATCACGCTGCTGCCGTCATCGAGGGTATTCAGGCTACGAACCCCAGCTTGGCGTTGATGGTTCTTTCGGGCACCCCAGTCGTAGACCAAGCCCTCGAGGCTGGCCTTCACGTCATTCGGGAGGCCTTCGCTGATCGCGTCTACACCCCCGATGGCACCCTTAAATCCAGAAAATACCCTGATGCTGTTCACCACGATCCTGAGTTAGCCGCTGATCAAGCATTGCAGTTAGCCCTCGGACAACCGGTTCTCAGCTCAGCAGGAACACCCGTCTCTATTGATGCAGACTCAATTTGTGTCCATGGCGATAACGAGGCGGCCTTAGCCGTCGTTCGGCAAATTCACCAGCTTTTTCAGCACCATGGAATAGAGGTAGCCCATGCGCATTAGCCCTTGCGGAGACCGCGCTGTGATAGTCGATGTCAGCGATCCTTGTGGACATCCCAGCATCGTGGACGCCGTGTTAGCACTACATTCTGCTTTAAAATCCGACGCCCACCCAGGCATTATTGACCTCGTCCCCGCAGCCTGCACCCTTCTTATCCACCTTGACCCAGCTATCCTGTCCCCATCACAAGCTAGTGTTCTAGTTCAAGCCATCGGAATCCCTTCCCCTACATCTACCTCAACCCAGGCGCCCTATACCCACCGCATCCCAGTTGACTATTCCGGCCCAGATCTCACCGCGGTTGCCCAGCTACTAGGCTGCTCAGAAACCGACGTAGTTACCCGTCACACCACCTCTCTATGGAGAGTAGCTTTCGGAGGGTTTTCTCCTGGTTTTTTCTACCTCACTCTCGCCCAGGGCCCGGGTCTAGGCGATATTCCTCGGCGCAACACACCCCGAACCCTCATCCCCGGCGGATCAGTAGGACTAGCCGCTGAATTTTCCGCTATTTATCCTGGCGATTCACCCGGTGGCTGGCAAATTATCGGACATACTTCCACCACCATGTGGGATATCACCCAGCCGTCTCCAGCGCGTTTCACCGCCGGAGATTGTGTTCACTTCTACCCACAGGAGCGGTCATGACTTCTCCCTCCGCAGTTTTCCGCATTCATCACACCGGCCCCCAGATGCTCTACCAAGATCTCGGTAGACCAGGTCTAGCCAGTTTAGGAGTCAGTTCTTCCGGAAGTTTTGATCGTCTGTCCGCAGCACGGGCTAACCATGCCTTAGGTAATCACCCTTCAGCACCTGTAATTGAGATTCTTTCCGGAGGTTGTGAGCTAGAGGCTCTGTCTCCTACAAGCCTGGTAATTACCGGCACCGATGCCTCTGTTGCCATCCAACGTAGCCACGGAAGCGTTATTGACACCGCTACTAACACAATTATGGATGTGGCGACGGGAGATCGAATATTTCTTGATCATTCCAGCTATGGGATGCGCGCTTATCTGGGAATCCGTGGCGGGTTTGAGGTTCAACCTCAACTGTCCAGTTGTTCTTTTGACACCTTGTCACAGATAGGGCCACCTCCGCTCCAACCAGGCGATATTCTTCATCGTGGTACCGCGATAGCAGAGGAAGCCTGGTGGCCAGCCTTACGCACACTCCCGGTCCTGTGGAGAAGGGTTCCCACCGAGAAACTTAAAGTCATTCCTGGACCGCGAGAAGAGTGGTTTAGCCCTGAAGCACTTACTTTGTTCTACTCCCAGGCTTATACCGTGAGCTCGGAATCCAACCGGGTGGGATTGCGGCTACATGGTGAAAATCCCTTAAGACGACGTCGCACCTCAGAAATGATGAGCGAAGGCATGGTCAGAGGAAGCATCCAAATACCTCCAAATGGCCAACCGGTAGTTTTTGGCCCAGACTATCCGGTCACGGGGGGATATCCGGTCATTGCAGTGCTGACATCACGAGCGTGCGATCGCAGCGGACAATTATGTCCCGGTGACGTGGTGCAATTTGTTCGCACCTCGTGAGAGATTTCACATAGAAGTTTACCGAGGGGCGAATTTCACCGTGTGCATCTTTGCACTTAGTGCAAAATTGCACTAAGTTTATGTTCATGGCCGAATGTGAACCTTCCTTGCGTGAATCCAAGCGACAGGCCACTCGGGCTGCCATTGAAGATCAGGCGACGGCACTTGCCGAAAAGCATGGTGTCAACAACATTACGGTGGAAGATATTTGTTCTGCCGTGGGGATCTCAAAAAGGACCTTCTTTAACTACGTGGATTCGAAGGAAACCGCCGTTTTGGGGGCGCCACCGCGAGTTCCTAGTGAAGAGGAAAAAGCGGAGTTTCTTTCTGCTGAGCACTCCAATATTTTGGGTTCTTTAGTCAGGCTTACCTTTGAATTGGCAGTAACCGTAAGATTTGTCGCCCCGGAACAAAGAGCAACTATTTTGCGACGGCGGCGTCATATCCGCCAACAAGATCCCAATTTAGCTTTTCAACAACAGGCTGGGATGCATGTCGTTTCTCAAGCTCTTACAGAGTTGGTGACCGAATATCTTCAGCTCTATCCGGGGCGGCAGAAACTTGAAGCCAGCCCGAAACATGAAGCCATTACTTTAGTTTCCATTACTCTAGGCACCATTCAACTGGGGCATTACATCTGGCTAGAGCAAAATGATGGCAGTGATACTGCCTTGGAAAACTGTTGTCTCGCTGCTCTTTCTGAATTAAAGACCATTTTCAAGGACTTTCCCGATGACTACCAAAGTTTCTGAGTCTCCTAAGGACATAAATTCATCCACGGTGGAACGGGATCAACGCAGTCTCTATCTCATCATCGGCGCGTTGATGCTCACCATGTTGATGAGCTCCTTAGGGCAAACTATTTTCGCCGCCGCTCTACCGACCATCGTCGGCGATCTTGGCGGTGCTAATCACATGTCCTGGGTGATTACAGCTTTCTTGCTGGGACAGACCATCGCCATGCCACTGTTAGGAAAGTTAGGCGATCAGCTCGGCCGGAAATGGCTTTTCATCGGCGCTATCCTGCTTTTTATGGCGGGATCACTCTTAGGTGGCTTGTCCCAAAATATGATGATGCTTATCACCGCCCGAACCATGCAAGGAGTTGCCGGTGGTTCGCTGATGATTCTTTCTCAGGCCATTACCGCCGATGTCACTACCGCTCGCGAACGGGGCAAGTACATGGGCATTATGGGCTCAGTATTTGGTGTCTCTTCCGTACTCGGACCGGTATTAGGCGGTTGGTTCACCGACGGCCCAGGTTGGCGCTGGGGACTATGGCTCAATATTCCTCTTGGTTTCATAGCGGTTCTGGCTATCGTGCGTTTCCTTCGATTACCCTCGCGTCCTAAGAATCTCACGATCGACTGGCTTGGAACCTTAACTATGGCTATCGCCACCTCGTGTTTAGTTCTTTTTGTCACCTGGGGTGGCAATGAATATGAGTGGTCATCCCCGCTTATTATTTCCCTGATCATCGCCACTCTTATCTTTGCGGTCATTTTCATCGTGATTGAAAGTAAGGTTTCCAACCCCCTTATTCCGCTCATTTTGTTTAAGACCCGCAATTTCAACCTGACCTTATTAGCAGGGTTGGCCGTCGGGGTATTCATGTTCGGCACCTTGGCCTATATGCCCACCTACCTACAGATGGTTCATGGGATGACGCCCACCAAAGCTGGTCTCATGATGATTCCGATGATGCTGGGGTTAATGGGTACCTCCATCGTGGTAGGAAACCTGATTTCCCGAACTGGTCGCTACCGCTTCTACCCCATCATCGGCATGGTAATTACCGGCACAGGCTTAATTCTGATGAGCACCATGCATCCCGATACTCCGCTCCTAGTCGTAGGAATCTACTTCTTCGTCTTCGGATTTGGTCTGGGTTGTACCATGCAGGTTTTGGTTCTGATTGTCCAAAATTCTTTCCCGCTAGCTATGGTCGGGACTGCTACCGGAACAAATAATTTCTTCCGGCAAGTGGGTGGTTGCTTAGGATCAGCGCTAGTAGGCGGGTTATTTACCGGCAGGCTCACTGAACAACTGCAAAATAATCTTCCCATCGCTATCGCGCATAGTGGGCAGCAAGGCGCAGCATTTGCTCAAAACTTCAATCCTGATACGGGATTTTCTCGGCTCACTCCCACGGCTCTACACACCATGCCACAAGCAATTGCGGACGCTATTCAGCTATCCTATAACGATTCCCTCACCCCAGTATTCTTGCTACTTTGTCCGCTAGCTTTCGCCTCAGCTATTGTTCTTATCTTCATCCGCGAGAAGAAATTGAGTGATCGCCTAGAAACCATTACCCAGGACACCGACCGTGAACTTGCGAAAGAAGAAGAAACAGTAAGCCCAGTCAGTTAATGGTTACGGGGATAAGAAATTCCCCTACCCCTTCGGAGTTATCACAAAGTGACGGGGTGAATCGAAAATAAACGACTCACACGAAAGGTCCGGAGCGCTACTGCTCCGGACCTTTTGAGGATAACGGTGCCTTATACCCTATATCCGTGGAAGTAAGATCACCTAGCTAGTTGCCTTCTATACTTCGATATCAGGCTTGGGAAGTAATTTTTCATAAACATCGGTGTCACGCCACTGCCCCGCTAATTCCCCATAAGGCATTTTGGCGATATGACTGTACGTCGCTACTTTCTCAAAACCACGAGATTTATGAAGATTGGCGGACCCCTCATTCTCCGGGAAAATCCAGGAATGAATGGCCCATTTATCTAGTTCCTGACAAACCTCAATCAATTTATCAAGTAACGCTCCAGCTATGCCTCGTCCACGAGCGTCAGGATGAATATAGATGGAGTCTTCTACTACTCCGTGAAACACAGAGCGCGAGGAGATCGGTGCAGCCGATACCCACCCTAAAACCTGGTCGTCATCATCAGCTTCCACCGCCACAAACACGGTTTCCATGATTTTTGAATTACTAAATTGTTCCCAGGTGAGAGCTCGACGCTCAAAGGTTGCGTGCCCGGTGTCCAAACCACGTTCATAAATGGCTTGGACATGCGGGTAGTCTTCGCGACGAAGCGGACGGATCCTGAATGTCGATTCTGGCATGGGACAGATTGTTCATCATTACCCCACCAGAATGCAACCGGAGAGAAAAATTACTTGGTCTCGATGATGTCGTGGTAGTCAGCGAGCTTGCCGGTGTCGCTCACCCAATCAATCTTGCCCTTGGTGAATTCCTGAGTCCAGCCCTTATCGATGGTCTTTTCCGGGGACACAGGCTGTCCTAGCTCGGAATCATAGCCACCCTTGTGGAGCCAGGTTTCAGCGATTTTACCTTGGACCAGGACACCACCATTGTCCTCGGTATTGACAATGTAGCGGGTGTCAGAATACTCTACAATGTACTGCCAGTCCTTAGACCCCTTGGTCACGGAAATTGCCTCACCTAGCTGGTGTTCTTCAGCAGCAGTAGCCACAGCGGACGGAATTTCTACGTCACCTTGTGCAGAAGGCACGGAGGTCAGTTGAAGATCTCCAGCGCCCTTTGCGGCAGAGCTGGCGGATGCTCCTGCCTCTCCGGCAGCAGAGGTAGCAGAGCCAGCAGCATTTCCAGCAGCAGAGGTAGCGGAGGCTGCGGCATCTCCGGCTGCAGAAGTTGCCGAGGCAGCATTATCCTTTGCTTCCTGAGCGGAGCAAGCTACCAGGCCAGCACTCAAAGCAAGGGCTGCAGTTCCAGCAAGAATACGACGAGAGATGTGCATTGTTAACCTTTCTTGTGTCTGGAGTAAATCCTGCTTGTTATTATTCTTATTAATTCCGCTTTATGCCAATTTTGAGGCCGGCCGTTAGCAAACTGTTAACATGCAGTGATCATCCCTTATCCCGCAGGTCAAAGGCATAGTCCATAACTTCTTTCAGAGTTATCTTCGGCCGCGCTTACCCTTTCGTCCTTTTCCTTTCTGCATGCTGGACGTCCGATACCCCTCTCGTCGTTGACGCCGACGCTGCTTATCCAACGTTTTCTCACGAGCACTCTTTTTCGGTTTTCTCCCGCTTGCCCCCTCCTGGCGACTACTACTAGGACGCCTACCTTTCATAATGCCCACTAAATCCTGGATATCGGGGGCGTCTCTGTCTTTCCACCACACCAAAGCCACTCGAGTCGCTGGCCACGACGGAGCGCAGAATTCCAGGTCCACAATCTTTTTCCCCGACAATAGTTGCAGTACTGGACGAGGACCAAGGACAACCCCCACATTCGCAGCGACTATCTGGAGACCCGTACGGATTGCCCCGATATCAACTGGTTGTCCAGAAACCGGCTGATAATGGCAGATCTCATCTGCAATATCGTGATCTGTGACAGCCACTGCTGCTTCCCCGAAAACACTATCCTTCGGGACGGCTACCCCGGGTTGCTCTTCATAAAGCTCGACGACGAAACACTCGTCCTGGTTAATCCTAGAATCAGGGAGACGACACAACACCGCGTCGACCTTTCGCTGTGTCAACAGTACGAGGGGGTCATCGTCACTGTGATAACTCAATGGACCATGACTGGTCCGATCACGATAGCGTCGGACCCATTTATCCGGCTGAGTACCGGTGACGAAAGCTAGGGACAGCATGTTTTGCATGCTACCGTGACTAGGGTGAGTGAAGAATTACGACGCCAACCTTCAGGCTCAGCGATGAAACCTCAGACTGCTGCCAAGAAACTGGGGGTTTATTTGCCTGCTACACCGGAAGAGTTTCAAAACTCCGCTATTACCCATGCTGAGTTTCGAGAATTACATACTAATCCTCCGCAGTGGCTGAAAGATTTAAGGCTCCACGGTCCCCATCCGCGCCCAGAAGTGGCCCGAAAATTAGGAATCACGGTGAGCGCGTTGAAACGTAATGGTATGGATCAACCCCTGACCACTGAGGAAATCAAAGCTCTCCTTGCTGATCAACCAGAGTGGTTACGTCAAGCCCGAACCTCCCTGGCGCAACAGCGTGATCCAGAATCTCACCAGGAATAATGGAGTTCTTCCCCATCATTGAATTCCCAATCCGCCCGGAATTTATCCCGAATATCAATGTGGACATCTAAAAATCCTTCCGGAGCTGAGAGGCGGTAGGAAATAGACTCATTGTCTTTATCTTTCACCTCCACAGATGCGGTGCTCAACCAAGAATGCCGCCGTCGGAGCGCAATGAGATCATGATAAACTTGCCATAGCCATTGGCCCTCCTGGGCTAAGTGCTCTGGGTAATCCGGCAACGCCGGGCGGATAGGGTCATCAGCCCCAAAACCCTCCCCCTTAAGTCCTCGGAAGGCTTGTTCATCCCCGTAGTAGATACTTGGGCAACCGGGCAAAGAAAAGAGAATGCTGGCTGCTAGAGCAGCACCGCCGTCGCCGACGATGCTGGCTATCCGATCGACATCATGGTTACCAACGAAAATATTGAGAATAGCTTGTTGACTAAAATCATGATGCCGTTCCAGGGCGTGAGCAAGTTCCCAGAAATTGCGGTCTTTAATTGAACTCCATATTGCCTTCCAGAGTTCATACTGAGTAGCCGAATCCAAATGCCCTTGGTGAATAAGCTCGATGTAGTCCCCGTGGATCATTTCCCCAAGAAAAACCGCGTGCGGATACTGTTGGCGCACCCGATCTACTACTGCGGCCCAAAATTCTCGCGGCACTGCATAGGCTACATCGAGGCGCCAACCGTCGATACCTCGTTGTAGCCAATATTCCATGATCTCAGCAACGAAATCTTCAGTGCGTGGATCTTGGTGATTTAATTCCACCAACTCATCGTGGCCCTCCCAACCCACCGGGTTTCCCGAGTCATCACGCTTAATGGGGCCATCGTAGTTGACCATGGGGTGAGAGGCAGCAACATGGTTAAAAACACCATCGAGTATCAACCGGACACCTCGTCGGTGGCATTGAGATATTAAAGAATCAATGTCGTGATCGGTGCCAAGGCGCGGGTCAATACGATAGTGATCCGTCGTGTCATAACCATGAGACACGGAGTCAAAGATGGGCCCTAAAAGCAGAGTGTCACACCCCAGGTTGACCAGGTAATCCAGCCAGTGCTCTAAGCGTGCCAGAGTTAAAGCCTGGCTTGAATTTTCACCTGAGCGCTCTGGCTGTGAAGAACCAGTGGGCTGATTGTCCGCAGCGGCCTTCAGTTGCCGAAGATCAGCGCTGAGGGGATATACCTGCCAAATGATGGAATGTTGAAGAAAGCTCACGCCCCCACTTTAATCAGTGAAGCGGCCACTGTTCGAGTCCCTCATAAAGCGGATACTGTTCAGCCAATGCCGACACTCGCTGACGCAGTGCTGTCACATCAGCTGAGCCTTGTGCTCCGCCCACGAGAGCACTGGCAATGATGTCAGCCACTTCGCTAAAGGCAGCTGCATCAAAACCACGGGTAGCAAGAGCCGGGGTACCAATCCGCAGTCCAGATCCCACCATCGGTGGACGAGGATCAAATGGCACCGTGTTGCGGTTAACAGTTATCCCCACCTCGTGAAGGAGGTCTTCACCTTGCTGTCCGTCTAAGGCGGAATTTCGTAGATCCACCATCACCAAGTGAACATCCGTTCCCCCGGTCAAAACGCTAATTCCGGTGTCTGCAACATCGGTATGAGTGAGGCGATCTGCCAGTATTCGTGCACCTTCGAGAGTCCGAGCTTGACGATCCTTAAAATCATCGGTAGCTGCAATCTTAAGGGCTACTGCTTTAGCCGCAATTGCGTGCATCAACGGCCCGCCTTGCTGCCCAGGGAATACCGCTGAATTAAGTTTCTTGGCGTATTCTTGCCGCGCCAGGATCATCCCGGACCTCGGCCCACCTAAGGTCTTGTGAACCGTCGTGGACACTACATCAGCATGGGGGATAGGGCTTGGGTGCAAATCTGCGGCTACTAAGCCAGCGAAGTGCGCCATGTCAACCCATAATTTGGCACCGACCTCATCGGCAATGGAGCGAAACGCTTCAAAATCCAGATGCCGCGGGTAGGCTGACCACCCAGCAATAAGGACGGTCGGGCGTTCTTTGAGTGCTTGTTCCCGAACCTGGTCCATATCCAGGCGCATCGTGGTTTCATCTACCCCGTATGCCACTACCTGGTAGAGCTTCCCGGAGAAATTGAGCTTCATTCCGTGGGTGAGGTGTCCACCATGGTCTAAGGACAGGCCCATGATCTTGTCACCGGCGTTTGCGAGAGCGTGGAGGACGGCGGCGTTGGCTTGGGCTCCGGAATGGGGTTGAACATTCGCGAATTCCGCACCAAAAAGCTCTTTTGCCCGATCCCGAGCCAAGTCTTCGATGATATCGACGTTTTCGCAGCCCCCGTAATAGCGGCGGCCTGGGTACCCTTCGGCATATTTATTGGTCAGCACAGAACCCTGGGCTTGGAGGACAGCACGCGGCACGAAATTCTCCGAGGCGATCATTTCCAAGGTATCTCGTTGACGTGCCAATTCCCCATCGATGGCCTGCGCCACCTCGGGGTCTAACTGGACTAAGGGTTGATTTCTTACATCCGTGCTGGTGGACTGCTCCGGCATTCTATTTCTTTCTTCCTGAGAGTGCATTTTGGGTATGTGTGATCATACCCGGTTGTCCTCTCCTTCAAGACAGCTGCCACAATAGGAGAATGGCGCGATCCTCAGAATCTACCCCTTACCTTGACTTTGATCGGGCATCGTGGCGTCGGCTACGCCAGTCTATGCCCCAGGTTCTCACTGAGGAAGAGGTCTACGAACTCCGCGGGATCGGAGAAAACATCAATTTGGAAGAGGTATCCGACGTCTATCTGCCGCTCAGTCGTCTGATTCACCTCCGGGTAGCAGCCCACCAGCAGTTGAATGAAACAACTGAGACCTTCCTTGGTTCCCCTACTGGACGGGTCCCTTTTATCATCGGCATCGCCGGCTCAGTAGCTGTTGGGAAATCAACCACCGCTCGCTTATTGCAAGTGCTACTTCAACGTTGGGAGTCCCACCCTCGGGTTGATTTAGTAACCACCGACGGGTTTCTCTACCCCACCGCTGAATTGAATCGGCGCGGGATTATGAAACGTAAAGGATTCCCGGAATCTTATGACCAGCGAGCCCTCTTACGATTTATCACTGAAGTGAAATCTGGAAAACCAGAAGCCCAAGCTCCGGTCTATTCCCACACCCGATATGATCGTTTGCCCGATACGGTACAAACCATTCGCCAGCCTGATATTTTAATTTTGGAGGGCCTCAATGTTTTACAGACTGGGCCAACCCTCATGGTTTCCGATTTATTCGATTTTTCGGTGTATGTTGACGCTAAAACCGCGGATATCGAACGATGGTATATTGATCGTTTCTTAAAACTCCGGAATACTGCGTTCCGGGAACCAGACGCTCATTTCGCTCACTACGCAGACCTGGAAGACACCATAGCTACGATGGAAGCCAGAGAAATTTGGCAATCCATAAACTTACCGAACCTGGTGGAAAATATATTGCCTACGCGAGTTCGGGCATCACTGGTATTAAGAAAGGGTTCCGATCATCTAGTACAAAAAGTTAGGATGCGGAAAATCTAGCCGAAGTTACTGTCATACCACTCTACAATTGGGGCTAATTCTGCGTAATCCGTATGGTCTACATCCTTTCCGAAACCGGCAATCATAGCTTTTTCATTGTCAGTACGGTATGGTTTAGCCTTTAACGCACTAATTATACCCGTCATCATTATTCGGTGCTTAGCGGATAACTCTGAATATAACAATCGACCCGGAAGATAAAACCGAGCTACATTCTGCGCAAGTTCGCCTAAACTCCGAGCCATTTTATCCTTCTGACGAGCTTCAGTTAACAAGGTCATTCCCACACAGGCGATTGCTACTGGACGGAGGGTGACCAGCTCAGGATGGCGTCGGACAAAATCTATCGCGGGCATTGTCGGCCCATGAATGGCACTAAAAATCACGATGGGACTGCCATCAGATCTCTGAGTGAGTTGCTGGGGATGCAGGTGGGACAGAGGCAACACCTCAGCATCAATCCGGCGGGCAAATTCAGCAGCATAATCTCGTGTAGACCCGTACCACGAATGATGAAGGACTAATGACATGGGGGCTACTTTCCGAATCTGCGAGAACGACCACTATATTCCCGTAACGCACGAAGAAAATCTATCCGACGAAAAGCCGGCCAATAGGTATCGGTAAACCAAATTTCTGAATAGGCTGCCTGCCATATTAAAAACCCGGACAGACGTTGTTCTCCCGAGGTGCGAATAACTAAATCCGGATCAGGTTGACCGCGGGTATATAGGTGGGCAGAAATAGAATCCACGGTGATTTTTTCGGCTAAATCATGAATATCGGTCCCCGATGCTACTTCTTCGTCAATGACGGCATGGACCGCGTCAACGATTTCTTTCCGCCCCCCATAGCCAACAGCTACATTTACCGCAACACCCGTGTTGTTCTCTGTGTTAGAAATTTCAGATTGGAGTCGGGTGCTAATCTTCTCGGGCAATAAGGATAAATCGCCTACTAGTCGGACCCGACAGTTATTCTCACCGCTTACTAATTCCGATACCACATCTACGATGATGTCGAAAAGCAGGCTAAGCTCAGCGGATTCGCGGCGAAGATTCTCCGTCGATAGCAAATAGAGAGTGACTAACTCAACATCAGTTTCATGGCACCACTCCACCAGTTCAGCTATCTTCCGGGCACCGACCCGGTGACCATGGCTGACATCATCAAAGCCAGCTTCTCTTGCCCAACGCCGGTTGCCATCGCACATGACCGCAACGTGACGGGGTTGCCGGGCACCACGCAGCTCTCGGCGTAGACGCGCTTCATAAAGCGGGTAGAGCAAACGGGAAAGTAACCTCACAGTGGTTCAGTTTAGCTTCCTAGGTCTAGAACCACGGTTTGCGCCGTTGATCCAATACCCCGGCTTCTTCCATGGCTTTATCTAAAGCATCTTCATCAAAAAGATCGATGCCGTGTTGCTCGGCAAAAAGACGGCGGCGGTTCATTCTCGAAAAGCGACGGTGGAAAGCCCATCCTATATAGAGGACGGCGACGGCCAGAAGCACGAGGATCAACAGTCCGATGGGTGATGCTTTGCCGAACTCTGGCCCTAACGGGCCAACGTTTTCCGTTTGCTGCGCTAAAACCATAGCCGTATCAAGCATTCTTTGAGCTCCTCCTTAGTCAATCCCGGCAAATAAGTCATCCTCGGGCAATTCGGTAGACACCCGGGTACGAGCTAATTCAAATTCTTCCGTCGGCCATAGCTTACGCTGCACCTCAACGGGGGTTCCGAAGAAGGCCCCAGCAGGGTCAATTTGAGTGGCGTGAGCTCGCAGAGCATCATCACGTGCCTCAAAATAGTCCTCACAGCGCACTTGGGTGGTCACTCGAGCCATGATGTCAGCGCGATTAGCTTTCCATCTTTCTAGCATCGGCCCATAAGGGCTGGCTTTCCCCTCTTTAATCAATAAGTCATGAAATAACTGCATCCGCTGACGAATAAAACCATGGGTGTAGTACAGCTTCAAGGGTGTCCACGGATCACCAAGTTCAGGTGCATACTCTGGATCCCCGGAAGCCTCCCACGCCAGCATAGAAACCTCGTGGACTTTGAGGTGATCCGGATGGGGGTATCCACCATTTTCGTCATAAGTGATAATTACGTGAGGTTGGAATTCCCGGTAAATCCCCACTAAGTCTCGTAACACTGTCTCGTTATCTTCTAAAGCGAAGCAGCCTTGAGGTAAAGGTGGCAGCGGATTTCCTTCGGGAAGGCCGGAATCCACGTAGCCTAACCAACGATGTTCCACCCCGAGTGCATTCACCGCAGCTGCCATTTCTTCGCGACGAACCTTGGTCATATTTTCTTTAATTCCAGGTTTATCCATCGCCGGGTTTAAAATATCGCCTCGTTCGCCGCCGGTGCAGGTTACCACCATGCAACGATGCCCTTCGGCAGCATAACGAGCTAAAGTAGCAGCTCCTTTAGATGATTCATCATCTGGATGAGCATGGACAGCTAAAATCCGATACTTACTCACGAGATCTTTCATTCCCCACATTGTTCAGTGCTCATATTGTGGACAGTTCACCTACCCTAGCGGGCACGATAAGTATCCAGTCTAATCGGGCTGGTCAAGCCTAGGCTAAAATATCTCCTTGGACGCCGCATTTATATTCACGCACCCCTCCTCCTGAAGGACAACGATCAATGCCTCGAGATACCAGGAATCTTCCTCCCGAACGCTACGGGACCCCGAATCCACAGCCGCAATCCCGCACCATTGCTGGAAAATGGTTAGTCATCGGGGTCGTCGTCATATTGATCCTTTCCGTGGTGACTGTGTTGTGGTTTAGTCGGCAAAAAAACACGACTGCCGATGTCTCCGCAAGCATGGCGGGATTTTCACGAGTTAATGATTCCCTGTTGAGCATGGACATCGACGTAACCCGGGTGAATGTGGATGTCCCCAGCTACTGCATTGTGACGGCTCTTAACTATGACCGCGCAGAGGTGGGGCGACGAGAGGTGATTATTCCTTCCGGAGGAGAAAAAACTCAACGCATTCATACTCAGATCCCCAGTAACGACATCCCCGTTTCCGGTACTGTCTATGGATGCTCGACGTCTCTTCCTGCCCACCTACAGCAATAGGAACAATGTAGAGAACAGGTGCGTGATAAGGAATCAAAGCTTCATGCTAGAATCTTTGACAAAATTGCACCTCACCTTGCACTCTAGAACCCCGGACTGCCCGGGGTCATCTTGTGCCAGGTTCTTGCTGGTTCCTGGGACCAGCATTGGCAACACGGAAGGTCTACATACCTATGGCAGATGAGCAGAAGCAGTACATTACCCCGGAAACTAAGGCCAAGCTGGAAGCTGAGCTGAATGCCTTAATTGAAAACCGGCCGGTGATTGCCGCTGAGATTAATGAGCGTCGCGAAGAAGGCGACCTGAAGGAAAATGCGGGCTACGATGCAGCTCGTGAGCTTCAGGATCAAGAAGAAGCCCGGATCAAGCAAATCTCTGAGATTCTCGCTAACTCCACGACCGAACGTGAAAACATCACTGAAGGTATCGCCCACGTTGGGTCCGTGGTTCACGTCTATTACAACGGCGATAAAGGTGCTAAAGAGACTTTCCTCATTGGCACCCGCGCTGCAGCCATTGATAACCCGGATTTGGAAACCTACTCTGAGCACTCTCCCCTGGGTGCAGCTGTCCTTGGTGCTCATGAAGGAGAAACACGCGAATACACCGCCCCCAATGGCAACACCATTTCAGTAACTATTGTTTCCGCCGAGCCTTATAACTCCGAAAAGGCTGCTACGCTTCGAAGTCGTTAAAAGTTTTCTACCCCTCCCACCCCTAAGGAACAAACACCATGTCCCACAGTTTTAGCACTAAGACCATCGTGGTCGGCGCAAGCATTGTATTGCTCAGCTTAAGCGCCTGTTCCCCGCCAAAGCAACAGCCCTCCGATCAGAAAATCGATACGGTAACTCACGTTTCGGCACCTACTACCTCACGGTCTACCAGCACTACTGAAACTACGAACTCAGCTAACAGCACCACTGTCTTCACCACCTGCGGCGGTGAAACCGTGATCCAACCTAAGGAGTTATACCTCACCTGTGCTGATGGCGCAGATCGCTTGGTCGACATCGAATGGACGTCCTGGACGGATACTGGTGCTACAGGAACCGCCACTCGGGAAACTGCTGATCGGCCAGGAGCTGCGGTCCAGACCACTAAGAATGTCACAGTGGAAATGGTTAACCCCCAGCAAAACTCCCACGGACGCGCTTTTCAGCAATTGCTAGTTAATGGTGAAGCCATCAACGCCAGTGTGGCTACCCACTAGATGACGCTGAACTCATAGCAATACTCAAAACCCCTCACCAGCACGATTACCTGCCGGTGTGGGGTTTAATCTCCGACTAACCCCATAGTTGATGAAGCTGCCGGATTACCTCTGACCACTGTGCAGGAAAATGAGCAGAAATCGCATCAATTTGTGCCATAGCATTGAATACTCCGGCATTCCAGGCCTCTGCAAGTGCTTGGAATTGGGCAGGCACGTTATCAAAGAAAACCATCACGGTTCCTTTCTGTTCTTCGTTATCGGGAAAAGCGCTTTAGACGTCGAACTTCCCCACTTTTAACTATCTAATCTGTTCAACGATGTGCCCACTCAAAGCGTGAACACCGGTGTCCGTCAAGTGCAGAGCCAAGTTGTGCGAACCCGTTGTGGTATCCAACAAAATACCCGCCACCCAGCGATCCTGAGGAGCAGCACACTCGCCATGACCAGCAGAGAAGTCGCGCTGGTCCACAAACTGCACACCATTTCGGGACGCGGCTTCACTCATCCACTTTTGAACATGGACCTCACCCAAAGTATCCCAAAACACCGGGAAAGCTCCGTTCGCATTCCATACGTTCTCGTTTTCCCTGCCGTCACCGATATGGTAAATGCACTGCCAACCAGCCGGGGTGTTATCGGTGATGGTGTGGTACCCCAGCAAAGAAATCTTAGCATGAGGGGCACTGACCCTGACGCGATTAATAACATCATCGATTGCTCGCGCAAAAAGATCCCGCTGGGTGGACTGACCAATTTCAGCCGCGATAGCCTCATCATTGGCTTCTTCACCAGTCAAGGTCAAGTAGTTGTTATAGATGTCGTTATATCCACCTTGAATAAGGACATACTTAGTGGTGTCATTTAATGCCCCATCGCTAATAGCATTATCGACTTGTTGAGAAATAGTCATCAAGCCCTGATTAGCGGTATAGAGCACGGCCCCAGGACAAGAATAGTCATTTAGTGGTACTCCCAGCTGAGCCGAGACGTCTTTCGGGATACTCGGGCTACCCTGGGCGCAACCATGAGAATTAATGTTGGGGTTGATCTCACTAATGATTTGACGATTCTTCGGATCCTGCTTCGCTACTCCCTTGGTAGCCATGGAAAATACCACGTCGCCTGCTGTGCTATTCGCCATAATGGAGTCACCAAACGTCACCATATTGCCTGGCTGAACCGATTGAGGCTCGGCTGGATTTTGATATGTATCCGGGTTCAGCGCTGCTTGAGTATCAATCGTGACGCCGTCTCGACCGGGAGAGGCAAAAGGCTGGTTAACAATATCCGCGCTAGCAATGGGTTGAGCTAAAGCGCAGACCACAGCAAGAGCGGCTGAGGCTGCTAAAGAACGTGACATAATACGCACGGTATATCTCCTTGAATTCTGTGTGGGGGTTAAGCAGAGGGCTTAACCTGAAGTGGACGTTGATTATCTTCCGTAGGTTCCGGCAACTCACGAGGAATAACTTTCCCGGTTGGACCGCGCACTAAGTCCGAAACATAAATTATGTCCCGGGGAACGTGTGCATGGGAAAGACGCGTCCGTATTTGGTGACGAATTTCATCCGGTTCCACATATTCTTTGGTCAGCACATAGGCTCGCAATGCTTGCCCAGTTTGCTGGTCTTTCACCCCACGCACGTGGGCGTCGGCTATCCGCTCATCACGCAGAATCTCATCCTCAATCTCTACCGGATAGATTTTTTCTGCGAATTGCGTAATCACTAGATCATCGGCCCGCCCTAGGACATAGAGCCGATCCCCCCGTCGTACACCTCGATCACCCATGTAGTAGTAGCCATTAATAGTATCTGCCTCAATAGAGGGATCAGTGTAACCAGCGAACAGATCAAAACAGGAAATAGCGATGATTCCTTCTTCCCCTTCGGGAAGTTCATGACCCTGCTCATCGAAGATTTTCACTACGCAACCCGGATATATCCGTCCGGTGAGTTGAGGGTCATCAACAAGTTCTTGAGCACCAGCAACAGCTACTGCGGAAGTTTCAGAGCTGCCGTACATACTGCACAACACAGGACCAAATTTCTCCGCAGACTGCTCAATCTCCACCGGCAACAAAGGACTCCCCGAATTGGTGATCACTTTTAGCCCATCATGGTGATTACAACCAATCTGGTCCATATAGCTCATTACGTTGCGGATGCGGGTGGCCGCAGAAACCCACATCGTCACGTCATAATCCCGGAAATCCTTCAACACCTGTTCCGGAGAAAAATGACGACGCGTAATCACCCGAGACTGAGTCAAAAACGAAAACCCCATATACGCCCACCCATACGCATGGAACAACACCGCCGTTAACAACACATCCATATTCCGCTCCAGCGGAATAGCGGCAGCTACTGAGGCGAAGCCCTGAGGAGAGTTCAATTGACGGCGGACTACCCCTTTCGGCATTCCCGTGGTGCCTGAGGTCATAACCACGTGCATACTTTTTGCCGGCTTCTCTGGAAGAGATAGCGAAACATCGGCGCAGTAAATCACGTGGTCGAGAGATTCGTATGCCCGACCGTCATGGGAGCCTGTTTCTACTGGTTCGGGTTCAAGATGCCCGAGAATGATTTCGCGTTGACGCGCGGTAGGAGTGATCCGGGGCAGGAATTCCTCGTCCACGATCAACACCTTGATGTCATGAAAATCAAGGTACTGCTCTATTTGAGTGGCTGACGCATTAGCGTTAATCATGAAGATGTTATAGCCAGCCATTTGACGGGCAGTCAGCGGTAAAATCGCGGCCCGCCCGTTTAACGCAAGAACCCCGACGTTAGCGCCTGAGTGATAACCGCGTTGATGGAAAGCCCGAGCTAGCCGGTCAGCTTGACGGAAAAATTCAAAATAAGTCAATTCTCCGTCATCATCAACCAGGGCCACCCGATCAGGAACCTGCCGGGCACCTCGCGCCATGATCGTGGCTTCCAACCCGCCCCACCGCCGAATATTAGCCAAATCCTTCTTCAGTTCTCCTTTTCCACCAGAATCAAGGAGTTTACGGGCACGCATCTTCTTCAGGAAGAACCACAGTTGGCGATAAACCTCCAACTTTGGAATCCGGCGTTCAACCCGGGTTCCCAACGTGTACTGAGCCATGGTCTCACTTTCAACAGCCTGTTATTCGATTTTTCAGTTTGCGAACAAAATGACATTCTTAAATAATCGGTACACATAATACTGAACACTACATAACCCGTTTATAGCAAAAACAGAAATAGTGACGCCATAAATTAAACATCACTATTTAATTAGACATTTTATTAAGGTCTATTCTTTTTAGAAGCAACCCGAATTTTCAGATATCACTTTTAGCTCCAATGTTTCTATACAGAACTATATAGGGAGACCAACCATTCCAGCTGCACGGTGTACCCTGAAAATGCCATTGAGCACTACCATTGCTCGATATACACCCTGGAAGACCGCCGTTGCATTAAGGTTAAATACCCAGTTCACTATTCCACCCAATCGAGAAATAAAGGATTGCAATGTATAACTATCAAAGAACTTTCCCAGTGGATCAATTCGGAAATAAATTTGTTCAAAACGATTTGGGGAAGTATCTAGACTCAACCCCCGAAGCTCCAAAAGATATCGAAAATAGAAAAGCCTATTTTGTGGGCGGCGGAATAGCTAATTTAATCGGCGCTGCGTTTCTTATTAGAGATGCTCAGATGCCTGGTGAAAACATAACGTTTTTAGAGCAAAGTGATGTATCAGGCGGCTCCTTCGATGGTGCTGGAAATAATGAAGATGGTTTCATCGCCCGCGGCGGGCGTGAAATGGGTCAACACTTTGAGTGTTTCTGGGACATCATGAAAGATGTTCCAGCTATTGAGATGCCCGCTCCCCATAGCGTTCTGGACGAATTTCGTAAATACAATGAAAACGACCCGAATGTTTCCTTGTGCCGTATCATCTCTCAACAGGCCACCAAGCGCCAGGGCCGGCCGTCTATGGGCTTGTCTAAGCGATCTCAATTTAAAATAGTTAAGCTCTTGATGGCTAAGGAAGAAAAGACCTATTACAAAACAATTGAAGATTGGTTCGACAAGGATTTCTTCGAATCCAACTTCTACACCCTGTGGCGCTCCATGTTCGCGTTCCAGAACTATCAATCATTGACTGAAATGAAGCGCTACATGCACCGTTTCCTACAATACCTTCCTGGTTTCCCTGATTTTTCCTGTCTGCGCTTCAGCCGGTACAACCAATACACAAGTTTTATTCAGCCGCTTGAGAAATATCTCAAGGACAAGGGGGTGCGTTTTGAATACCGCACTACCGTTCACGACCTTGACATTCTCGTTTCTGGCCGTAGCTTCGAAGTTCAGGGAATAGAACTGACCCGCGAGGGAAAGAAAGATCGCATTGAGGTTCGTCCGCAGGATATTGTCATTGTCACGAATGGTTCTTTAACCGAGTCCACCGGATATGGCGACATGAACACCCCCGCGGAGTTCAAGAAAACCCCGGGACCCGCCTGGTCTCTGTGGCAAAACATCGCCAAAAAAGTCCCTAACTGTGGCAAGCCAGACGTTTTTTGTTCTGACCCAGAGAAAACTGTGTGGCAATCGGTGAGTTTCAACTTTTATGGCGGGTACGATAACCCCTTCAATCAGAAACTCCGAGAGCTGTCTCAGCGTGACCTATTTAGCGGAAAAACCGTGACAGCAGGGATTATCACCTCGGATGATTCTCCGTGGCTGTGTTCGTTAACAGTACACCGCCAGCCACAATTCCCCGGCCAGCAAGAAGGCTTGTGCGTAGCTTGGGCCTATGGCTTATTGGGGTGGGAAAAAGGCACGGTTACGAACAAGCCGATGTTTGAGTGCACCGGAGAAGAGGTGCTCAGGGAGTTCTGCTATCACTTTGGTGTCACTGATGTTGACAAGGTGATTTCTATGTCCAAGGTGCGTCTCGCGACGATGCCCTTCATCACCTCCGAATTCACCCCTCGCGGTGAAGGCGACCGCCCATGGCCGGTCCCAGAGGGATCCAAGAACTTGGGCTTTACCGGACAATTTGTAGAAACGCCCGATGATTGTGTCTTCACGACCGAGGGCTCAGCCAGAACAGCTCAGATGGCAGTCTATGGCTTGTTAGGCTTGGAACGCGATATCCAGCCGATTTGGCCGACTCAGTATGACATCCGCTCACTACTCCATTCCGCCTCTGCTATGGGCGATGGAAAACTTCCGGGAGAAAAGTTATTACGACGTCTGCTGAAAGGCACCTACTACGAGAATATTATTCCGCGCGGGCGCTAACCAGCAGTACATCTAGGGGTCATCTTCCAACGCGAAGATGACCCCTTCTTTTTTGCACATTTCGCAATAATTATGCACCTATCTCGCCACCTCTTCTAACTGCGCTTTTGTCTACCCGTGCACCCATAAAGGCGCTTTATATCGTTATTATAAGACCTATCACCACTACTCCCCTAATAGTAAATGAGCTTTGCCATTTTGGTATAAATATTATTTGCTATTCCCATGCTAAGCTTCCTACCACGGTGGGCACCCGAATTTAGCTGACTCTACCTGATCACTTTCAAGGTTTTATCTTTTGGAGAGTTGTGAAGGAGAGCCGTTACTCATCCCGAGATCGTGAATAACAGCCAGGCAGCCGTCGGGTGTTTTATGTGTCTTACTAAATACACAATGCTTCCCCCACTGAAGAAACGTCCATAGCAAAGGTGAGAAAATGACCCAATATACGATGAACACGCGTGTACCACGGGCCATCCCTCGGTCAGAGATCAGCCGCCAATTATGGTTTTTTCTCCGGAAAGTTCTACAACGGAAACTAATAAGTTTTGATGGGCCGCGCAGCATTAAAGCGGATTTGGCTAATATTCGGCGGTGGGGCGGGTTGGAAGCCACGATCATGGCGCGAGGTGCCCGGCAGGTTCCTGATCGGGTGGCCCTGGTTGATGATGACGGAGAATTGACTTATTTTGAATTTTTCCGTCAAGCTGACCGGCTAGCTCGGGCTTTCCATCAACGCGGTTATCACTCAGGCGCTAACGTCGGGGTTCTTGCGTTAAACGGGCGGGCCGCGATTTTACCGCTGACTGCCCGTCAAATGGCTGGCTATAACATCTTCATGATTAACGCTAATGCGTCAGCCACTCAAATAGAGCAGTACCTTGATTTTCATGACATCAAGGTGTTGATCGTGGACGAGGAATTCCTGCCCCGGATCACTCCTACCGCGCGTCAACGCGAAATCATTCTCGGGCATCTTGAACCCGAACCAGTAGAAACAGGCCCCTACCAGGGAAGAATCTTTGAAAGCCTTCAACAGGTCATCGACACTGCTGACCCTCAGGAAAAGCTTCCGCGGAAACCCCACAAGAGTATGCACGTGGTCATGACTTCCGGCACCACCGGGCTTCCCAAGGGCGTGGTTCGACGTCAAGTCCCTACCCCACAGGGCTTCGCTTCAGTCGTCGCAGCAATGCCGCTGGAGCGGAATATGGATGTGTTGTTAACGGCGGTGTTGTTCCATGCGTATGGGTGGGCGTATATGGGGTTTTCGTTTTTGACTCAGTCTCGGGTGATTACGCGTCGTCATTTTTCTCCGGAACAGGTGTTGAAGGATTTCCGGGATTATGACGTGACGATGTGGGTTTCTGCGGCCACCCGCATCCGCAACGTAATTTCCCACATGAATAATCACGGCATCCAACGCCATGACGGCTTAAAACTCATCACGAATTCGGGGAGTCCTTTGTTGCCGGTGGAGATTGAGCAGTCTGCGGAGAAATTTGGTCCTGTGTTGTGCAGTATGTACGGCAGCTCTGAAACCTCCGCTTTAGCTGCCGCTGGCGCCCAAGAACTTGTTGATGACCCCCAGCTGACCGGAAAAATCTATCCCGGGGCACAAATCAAAATCGTTGATGACGCCGGCAACGAGTTACCCGATGGGCAAGAAGGCACCATCCTTGTGTCGTGTTTTGACTTATTCAATGGCTATACCGATCCCCGTTTTGAAGCCGATATGATAAATGGCTACTACTACATGGGGGATCGAGGATATCGCATCGGAAATTGCCTCTATGTTCAGGGACGCGATGATGATCTGGTAATTACCCAGTTCGCCGAGAAGGTGTATCCCATCGAAATAGAGGATGAGCTACTTCGCGATGACAGAATATCCGACGCCCACGTGCGTGGCGTCGGAGATCCCCTGACCGGACAGGCTTTACAAGCCTTTGTCTCAACCAAACACCCTATTAGTCCTGACGAGATTCGTCAGCGTATCAAAGGTCAACTGTCCGATGCACACGTTCCGCGAGACATCATTTTTGTTGAGGAACTAGAACGCGGACCCACAGGGAAGGTGATTCGTACAGCATTGCCTGAACCAGATGAGAAGAACCAACAAGCTCCGCTTCCCTCCTCGGTGCAGTCTTCCTAGCCACCTGCTCAAGGACAGTCGAGATAGTCTGAGGTTCTGCGCCTGACGCACACAAAAGCTCTCTTTTCAGACCACCACTATTTGACGTGGCCTGCAAAGAGAGCTTGAGATTTTATAAAGGTGTGGCACCTTAGGGTAGTGAGAATTTAGCGCTGCTGGAAATAGCTAAGCAGACGCAGAATCTCGGTGTAGAGCCAGACTAAGGTGACAGCTAAACCTAGAGCAATTCCCCAAGCATAATTGGCGGGGGCACCGGCTCGGATCATCTTATCGGCGGAATCAAAGTCCACCAGGAAGCTCGCGGCGGCGAGACCAATGCAGACTAGGGAGAAAATAATCGCTAATGGTCCACCATTGGTTAAGGGGTTGGTGCCAAAGAAAATAGCGAGAACAGCGTTGCCGAGGGCCAGGACCACAACTCCAATGAGACAAGCCGTTAAGATCCGGGTAAAACGCGGGGTAACTTTCACTGCTCCGGTCTTATAGGCGAAAAGCATACCGAGGAAGACACCAATGGTGCCCAAGACTGCTTGACCTATCAAGACTCCCGCATCAAAACCCCGGGTGGAACCGAAGCCGCTGAGAATCACCGAAATCCCGCCGACAAATAGTCCTTCAAATCCGGCGTAAATCAACGTGACGGCTGCGGAGCCAAATTTACGACCGAAGGTAGCCACCAAAACGGTGATTAAACCGCCAATGGCACCAACCATTGCTAAGAGATAGGTGATTTGCGGGGAGCCGGCCACAGTAATACCGAAATTGACTAAGGCGAAAGCCACAATCACCCCGAGGGTGATTCCCGTTTTCGTGACAACATCATCAACAGTCATGGGCCGCTCATAGGTGCCCGCCTGTTGCTGACCATAAGAAGCCTGGCTATAAGGGTCCTGGAGGTAGGCATCTGGCCGACCGTGGCCCTGTGGAGCGGTAAGAGTCTTCATGACCGGGTTGCTACTACGCACGTGGGTCACAGATCCTTTCGAGTCAGAATAAGTTTCTAGGTTCACCCTTTATAACGCCACGATCCCGGTTTTAGTTCCATCCCGGCTCGAAAATTTTTCCAGCTTCGCGGTCACCTTGGTTGTCTATGCCCCACGCCCCACGAAAAAACTGGCTCTTAGCAGCATAAAACTCTAAGAACCAGCTTCCCTTAGTACCCCCAGTCGGACTCGAACCGACAACACGCAGATTTTAAGTCTGCTGCCTCTGCCAATTGGGCTATGGGGGCCCGCGGACAATCATAACCTCATCCGCGCGATTAGTGTAATCGATGGCTTCTACGTCTTAGACATCAGCCCCTGAATTATTCCATCAAGGATGTCTTTTTCTGACACCACAAAATGATCAACGCTGCTCAACCGCTGAATCATCGCCACAATCCGAGACACTATCAGTGCTCCAGCCCCCAAGACATCGGCCCTCCCAGGGTGCACCACAGGATGTTTTCTTCGCTGTGCTGCATTCTCCGCAATAAGGTCACGCACCAAAACCTTCAGCGCGTCAAACTGTAAAGATGAACAGTGAATCAACGCTGGGTCATAGCTTTCCAGCCCCTGAGCAAGAGCCGAGAGGGTGGTAAATGTCCCGGCGCACCCCACGAACGTGCGAGCCTGATCTAAAGGCACTAAAAGCTCGACGCGTTGGAGCCGCTCATCAACGTATTCTCGAGCTATTTCTTGTTCCATGTCAGTAGGCGGATCTGTCCGCATAATCCGTTCAGTCACACGGACGCACCCCACCTGAATAGAATGTGCTGCTTTCAGGCCTCCGTCATGTTCGCCCACCACAAATTCGGTAGAACCCCCTCCTAAGTCAATAACGCAAAAGGGCCCATCCTCGGGTGGTAGATCAGCAACTGCGCCCTGAAAAGACAACTGTGCTTCTTCTTCACCACTGATTATTTCAGCCTGAGCTCCGGGAGTGATCTGGCCCAAGAGTTCGGCCGTCATCGCAAAGAACTCGTTTCGGTTCGAAGCGTCGCGCATAGCTGAGGTGGCCACCATCCGCACAGCTGACACATTTTCCTGTTTCATCAGTTCGAGGTATTCCGCTAATGCGAGGCGGGTACGTTCTAGCGCTTGAGGGTCAATATCTCCGGTAGCGTCGACCCCTTGTCCTAAGCGGACAATACGCATTTCTCGGTGGAGTTCTTGAGGTGATCCAGAAGAGATATCACTGATGAGGAGCCGAATAGAATTGGTCCCGCAGTCAATTGCCGCTAATTTGGTCACTTAGAGAACTCCTTGCCCAGCATCCGAGTAGTCAAACATGTAGGGATCTATCTCTAGATCTGCGCACCGAGGCCAAGTTTCCGGTATTGCGGTTCCTCGCAATCCTCCATGATCTGCCGCCAAAGCCACAGCTTCAGTTCCCAAGCGGACTCGTTCTGGGCCTTCCGCCAGGGCGTATGCAATAAGAACATGTAAGCATTTCACACGATCCGGCATTCCACCGCCAGAAAAGTTAGTTCCTAAGTCTTCAATAGCGTTACGCTTAGTCAAATAGAATTCGTGGGCCCGACGATAGTCTTCTGCTAACTCAGGTTCTTGTTCTAAACGCTTAGTCATCCACGGCATAACATGGGCTACTTCTAGCCGCGATGCTTCTGCCGTTAGTCGAGGGTCAGTCAGATAATAAAGGGTAGGAAATGGAGTTCCATCTGGTAGTCGAGGCGCCGTCTTGACCACACCAGGAGCACCATCCGGGCACCGATAAGAAATATCGAGGACACCACGTGGTTGCCGTCCCAATTGTTGAGCTACCACCATGAGATCTTCAGGACTTACAGTCATGTCCCCTATTGTGGCACGGCTGCCGGGTCCGGCTGAATTGGCATACGCGTATCGGTGTCGTCGGCTGGAGGTTCTCCTTGGGCTTCTTCCGGAGTGGCTGGCTCAGTGACCGAATCCCACAACACTGAGTACCAGGTTCGGTTCGATTCCTCTTCTCGCTGACTGATTTGCCCCGCGGATTCCCGCTGCAATCGCGGATCTAGCACGCGAAAAGCAGTTTCTCCTTGCTCAATAACCCCCAAGCGGTTTCGTGCTTGTTCCCGAACATAATCCGGATCATCATATCGCTTGATTTCCTCTTCTAACTGCGCTTTTTCTTGCTGCTTCGCGCTGATCGAAGTTTGGAGCCGAGCTATTTCATTTCGCTGTTGATAATAGTTCTCCAACGGTTTCGCCACTAGCAACAGCATAATAATGACGACGACAACCAATGCAGCTATGACCGTGGGGTGAAATCCAATCCGCTGCTTTTGGCGTTGTCGTTTCTTCCCCTGCTTCGCAGCCTCGGCCGATCTTCTTTCCCGCTCCCGGGCACGGTCACGGCTAGCCACCGGGACGGTGCTGCGCCCCCGAAGAGATTTCGACGTCTGAGTGTTGCTGCTTTCCATGATGTCTTGATCCTACCCCGGCGATCCCAAAAAATTACTCCCCGGCCACAGCGCGTGGCGCGGGGAGTAAAAACGACAAGCAATCCTTAGTTCAGGCTTTAACCTTGGAACCGGGGGAAGGCAGAACGTCCAGCATAAACAGCGGCGTCACCTAACTCTTGCTCAATCCGGAGTAGTTGGTTGTATTTAGCAACGCGTTCCGAGCGAGCCGGAGCACCGGTCTTGATTTGTCCACAGTTTAGAGCTACTGCCAGATCAGCGATAGTGGTATCTTCAGTTTCTCCGGAACGGTGGGACATCATGGTGCGGTAACCATTGCGGTGAGCTAGCTCGACGGCGTCGAACGTCTCAGTCAAGGTGCCGATTTGGTTAACCTTCACCAGCAGCGCGTTAGCTGCCTTCTTCTCGATCCCCTCTTGGAGCCTAGCTGGGTTAGTGACAAAAAAGTCATCGCCCACAATTTGTACCTTGTCACCAATTTCTGCGGTGAGCTTGGTGTAACCATCCCAGTCATCTTCTTGGAGCGGATCTTCGATGGAGACAATGGGGTAATTGTCAATTAGTTCACCATATACCTTGGCCATCTCTTCGGCACTGTGTTCGCCGCCTTCAAATTTGTAGACGCCATCGTCGTAGAACTCAGAAGAAGCCACGTCGAGAGCTAACGCTACATCCTTACCAGGGGTGAACCCAGCTTTCTCAATTGCTTCAACGATCAGATCCAAAGCGGCACGGGTAGATTCGACCGAAGGCGCAAACCCGCCCTCATCGCCCAATCCGGTAGATAACCCTTGTGCCTTAATGACGGACTTCAACGAGTGATAGACCTCAGCACCCATGCGCAGTGCCTCGGAGAAGCTTTCTGCACCAATCGGAGCGATCATAAATTCTTGGACGTCAACACCGGAATCAGCATGTGCGCCACCGTTGAGGATGTTCATCATCGGAACAGGCAGCAAGTGTGCGTTGGGGCCGCCAATATAACGATAAAGCGGCAGACCCGCAGAGTCAGCGGCAGCCTTGGCCACAGCCATAGACACACCCAAGATGGCGTTAGCGCCTAGTTCAGACTTATTAGCAGAACCGTCAAGCTTAATCATTGCCTGGTCGATGAGACGCTGGTCATCGGCTTCCATACCAGCTAATTCATCAGCGATCTTTTCGTTGACATTGCTCACAGCCTTCTGCACACCTTTGCCTGCGTAGCGGTCCCCACCGTCACGCAGCTCATGTGCCTCATGGACGCCCGTAGACGCACCAGAAGGCACGCCGGCCTGTCCATGTGATCCATCATCGAGGAAGACCTCTGCCTCAACGGTGGGATTTCCGCGGGAATCCATGATTTCACGCGCAAAGATGTGGATGATGTCAGCCATGTGTTCTCCTCAGTTACTTTCTCGAGAGCGAACGTCTCAGCGCTACGCCGGATGCGCAGCACCTCTATTTATCATTGTTCCATGTTTTAGCTTCCCGCGTCATGCCTATTCGGTCACATTCGGACTCAACCGGAAATTTCTTATACCGCGGGCTGCTCCAAGGCATAGGAATTCGCCGCATCTCTGACATCGCGAGTATATTTTGTCGACTGATTATAAGAAGATATGGCCGACGTCCATCCGTCCGCCGTAGCTAAATCAGATTCAGTACACAGCAAATGTGCCGCAGTCAAGGCAGCGTCATCAATCTGGTTGGGGTCAGCTACCCCATCACCATTGCCATCCATACCGTACTGACGCCAGGAACTCGGGATAAATTGCATCGGCCCTACCGCCCGATCATAAACGGGGTCACCATCAAGCTGCCCACCATCAGTATCTGGAATGTGAGCAAAGCCCGGAGATCCATCCAAGGGAACACCGATTATCGGGGGATGCACTACCCCATTCTCATCCAACGAGGCCGTCCCGAACATCCGGCCGCTATAGGTTCCGTGACGAGTTTCTACTTGACCGATCCCAGCGAGAGTATTCCATTTCAGATGACAATTTGGCCATGCTTCGGCAGCATATAGTTCAGCATACGCATAGGCACGCAAAGCCTGAGGCGGAATATTAGTACGTTCAGCAATGGGATCCGCCCACCACGCCAAAGCGTTGGCCGGACGTCCCCCCTGATGGATCTCTACTTGTGGCACCGCTGCCCCAGGATCTGGTGGAACATGATCTGGCACCGCTTGATATTGCCTCATGGGTGGGGAACCATCCATCATGGATAAAGCCCAACCTACAAAGGAAATGAGTGTGATGATTGCCAAGATCGTGCCACACCCACATCCCATTGCACGTTTGAGTCCTCTGCTAGCCACGGTAGACGATCCTACCGATTCCGTTCTCAGGACCCCAGCATGGCGACAATAGTTAATCCGGTTTCGAGGGCGATGAGTAACCACAACAACGGTTGTCTCCAAAAGTAGCGGAGAGGCTCAGGTTGAGGATCTAGCTGGTGAGGATGCTTGGATTTAAGGTCACGAGCAGCGTAGTTACGGCTAGCCCGGCGTCGAGCCCACAGCTTTGCAATCAGCCAACAGATGGCGGTAACAAGGGCTAGGAGAGTGACCAGAGCAACAATTGTATTACCTACGTGAAGTTGCCGGGAGTCGGAATCGGGTGCCGCCGCCCACCGGGCGAAGGTATTCCATGAATTCAAGAAGACATAGACCACACTGGCGTAGATTACTCCGTGGTGCCATGCCACCCATCCCAAAAGAAGCCCGGCGCAGATAGCTGAGATTCCTTGGAGAACATCGTGATGGGTTAGCCCGAAACCCAGGGCAAATAACTACACGGCAGCGGTTTTCCCCCAAGGGGCAAGAGCACGAAGCATCACACCTCGCCAGGCGATTTCCTCGGCAATGGGGGCGACAACACAACTGCACAGCACTATCCAGAAACTGAGGTTTCTTTCTTGACCTAGACCCGTTCCGAAGTGTACCCCCATTGTGCTAAAGAGTTTTTCCACCATAGCAGCCATTGCTCCACCGACGACTAAGATTGCCGCAGTCAAGCAGGCCACAAGGATGACAGTTTTAGGGGCAATTCTTTGACAGCCAGGGCGAAGATCTAAGGTCAGTTCCGAGCGGCTGATGAGAAGAAGAATAGGAATTAAAGCTACAACGGTGACAATCGTGAGCCCTAGGCCTTCATCAGAGAAACGGGGAACAAGCAATCTGATCCCGAGGCTAAAGATCAGCGATTAGATCAGGAAGGCAAGGAAAACCTTAGATAAGGTAGGTGCAGAATACGTCGGCATATCACGTCCTTAGAAAGAGATGATGAAAGTGCCCCCCTGGCTTGTGGTACAACGACAAAATATCATGAAAAATCCGCTGAAACCCGGTGCGACCTGGGATCCAGCGAATTCCTGAGAAACTCACAGCAGATTTTCAGGACTTGCCTTAGGGTAGGGCAAAGAAAAACCCCGTGTGGCTTCGCTAGCCGGATCATTCCTCTTGGTTTTTAGCGGCGAGCCATAGCCTGATTTGTTCTTCCTCTGACACGGGAACAGTAGTTCCATCAAAAAGATAGGGGCAGCGTCGACGCATTTTGGTGATGAAACTCAACGCAATCTGGTCAAAGCTAAAAGCTCCTCGGCGGCTAGCGAGTTCCGCGTGAAAAAGCACTTGGAGCAGGAGATCGCCGAGCTCCTGGCAGAGTTCTTCGTCACTGGCGTTAGTTTCCACTGCTTTGCGAAATTCATCGCTTTCTTCCTGAAGGTAAGGAAGCAAACTGCGGTGGGTCTGGTGGGCTTCCCACTCCCCTAGAGTGCAGGCCCGGTGCATAACTTCCCGGGCTTCCCGAATCGGATCCTCCACGCTAGGAGCGGTTATGAGCCGCTCACCCCGGGCCACGCGGTCCACTAACTCCGGATCATGAGGATCGGTACTCACCAAAGTTCCATTCCCCAGCTCCGTGGGATCCACAACATCAGCTAAATGCCACCGCACAGCGATGGGAACTTCTCCGGTATAGCTGAGCGGAGCATGCAAAGCAGCTAACCCCTCTAAGGGGATCTGGGTAGGCCATCGGGGATCGAGGAGAAGTACCGTCATGCTAGTGAGTGTAGAGAGGTTGAGCCAGCAGGTCTAAACCTGATTGCTACTCGGAGAAAGAAATGATCCTTCTACCACTACGACGTCGAGTACTTTGTCTCTGGCCGTGGGGTCGAGATGGCTGCTCAATTACCTTATTCTCACCTGTTGTGACCACTACTCCTTGAGCGTTAAAAAGCTGGGCCATAAAATCGGCTACCCACTGGACTACGTCGGTATCGCGCAACAACGGATCAGTAATATGTCCGCGTCCTGCTTTGGGTTGGGGTATGGTCACGACCTTGGCTGCTGCCCGATAGGTGGCAGCCGGGAATAGTCGCTTCAGCCGGACCTGACCAGAATCTTGTAGCTCTACCGGATGAATTTTCAGCCGTGTACCTTGAACTCCGATTTCGCTAATTCCTAATTTCCTCGCCACATGGCGTAAGCGAGATACCTGCACGAGTCGCTCCACTTCCTCTGGTAGCGCACCGTACCGATCCTGCATTTCCTCGACAACTTGGCATAGATCTCGTTCCTCTCGACTTTCAGCTAGTTTCCGGTAAATTTCGAGGCGAAGTCGTTCAGAGTTGATGTATTTCTCCGGGATATGGGCATCAACTGGCAAATCAATCCTGATTTCCTTCGGCCCCTGCTCCGTCGCATCGAGAATCTCACCCTGGGCCAACGCTCGGTAGGTTTCTACCGCTTCACCCACCAAACGTACATAGAGGTCAAACCCCACACCTGCGATATGTCCGGACTGTTCTGCGCCTAGAACATTGCCTGCTCCACGCATTTCTAGATCTTTTTGAGCGACTGCCAACCCCGCACCCAATTCGTTATTTTGGGCGATCGTCGCCAGCCTGTCATAAGAAGTTTCAGTTAAGACCACATCTTTCGGGTAGAGGAAATAGGCATACCCCCGTTCACGAGATCGACCAACTCGTCCCCGTAACTGATGTAACTGACTAAGACCCATGTGGTGGGAATTCTCCACAATTAACGTGTTGGCATTGGCAATATCTAAGCCGGTTTCCACAATGGTGGTACACACCAGGACGTCGTATTCTCGGTTCCAGAATCCTTGAACGGTGTTTTCTAAAACCTCTTCGCTCATCTGCCCATGAGCCACCACGATTCGGGCCTCGGGGATCAGATCCCGCAGCTGCCTGGCTCGTTTCTCAATGTCAGCAACTTTGTTGTGGATGAAAAACACTTGGCCGTCACGAAGAAGCTCGCGCCGGATTGCAGCAACAACCTGCTTATCTTCTTGAGGTCCGACGTATGTCAACACCGGATGCCGGTCCTCTGGCGGGGTGAGAATTTGACTCATCTCTCGAATCCCAGCCATAGACATTTCGAGCGTGCGCGGAATCGGGGTCGCCGACATCGTCAACACATCGACGTGAGTCCGCAGCGCCTTGATGTGTTCTTTGTGCTCCACCCCAAATCGCTGTTCCTCATCGATAATGACCAAGCCTAAATTCTTCCACTGGATACCCGTCTGTAGGAGACGGTGAGTACCGATCACAATATCGACGCTGCCGTCGGCTAACCCTCTGATGGTTTCCTTAGCTTCTCGAGCTGTGCTGAATCGCGACAGCCCTTTCAAAGTGACCGGGAAACCCTCCATCCTTTCGCTAAAAGTTGCCAGATGCTGCTGAGCTAACAGAGTAGTAGGAACCAACACAGCCACTTGACGACCATCTTGGACCGCTTTAAAAGCTGCTCGCACCGCTACTTCGGTTTTACCGTAACCGACGTCGCCAACAATGACCCGATCCATAGGAATGGGTTTTTCCATATCTGCCTTCACGGCATCAATAGCCAGCATCTGGTCTTCTGTTTCAACAAAGGGGAAATTATCTTCCATCTCCCGTTGCCACGGGGAATCTGGAGCAAAGCTATGCCCGGGTGCGGACTGCCGCTTGGCATAAAGCTCAACCAGCTCCCCGGCAATCTCCCGCACAGCTGCGCGCGCCTTACGCTTGGTGTTTTTCCAATCTGAACCGCCCATTTTCGATAATTTGGGCACCTCGCCACCGGTGTAGCGACTGAGTAAATCCAAGCTGTCCATCGGAACCCATAGCTGATCAGCAGGCTGTCCACGCTTGGCAGAGGCATATTCTAAGACAATATATTCCCGCCGTGAGGTGGCATCTCCGGTTTTTAAGGTGCGCTCCGCCATCTTTAAAAATCGGCCTATGCCGTGAGTTTCATGGACTACATAGTCACCTGTTTTCAGCGCTAAGGGATCAACCCGATTCCGCCGCTTAGCGGGACGCTGTTTCGCACCTGCGATGTCACCTACCCGGTTGCCAGTCAGGTCAGTTTCGGTAATGACTACCAGGGGAAGTGCTTCCGCTTCGCGGTGCTTACGCACTTTCGGAAACACTAACCCTGCATGGGATAATGCCTGATAGAGCGTGACCTCGCCCGGCGTTGGCTGCCACCCAGGCGTAGCCACCTTGGTGGGAATTCTCTGCTCTGCAAAACGATCCACCATTCTCGTGATCGCACCGCTGGTGGGAGCAATAAAAGCAGCCCGTCCACCAGACTGCACGTGGGCTCGCAGCATATCCATCAGGACTTGAATTTCTGCGACATCTCCGCGTGGAGTAGGCCCCGGTTCATAAGTCATCGGAACGGTATGGGAATCATCCCCCACAAACATCCCCGGCGGAGTAAAAGTCCACCACGCTACCCCACCACGCGCTGCTCTTTTTTCCAGTGACTCATAGCTTCGATAGGACGAGGCGCTCAGATCCAGCCCCTCAGCAGCTACCGGCCCCCGGGCTCCCATCGCCGCAGCTTCCCACCCAGCATCCAAGAACTCTTGGTCCGTGGCTGACAAGTCAGTGATCCTGGTCCGAATCTTTTCGGGATTACACACCACTACATGACTGCCCTGAGGAAGTTCCTCAACCAAGGTTTTCATCGGGGTGTCGGACAGCACTGGGATAAGTGCCTCCATACCTTCAACAGGAACATGCTCACTGATTCTGCTCAGAATCTCCGTTAAGGTGGCGTTCCCCGTATGTTGACTTAACAATTTCCCAGCGCGCTCAGCTACCTCCGGTGTGATAGGCAATGCCCGCGCTGGATAGATTCGGACGTCACTGAGTTCCAGTTCAGCAATAGTACGCTGGTCAGCTACCGCGAATTGCCGGATTTCGCTTATTTCGTCGCCCCAAAATTCAATCCGAACTGGGTGAGTGAGCGTGGTGGGAAAAATATCGACAATCCCACCTCGTACCGCATATTCACCGCGCCGAGCCACCATATCTACTCGTCGATAACCACGCAGGGTTAGATCCTGCTGAAGCTGTTCTAACTGGTATTCCTCCTCTTCACGGAGCTCTATCACGGAGGTCCCCGCTGCCCCATCAACCATGGGTTGGCACACCCCACGCGCAGCGGATAGTACGACGTCTACGTCGCCGCGTTGTAGCCGGTCGATCACTTCTGCGCGGTGCCCAACACTTTCCACCCCCGGACTCATCCGCTCATGGGGAAGAGTCTCCCAGGAGGGAAACCACGCCACGCGACCCCCCAACATGGCCCGTAGCTCCGCCGCTAAGTCCTCAGCTTCGCGTCCCGTAGCGGTCACAACGAGCACCGGGTGGTCAGATCGTTGCGCCAAAGTTGCAATAGCCCAAGGGCGCACTTGATCTAACCCAGTGAGATGAACACTGTCTTCAGACAGTAATTGCGTAATCCCCTTCAATCCGGGGTCAGTGGCCGCGGTTTTCAGCAATCCAGCCAGCATCGGGGTGGTCGGCACCGTTAGGATTCCTCCTGGTCCAGGTTAATCGCATACAGAGTGGGTTCTTTTTTCATTCCAGCAAGCCCATTCCAACACAAGTTGACGATATGCGCCGCTACGGTTTCCTTGTCCAAGGTTTGTTCGTCGAGCCACCATTGGGCAGTCATTGACACCATCCCCACCAAGGCTTGCCCATAGAGCACCGCCATCGAAGGTTCTAAGCCTTGGCGTTCAAAAGCTTGGGCAAGGATATGTGATACCTGCGCTACCGCGGAATTCAACATAGTGGAATAGGAACGATCTCGTCCAGGAACCATGTCTCGCCCCAAAAGCAAAAATCCATCGGTTTCTTCATCCACGTAAGTCAATAAGGCTAAAACGGCTTGCTCAATGCGTTGCCGAGAGCGCCCAGCCGCCAGAGATTGGGTAATCACTCCTTCAAGGTGGCGCATTTCTCGGTCGATAATCACAGCATAAAGCCCTTCTTTACCACCGAAGTGCTCATAAACAACCGGTTTAGAAACCCCCGCACGGGAGGCGATCTCTTCTACACTGGCACCTTCGAATCCGCGCTCGGCAAAAACTTTACGGCCAATCGCTATGAGTTGTTCCCGGCGTTCTCGACCGGTCATCCGCTGTCGAACCATAGCTTTAAGACTAACCTGCCAGTGGATTTCATCTACGGCGGGCTATCGGCTACACTATGTAAACGCGTTCATGCGTGGTTCCCCATGGTGTAATCGGCAACACTACGGTTTTTGGTACCGTCATTCTAGGTTCGAGTCCTGGTGGGGAAGCAAAGTTTTCGGTTCGGGGTTTCGGGGTTTTACATGATCCGGCGCAGGCCGCAAAGTTCTGGTTAGTTATGCTGATGCGGTGAACCTATTCCCCTACCTTGGAGGTAGACACCAGCTGTGAGCACTCCATCGTCCGAGACTGTGGCTCCGCAGTCCGCTCATTCTTGTGCCGTCGTGGTCCTGGCCGCTGGCCAAGGAACCCGGATGAAATCTGCGCTTCCTAAAACTCTTCATGAAATTGGGGGGCGCTCTTTACTGTCGCACAGTCTCTACGCCGCTGCCGGTATTGATCCAGAGCATATTGTCGCCGTGGTTGGACACGGTCGGGATCAGGTTATTCCGGCCGTCGAGACCGTGGCGAAAGAACTGGACCGGGAGATCTTCAGTGCGGTTCAAGAACAGCAGCATGGCACTGGACACGCGGTCCAATGCGGATTAACACCCTTAGCTGATTTTCAGGGCACCGTCATCGTGACCAATGCGGATGTGCCCTTATTACAAGCTCAGACCTTGCACCAGCTCTATCAGGCGCACACTGAGGTCCCTACCGCCGTCACGGTATTAACCATGGTGGTCGATGATCCAACGGGATATGGCCGAATCGTTCGTAACAATGAGGGTGAGGTCACCGCCATTGTGGAACAAAAAGATGCCGATCCAGCAACTCAAGCAATCCAGGAAGTAAACTCCGGTGTTTTTGCCTTCGACGCTGCCATCTTAAGAGAAGCTCTTACCCGCTTAGACTCCAATAATGCTCAAGGAGAGCTCTACCTCACTGATGTATTAGGGATCGCCCGCTCCGACGGACACCCAGTGCGGGCCCACCGTGCCGCTGACCCCCGAGAACTGGCTGGGGTTAATGATCGAGTGCAGCTAGCTGCTGCCGGACGGGAGTTAAACCGGCGGACTGTGGAAGCGGCAATGCGCAATGGAGTCACCGTGGTTGATCCCCTGACCACCTGGATAGGGGTAGATGTTCAGATTGAATCAGATGTCACCATTCACCCCAGCACTCAGCTATGGGGTACGACAGAGATTGGTTCGGGGGCAGAAATCGGCCCAGATACCACATTGCGTAACGTCAAGGTGGGCGCCTCAGCTAATGTGATTCGGACCCACGGTAGCGATTCGATCATCGGGGCTCGCGCACACGTCGGTCCGTTCACTTATCTTCGTCCCGGCACTGAGCTGGGCGAAGAAGGTAAACTCGGCGGCTTTGTCGAGGCGAAGAATGCGCAAATCGGTCGTGGCTCCAAGGTTCCCCATTTGACGTATGTTGGTGATGCGACCATCGGCGAATACTCGAACATTGGGGCTTCTTCAGTCTTTGTGAATTATGACGGAGTGAACAAGCACCACACAACGGTGGGATCCCATGTCCGGACGGGTTCTGACACAATGTTCATCGCACCCGTCACCGTGGGTGATGGTGCTTATTCGGGAGCAGGTACAGTTATCAAGGACGACGTCCCCCCGGGTGCGCTCGTTGTCTCCGGTGGACGACAGCGCAATATCGAGGGATGGGTGACTCGGAAACGTCCGGGAACCCCAGCCGCTAAAGCGGCCGAAGCCGCACATTCCAGTCAACGAGAATCTACCGATCAGGAAGGCGAGACACCCCAGCCATGACCGCCCACTGGAAGCAAACCCATAAAAATCTCATGCTCTTTTCCGGGCGTGCTCACCCGGAACTAGGTGAGGCCGTGGCCAAAGAGCTTGGCATTGAGCTAACGCCCACCACTGCCCGCGATTTCGCAAACGGAGAGATCTTTGTTCGCTTTGAAGAATCCGTGCGCGGTTCAGACTGTTTTGTTCTCCAATCCCATACGCAGCCGTTGAATAAGTGGTTGATGGAACAGCTCATTATGATCGACGCCCTCAAGCGCGGTTCAGCTAAGCGGATTACGGCAGTGTTGCCGTTTTATCCCTATGCCCGTCAGGATAAGAAGCATCGAGGCCGTGAGCCGATTTCCGCTCGTCTTGTTGCTGATTTGCTCGCCGCTGCAGGTGCGGATCGTATTGTCTCGGTTGATTTACACACCGACCAGATCCAGGGTTTCTTTGATGGACCGGTCGATCACATGCACGCCATGCCTATTCTCACCGAGTACATCACGTCGAAGTATTCCCTCGATAATATTTGCGTGGTGTCTCCTGATGCCGGCCGGGTTAAAGTAGCAGAGAAATGGGCAAATACCCTCAACGATGCACCGATGGCCTTTGTTCACAAGACCCGTAGTGTTGATGTCGCCAATGAAGTTGTTTCCAACCGGGTGGTTGGCGATGTCTCGGGTAAAGATTGTGTCCTGCTAGATGACATGATTGATACCGGCGGAACTATTGCCGGGGCTTGTAAGATCCTCAAAGAAGCCGGAGCTAATTCCGTCATTATCGCCTGCACCCACGGTGTGTTTTCTGACCCAGCCCGGGAACGTCTTAGCCAATGCGGAGCCGAAGAGGTCATTACCACCAACACCCTGCCCCAAAATACTGAAGGATGGGATAACTTGACGGTGCTGTCCATCGCACCTCTAGTAGCTCGCACCATCAGTGAAATCTTCGAAAACGGTTCTGTCACCACCCTTTTCGAAGGCCAAGCCTAAGTGGCTGAAGAATAGTTGAAAACAACGCTCGCCTTGGTTCAGGTACACCCTGGAACACCAAGGCGAGTTTTTATTGAGCCCGCGGTTGAAGAAGGGCGGTACAGGTCTCGTAGAAAAACCGCTGACGTTCCGGTCGAGGCAGAAGAGTATGCGTGGTGTCTTGATTAGGTCCTGGGTTTTCTAGCGAAAAAAGGATGATGGATTCGGCCAGGCGAACAGCTAGCCACGCTGTGTCCTCGTCAAGTTCCGGGTATCTGGCTCGAACTAGCCGAATACGGCTAGCTCGCTCAGCTTGGATAGTTTTCCACAGATGCTGTCGCAGCTTTTCTTCCCGCAGGACAAGGTCATGAATTCTGGTAGACCAGCCTATCCCATTTCCAAGGCAGCGTTGCTTATCCAGCTCCTGGTCCATCATCAGCAACTCTTCTACAACATTTCGCCCTTCGCGGGCAAAATCTCCAGCCAAAAAGGCCTCTTGATAACACACATGGCTATCATTCAGTCCACAATTCAAGATTGCGTCCAGTTTGGTGGCAAAGTGATTAAAGAAAGTACGACGAGACACGCCGGCAGTACCAGCAACATCATCGATAGTGAACTCGAGTCCGTGTTTTTCCGCCAACGTCAATGCTGCTTGATGTAAAGCAACTCGATTCCTCAGCCTCCTGGGATCCGGCCGACGCGCATATTTTTTGGATCGAGTATAGGAGCGGGAATCTGCGGCAACCACCCCACCACTATTTCACAAATTTAACTATCGTGTAAATAATCACAGACTCACCTACTTTATATAGTAGGCTCTTTCCTAGTGGGTGCGCCCGCTGAGGCATCTCTACGGCGGTTATGACACAACGTTATGCAGCTTGAATATCTCCATAGCGGCATGCTAGTATTTTTCCGTCTCGGCGAGGGCTGTCAATAGTGTTCCCTAGTGATCCTGCACAGCCGTTATCGACGCGATGGTAGTCTCATGCTTCAGCCTGCGACGACTCGACGAGAGGGTCGGCCGCAGGCTCGTGTTATTTCGGCTGTTATCACTTGGGCTTGCGAACGATCAATCTGACAAAGCTAGTTCAAGGAGTTTTAAAGCCATGGCTAAGTACCCTACTTTGGAAGCTGCTGAGCGCACTGAATTCGGCAAGGGCGCTGCCCGACGTCTTCGTCGGTCCTGGAAGATTCCTGCCGTTATTTATGGGCCAGAAACTGACCCCATCCACATTGCGCTGGATATTCTCGAGTTCACCGCTGTTGTTCGTAACAATGGTGTCAACGCAGTTCTGGAAATTGATGTTGCGGGTGAAAAGCACCTGACCATGGTGAAGAACATTGACCAAAATGTCCTCACTCTTGATATTGATCACGCTGACCTCCTAGCCATTAAGCGTGGCGAAAAGGTTGAGGTTGAGGTTCCGATTGTTCTGGAAGGCGAGCCTGCTGACGGCACCATCGCTATCCAGGATGCTGATGTTCTTCTGGTTGAAGCTGATGTTCTTAACATTCCGGAAGAAATTTCCGTTTCCATTGAAGGACTCGAAGTCAACACCGTGGTTCATGCCTCCGAGGTTCAAATGCCTGGTGGTGTAACTCTGGTTGCTGATCCGGAAACTATCATCGCGTCTATCTCCTATCCTGAGCCAGAAGAGCCTGAGGAGTCTGAAGAAGAAGCCGCTGAGGAAGCCGAAGAAACTGACGCCTCTGAGGTGGAAGCCACCGAGGAGTCGGACCAGTCTGAGGAATCCTAATCCTTCTCGTCCTCTCACTAGGACGCACGCCCCAGGATCGCTTTTGCTTTCAGAAAGAGGCCTGGGGCTTTCCCCTATTTTTATGAGAAGATACCGAGGTGCATTTTTCTTCTTTCCTCATCGTCGGGCTAGGGAACCCCGGCCCTCGCTATGTCTCTACCCGCCACAACATTGGCGCCCTCTCCATCGCAGAGCTACTATCACGACATCCAGGCACGAACTTGTCAGTTCACCGTCGGACCAATACCGAAACTGCCGATTTTTTCCTCTCCCCTGGCGGCCCCAAGGCAATAATCGCACGCACTCGAACTGCGATGAATCTTTCCGGAACTCCGGTAGCCGGATTAGTAGATTTCTTTAAAATCCCTCTAAATCACCTAGTTATTATTCACGATGAATTGGAATTACCGTTTGGCGACATAAAAATTCGGCTAGGCGGCGGAGATCACGGACATAACGGGTTAAAGTCAGTTTCGCGTAGCTTAAAAAGCCGCGATTATGTTCGCGTTTCTATAGGAATAGGCCGACCACCCGGACGGATGGATCCGGCGAAATTTGTGCTCCAACCCTTTAATAAAAACGAACGCGCGGAGTTACCTATTATCTGCGCCAACGCAGTTGATGCCGTAGAAGATTATCTTCACGGTCACAGTTAGGAACTAAGTTCCGGTAATCTGCGAGCAACAACCGAAAAGTGAGGAGATTGTGCTATGCGTCTAGCTACTATCAGAACGTCCGACGGTACTATAGCGGCCCGAGTTGAGGACCCCGACCGCCTTCTTATTACTCCTCTTCCTGAATATCCCGATGTCAAAGCTCTACTTCGTGAGGACAAGTGGCGCGATATTGCCGCCAATGCAGATAGTCAACCACTGAAAATCAATAAAACTGATTTAGCACCGGTGATCCCGCATCCGGATAAGATTATTTGCGTTGGTCTCAATTACGCCAATCACATCCAGGAAATGGGGCATGATCTGCCCGATGTCCCTACTCTCTTTATAAAATTTGCCGAGGCATTGGCTGGGCCCTATGACGAAATTTCCATCGCTCCCTGGGCTCAATCAACCATAGACTGGGAGGGCGAGCTAGCAGTCATTATTGCTAAGGATGCTCGACGTGTACGTGAACACAATGCCGCTGACTATATCGCCGGGTACGCGGTCATCAATGACGCGACAAACCGAGAGTTTCAAAATCGTACTTTGCAATGGCACCAGGGTAAATCCCTAGAAAGTAGTGCCGGTTTTGGTCCTTGGCTTACCACGACTGATTCTTGGTCTCCTGGGGGGCAACTTCATACCTTCCTTAACGAGACGGAAATGCAATCTGCCGCCACTGATGACCTGGTTTTTAGTCCAGAAAAGTTGGTTGAATTTATCAGTCACCTCTATCCTCTGCGCGCCGGAGATGTCATCGCTACCGGCACTCCCGGCGGGGTAGGCCATGCGCGCTCCCCTCAGCGATACATTGCGCATAATGATCAATTGCGGATCACGATTGATGGGCTTGGAGAAATTGCCCACCGCTTCTGTTTTGAAAAAGCCTAAGTCCGCTGTGCGAGTAGGATAGCTCGCCGGTTGAGCCAGCTGGGCTCGATGCCCAGGTTGACATACTCACTATGCCAGGTAGTATGTATTACAAGCTACCTGTTAAAACAAAGGAAAAAGATGGCTGAATCTCAATTGCGTAAAGGCGCCTTGGAGCTCATTGTCTTAGGCACTTTAGAAAAACAGTCAGCATATGGCGGTGCTTTAGTGGCTCGGATGAATCATGAGGCGGGTTTAGAGGTGTCGAGCGGCACTCTCTATCCCCTGCTCAGCCGTCTAAAGAAGGCGAAACTTCTGAGCACTGACTGGGAGGAGTCCCCTTCTGGTCCACCGCGAAAGATTTATCACATTACTCCTGCTGGCGTTGCTCGGCTTCAGGCACTTTATAGCGAGTGGGAAAAACTGAGCGCCGTGGTGGCTTGGGTGCAGGCCCCGCGTCGCCAATCGGAAGGAAGGGAATAGTCAATATGAACATTATTCGACGCCATGACGACGGCATTCTTCGTATCGCAGGTATTCCCGTAGGAGGTATGTCGGGACTTACCTCAGAGTCGAGATTACGAAGCTTTGAACCAGAAAATCCTCATTTTTTCATCCCTCGACGGCTAGGTGTTGGATGGGACCTTAACCTAGGCGCAGTAGCTGTCCGACTTGGCATGATTCGCCCCGATGACTCCATTCCGGATCTTGCTACCTATATTCCGCAAAAGATTTATACCGCCGCCCACCTAACTCCGTGGCTAAATACTTGCATTATCCATGCCTGCGCCTGGAAACTATCACAGAAACCTCAAGTCATCAGTAATTGGGGACTCAGTGGAAAGCCTCGACACCGCACCTCCGGGAACAAGATGGCGCTTCACACCCTCATCGCAAATTCGGCGCTGTTATTTTATGCTTTTTCCTCTCCGGCTCCGGGACCGGAAAAAACAAGTTCCTACCCCGAATTAGTGTCATCCGCCGAGGTCGTTAGTTTACAGCTAGCGCTCATCCTCAACGCGCTAGCTAGCTACCGGATTCCACCATCTTCAGCTCGACGCCCCGTCTCTGCTGCCGCGGGCTTAATCCTTGCTCCGGTACTTAGCACTGCCTTGTGTGTCGGGATCGTGAAATCCGCTTTGCATCATCTTGATCGTGAGTTAAGGAACCAAAAAAATGCACGTTCACATCAGTGACATATCGCCAGAACTACAAATCCCGCTTATCGCTTTAGTGGTTATCCAACTAGGTCTGATGATCCTAAGCCTAATCCTGCTATGGCGCCATCGCGACGATCATATCCTCGGCCTCCAGCCTGGGGTGTGGTTCATCATTATTCTGTGCGGCCAGATTCCCGGCCCCATCATTTTCCTCGTATGCCTCAAAAGACACAGGCATAACGAGTCCGCTAACCAGGTTTTTGAGCAACACGCCGGGCAATATCAGCACTCTCGTTCCACGCATACGACAATTTCTTCTCTGTATCCCCAGGATTAGCAATGGATCAACCTGTCATTAGCACAACCGGCTTGATGAAAGAATTTGGACAACACCGTGTACTCGACGACCTTAATCTCACAGTCCCCCGACACAGCATTTATGGGTTCATCGGCGCTAATGGATCTGGGAAGACCACCACCATCAATATCTTGCTGGGCTTTTTATCAGCCACCAGTGGCAGCGCCGAAGTTCTAGGAACCGCACGGGGAACTTTGCCCGCAACCCCCATTAAAGGGCTGGGATTCCTCCCCGATGTGCCGGAGCTTTTTCCTTGGCTTCGTCCTCTCGACGCATTAATCACCTTAGCCAGCATCAGCGGTATCCCTCACGATCTCGCCGCTCAACGCGCCCATGATCTCCTCGATCTCGTTGGTCTCCGCCATGCCCAGGGCAGAGTAGGTGGTTTTTCCCGAGGCATGAAGCAGCGGTTAGGAATTGCCGCCGTCCTGGTCGATAGCCCAGATCTGCTCATCCTCGACGAACCAACCAGTGCCTTAGATCCCCTAGGACGGAAAATGGTTCTCGATGTTATCTCCGAGCTACACGGATTAGTAACCATCCTTTTTTCTTCGCACCTCTTATCGGATGTCGAACAAGTATGCACCCACGTCGGAATGCTCCATCACGGGCGGCTTCTCACCCAAGGCAGTCTTCCCGACATTCTCGATTCTTCCGCACAGCAGCTCTCCCATGTCACAACCACCGTCAATACGCACCGCGCTTCAGAAGTCGTCGCACTTCTTCGCCAACACGGCTACGACGCACAGATTTCTCACCGGACACAGAATCTAGAACAGGTCTATGAAGCTCAAATCCAGCTTTCATCATCTACCATCAGGAGTTAGCGTGCCTACCTCTCGTTTCGCAGGTTTTTACCGGATCATTCGAATAATCACCGTCCAACAAATCCGGTCTCTCAGCACTTATGTCTTCCTCGGCTGTGCTCTCCTGATGGCATTAAGCGCTGTGCTCACCACGGTCTATCGTCAAGAAATTATGTCTGCACTGGTAGACCCAACCCTAGCAAGCACACTTTCCGATCAGATGCCCACAGCTTCGTGGCCAGAAAGCTACACGGCGTGGGTGAAAAACCTCAACCAAATACTGGTTCTCGGCGGCGTGATTGTGGTATCGATATCCGCTCAACGAGATTTCCGAAGCGGGTCCTTAGCTTTTCTGCTGAGCCGTTTCCTGAGCAGACCTGCTTTTGCCCTCGCGCATTTCCTCGTATCGACCATCACCTTTCTCATAATTTTTCTGATCGGTGCTTTCCTAGCCGGGGTCATCACCACACTATTCTTCGATAATTCTCCCCTCCTCCCAATCATGGGCGCGACGATGCTATGGGGATTCATTTTCAGCCTCATCAGTGCTGCTATCTACTGCGCCACCGGAATAAAACGTTCCCTAGGACTCAATATCATCACCGGCCTCGGGTTGTATTTCCTCTTCCAACTCGGCGGAATGTGGACATGGGCTAAGACCCACACTCCCTTTGGGCTCAGCGACATCGCCCATCACCTCGCTACAGACACCACCACCGATTCCTCCTTTCTTCCTATCGTGAGTTCCCTTCTCCTTCTTGTCATCTTTATCTTCGCCTCCTTGTACAGTTTCTCCCGCGCCGAACTACCCCTCGACTAGCTCCCCACACCCACGATTCCTCAGCGCTCATACAGTGCAAAACTTTTTCATAGTTTTTTAAGAGATTCTTGTGAGAATTACCTGTTAATTCACTAATTCTCCACGGTCACGGCTAACACTTAAGGAAGCTATAGACTTTTACACCTTCTCTCGGTTTAGTAAGATTCACCTTCATACCAAATCCCCGAGATGAAAGAACCACCGTGGTTACTGTGTCGCCTAGCTCTACCCGTTACGAGAGGTTACGTGCGTGGGGCGTCCACGCCTTAACGCTTAGTGGTCTCTTATGGGCAACCCTTGCCATGTTCGCCCTGATCGACGGCCAAATCAGAATGATGTGGTTATGGCTCGGCATTTCTCTGATCGTGGATGGCGTAGACGGCTCTCTCGCCCGAAAATGCCGGGTAAAAGAAATCATCCCGTGGTTTAATGGGTCAATCGTTGATCATGTCGTTGACTTCCTTACCTGGACTGCAATTCCGGCATTTTTTATTGCACTTCATCTCCCGCTCGGTCCTCGCCCCATAGCTATCGCCTTTGCGGTGTTAATTTTGATCTCATCGTGTTTTTGCTATGCCAATGAACTAGCGAAATCAACAGACCATTATTTCGTCGGGTTTCCCGCCGCCTGGAATATCGTTGCAGTGCTGCTGTGGGTTTGGCAGGCCCCCATGGCTGTATGCATTATTAGCATAATTCTGCTCAGCATTTTGACGCTGGTTCCGTTACATTACACCCATCCGTTCCGAGTGAAACGGAGCCGTTCTCTTAATATCGCGCTCACCTTTATTTGGATCGCTACCACTGGCGTGCTCATTACTCTCACACCACCTCAGCCTCCACTCCTGGCACCGGACTACATCATTATCGGGCTCATCAGCATTAATGTACTTGCCGGCACTTGGCTTTTACTACCTGGCTTCCGTCGCACTTTCACCGGGGCGGACGTTGATAAAACACTCGCGCAATAATCCGATCTCGGAGCCAACGAAGGTATTCAATAAGTATCGCGCCCAGAATCATCATTCCCACGAAGACATGTACCCAGCTGGGATAATCGCGACCATTAAACCAGAAATAAATATAGGGCGATACAAATGTAATAATTGTAACAACTAGCCCTATCAATCTTCGGATAATATTTTTTCCGGCAAACATCTCGATAATCCCCCAGGTATAGGGTATGGCCGTCACAATATCTATGGTCCACAAAACCCACACCTTGCCGTGAAATCCGGGGACAAAAACCACGGGAAGAGCACGCAAGGAGGAATAAATCAACACCACGAGATAAGCAATGACTTTAGGGTTTGAAAGAACTCTACCAACAATATTGCGCTCAATAATATTAGCCCCAACAGCCCGTAGATTGGCCAGAACCGATCTTTTCATCACTAAAGTATCAGCACCCTCCATTAACTGCTGTAAGGCAGATTGTTGTTCGGGTGTTCCTTGCGCCCAGTGGGCTATTAAATCTATCGGCGATAAAGCGATGGGAATAAAATTATTTCCTGACCCTTCACGATCTTCGGCAATTCCCACTTCGTGAACAACGTGTTCACCTAGAATTGCCGTTACTCGGCCCAAATCTCCCTTGGGGATATCGCAGAGCCACACCGCTTGTCTAGTGCTTGCCGCCTGACGCAACATTGGCGCCAATGACCAGGCCACATCATCAAGCCCAAAGAATTTTTCCGGGGTGGTATGTGCCAAGGTCTTGAGCGTATCAACAACCACAACATTCTTAGCCGACATATCCCCCAAGCGGCTAAGCTGTGAGATTTGCCAAATAGCCATAGCATCCAGGGAATATTCATGAACAAAAGGCAAATCGAGAACAGATCTCAAGGTCAGTAGCTGTTCTGTTCCGGTCAGTTCACAGTAGTCTTGATTGCCTTTCACAAATCTAGATTGCCATAGCTTAAGGCCTAAGTGTCTTAATGAGGGAGAGATTCACAGTAAGCTCTATATTTTCTAATATCTCTCCCACACTTTTACCAGCGCCGTGCTCTCTTCAATTCACGCGGCAACGTGGCATCGTCTCTTTCCCACGCACCACTTCGAGCTAAGCGCTGATAAACCACCGGGCAGTTGATACATCGCGGGTTTTTACGACAACAGGTAGCTTTCAGCTTAAGACCAAGGGGATTGTCTTTCACCTTGATCTTGCTCTTTTTCCGTGAGGAACTCACAACTCCGAGGGACTTTCCCGGCGCGGCAACACCATAGGTCGAGCTCCTGCTACTTCCTCAACAATCCGAATAACCTGGTTAGAGTATCCAAACTCATTGTCGTACCACACATAAAGAATGAGGTGGTTGCCGCTAGCAATGGTCGCTAAACCATCAACCACACCTGCGTGAGTAGATCCGACGAAATCGGTCGAGACGACGTCGGGCGAATTTATATAGCTGATTTGCTGGCGCAGATCAGAATGGAGGGAAACTTTACGCAGGAAGTTATTAACTTCATCACGTTCAACGTTGGTTTCAAGATCCAGGTTTAATACCGCCATCGACACATCCGGAGTAGGGACTCGAATGGCATTACCCGTGAGTTTTCCTTCGAATTCCGGCAAAGCCTTGGATACTGCCTTCGCTGCCCCAGTTTCAGTCAGCACCATATTCAACCCTGCAGCACGGCCACGGCGCGGTCCCTTATGGAAATTATCAATAAGGTTTTGGTCATTGGTAAAAGAGTGAACCGTTTCAACGTGCCCATGACGCACCCCATAACGATCATTAATCACCTTCAGCACTGGAGTGATACCGTTGGTCGTGCAGGAAGCAGCCGTAATGATGGTGTCTTCATCAGTAATATCACCGTGATTGATTCCGTACACAACGTTGCGCAGATCTCCCTTGCCGGGGGCTGTGAGCACTACGCGAGCTACCCCAGCAGACTTCAGATGTTGGCTTAGTCCTTCTCGATCACGCCAACGCCCGGTGTTATCCACCACAATGGCGTCATGAATCCCGTATGAGGTGTAGTCAACACTTCCCGGATCATCAGAATAAATCACTCGGATGGGTGTGCCATTAGCCCAAATAGTGTTGTTCTCTTCGTCGACGGTGATTGTCCCTTCAAAAGCACCGTGAATTGAATCCCGACGCAACAACGAAGCCCGCTTGATGAGGTCTCCCTCCCCTTTGTTGCGCACCACAATAGCTCGAAGCCGCACGCCACCATAAGCGGCTTCGCGGGCGATGAGGATACGGGCGAGGAGCCGGCCTATCCGGCCGAATCCATAGAGAACAACATCAGTGGACTCTACTTCCTTATTCCGGCCGATGACTGGCTCTAATTGCCGCTCCAAGTAGGCGCGTAAGTCCTTCTCTTCAGGATTACGGTGAAAGTTGGTAGCTAAACGCCCGATATCAATACTGGCGGTCCCCAGATCCATGGTTGCTAATTCCTCCACAATAGGGAGGGTTTGATCAATGGGCAGCGGGGAGTCAGTGATGCGGCGAGCGTAGCGGTGGGATTTGATGATGTCGATAGCGGTGACATCCAAGAGGAGCCGGCCAAAAATGGAGGTGACGACGTTTCTTTCGCGGTGAAGTTTGCTGATCAGCGGCAGCATGGCCTCCGCGAGGGTGAGTTTGTCATTCCAATCTGAGGTGGGCTGAGCCATGAGAAAAATCTCCTTTGGTAAAGGCTTTTAGGCAGCACAAGGAACCACCCCTTAGCCTAACCCAGCCCCCACATTTTTCTGGTGGCCTCCGCCTTCCCAACCACCTTTCGGGGGTGGTAATCACTTAGTTGATATTCTCCCCCGCTAACCACCGCATAACTTTTGCCGCTGGCCACTGCTTGAGATCATCACAATTTTGACCGACAAGACAATAAGCCCAGCGAAAATCTCGGTGCTGTCCGGCCTCTGCTCTTAGTGGGGCCAGTAACTGATTAAGAAAGGGGTATACGGGAGGGAAATCAGGATCAGGATGAGACTGACAAAAAGCCGTCTTCAGGCCCCGGGCATAGCGTCCGGAAAATGCGCGGGTGCTCAGCGTCGCCTCGTCTTTTTTCGCTGCCTCGGCCAAAAATTCCCGGTTAACTTCAGAGGTGCCCGCCTCTGGGGTGAGCAGGAAAGCTGATCCTGCTGCCACAGCTACTACTCCTGACCATTCTTGAGCTTGGGCGACCGCCGAAGGGGTGCTTAGCCCGCCAGCAGCGACTAGAGGAAGATCTGGGCAAGCCTGGTGCACCTGGCTGAGCAGCTTCGCTAACTCAGCTGTATCAGGACGACGAAGAAGATCCCAGGTGCCCCGGTGCCCACCGGCCTCAGGGCCTTGAACAACCAGAGCGTCAACACCAATGTTGTTCGCCGCCTGGGCTTCTTCCACTGAGGTCACCGTGCACCAGGCGGAGATACCGCGGTCATGAATGCGCCCTATTTCCTCAGCAGAAAAGCAGCCAAAGGTAGAACTTATGACCGCTGGAGGATGCGGAGCAGACAGTGCTGCCTGAAGTTTTTCCTCCCACCCATTGCTGTAATCCGGGTCTGGAAGATCAGGAACCTCAAGCCCGTAGCTGGCATAATCTGCTTTCAGTTCCTCGCGTACACGTTCTGCCATCGCGGCTGGGATTTCTTGTCGTTGAGGAGCAAACAGATTGACCCCATAGGGCACATCGCTAGCCAATTCAGCCATGCGTGTTAACGAGTCTTCGACCGCGTCCAACGCCATGGTGCCGAAAGCTAAAAACCCTAACCCACCAGCGCGGGAAACTGCAGCTGCAAGTTCCGGAGTAGAAGGGCCTCCGGCCATCGGGGCGGCGATAATGTGGTATGCCAAATCTTTAATAGCTCTCATAAAAGACACACTATGTCACAATAAGTAGATGCGCCATCGCTCTTTGTTGACATCTATCCTTGCCGCAATTGGGTTAAGACCACGGGAAAACGCCCCTACACCTGGAAATGCGTCTGAACCCAACCTTGATCTTTCTGATATATCTGCACAATGGTTGATTGTGGGATTGGGAAACCCCGGAGCTGACTATGCCGCTACTCGACACAACGTCGGTTATATGGCCGTTGATGATCTTTTAGCAGACAACGGTGACATCCTGACCCGCATAAGCAATGTTCCAGCTCACGGCGCCCTGGTCCAGTGGGGTGACACACCGGTGATGATTCTGCGCCCTACTACATATATGAATAATTCTGGAGACGCCATCGCTCCCGTAGCCGACGCCTTAGGTATTTCTCCCGATCAGATAGTGGTTCTCCATGATGAATTAGATCTAGCACCCGGCAAGATCCGGCTGCGCTACGGTGGAAATGAAAATGGACACAATGGTTTAAAATCAACCTCTCAGGCCCTAGGAACCCGTGATTATTTGAGGGTCCGGATTGGAATTGGACGTCCTGATCCGGGAACGTCGGTGGTTGATCATGTTCTTGGCCCCGTCGACACTGGCCCCGATTTTGATGCCCTCATAAGCACCGCTGCTGAAGCCGCACGGCTCATCGTGCAACAGGGTTTAGTTCAAGCCCAGAACCAGATTCACAGTAAATAGGGTGAGGGCTTTATTCTGTAAGCCATGAGCTCAACCATCCAGGAAGCAGCACGCCGCCGTACTTTCGCTGTTATTGCCCACCCAGATGCCGGTAAATCAACTCTCACTGAGGCCTTAGCTCTGCATGCTCACGTGATTTCCGAGGCCGGGGCGGTGCACGGAAAAGCAGGAAGAAAAGCCACCGTTTCTGACTGGATGGAAATGGAAAAAGACCGGGGTATCTCTATTGCGTCATCAGCTTTGCAATTTGAGTACGCACCAGCAGGGCATGAGGACCACCCCTATGTCATTAATTTAGTAGACACACCTGGCCACGCTGATTTTTCCGAGGACACCTATCGCGTCTTGACCGCTGTGGATGCTGCGGTGATGTTGATTGATGCCGCCAAAGGCCTAGAACCTCAAACTCTGAAACTCTTCCGGGTGTGTAAGGCTCGAGGTTTACCCATCATCACCGTCATCAATAAGTGGGACCGGCCGGGCCGGGAGCCTTTGGAGCTAGTTGATGAAATTGTTTCCGAGATTGGCCTTCAGCCCACTCCACTATTCTGGCCGGTAGGGCCGGCGGGAGATTTCCGAGGCTTAGCCCGGATAAACACAGAAGGCGAAACTGATGAATATATCCACTTCATTCGTACTGCTGGCGGCTCTACTATTGCGCCCGAAGAGCACTACACCCCTGACCAAGCTGCCGAACGAGAGGGTGCGGCCTGGGACACCGCTGTAGAAGAAACTGAACTACTCAGTGCCGATGGCGCCCTCCACGATCAAGAGCTTTTTGAGGCCTGCGAAACCTCCCCGGTGATTTTCGCCTCCGCCATATTGAATTTCGGCGTCCATCAAATCCTTGACACGCTATGTCGTCTCGCCCCCTCCCCCGCTGGCCGAGACTGCGATAAAGCAGTCCTCGAGACGGCAACTAGCGCGGTAGATACCCGACGCAACCCAGGCGATGATTTCTCCGGAGTGGTTTTCAAAGTCCAAGCTGGTATGGATCGAAAACACCGCGATACTCTCGCATTCATGCGGGTCGTGTCCGGCGAATTTGACCGAGGTATGCAGGTTACCCACGCCCAGTCTGGTCGTAGTTTTTCGACAAAATACGCGCTCACTGTCTTTGGCCGAAACCGTTCCACCGTCGAAACCGCGTTCCCGGGCGATATTGTCGGTCTAGTAAACGCGGGTTCTTTGGCCCCGGGAGATACTATTTTTAGCGGGAAAAAAGTGCAGTTTGCCCCCATGCCTCAATTCGCCCCGGAGCATTTTCGCACTCTTCGAACTACGTCTCTGGGGAAATATAAGCAGTTCCGCAAAGCCTTGGAGCAGCTAGACTCCGAGGGAGTCGTTCAAATTCTTCGTAATGATGCCCGAGGTGACGCAAACCCAGTCATGGCAGCCGTTGGCCCCATGCAATTTGAGGTGATGCAAGCTCGAATGGCTAATGAATACAACGTAGAAACCGAAACCGATCCAGTGCCTTATTCCGTGGCCCGACGAACCGATGCGGCTACTGCTCCGAAGTTAGCCCGACAACGCGGTGTAGAAATTTTTACCCGCACTGACGGGGAATTGATTGCCCTTTTTGGTGATAAATGGCGGCTGCAGTTTATCCAAAAAGAAAATCCAGATTTCACCTTGGAACCTTTGGTTGCTGATTAACCCAAAGTGCGGTTCTCAGCGCTAGGGGTTTCCACCTATTTTTATGAAATACTAAGTGGGGCTAGTTTCTTTCCTACCATCGACTAATGGTACGTTTTAGTCTAAAAAATATGGACTTGTGGTGAGCTAGAAGGCTGAGGAAGGAGTTATGCCCATGCCTGGGTTAAGGGAGGCGCGGAAAGCAAAAACCCGTAGCGCGCTGGCTCTTGCCGCAGCTGAAATTGCTTTAGAGCACGGCACCTCGGCCCTCACTATTTCTGCAATTACCAGCGGGGCTGGGGTTTCTACCCGAACCTTTCACAATTATTTCTCCTCGCGGGAAGAAGCGCTGCTGGAGTTTATTGTGGAGCAGGTCCGAATTTTGGCGGATGAGGTTCAACATCTGCCGCCCAACTTAGGGCTTCTCGAAATTAGTGAAAAACTCACCATTATTACTCTTGATGCAGATGGTCCGGCCCGCTTGCCGCATCTTTTCCGGTTGAGCGAAATGTTGCGGGAGAAGGAACCAGGTCGAAGCTACGGGGCGTCGGATACAGATATTATTTTGGCTCCCATTATCGAAGCCCTCGCACCGCGTGCAGCAACTCTCGGGTTCCAAAAAGATGAGTTGGTGCTGGCAGTTCATCTTGTGGCGCGCTCCATTGCCTTTGCGCTGCAGCGGTACGAATCATTGCCAGCCCCCCGTGACCCCGAGGTTGGGGAATACATGATTCACAATGCGCTCGGGGTTATCAGAAGACTATAGACACTAGCTGTGTAGTTTCTCTCGCCAATACTGGACGTCGACATCTGCTGTAGAAGCGGGACTAAACGACGGTCGTCGATCCTTATCCACTAACACCGCCCTAACTCCCTCCATAAAGTCATGGGAACTAAGTAGTTCTTTTCCTACCGTCCACTCATGAGCCAAACCCTGATGAATATCGGCTGCGTCTTCATTGGCTACAAACACTTCCGCGGTTGCCACAAGTGAAGTCGGGCTAGCTGATTCCAGCAATTCCATGGTGTGGTCACGAAACTCTGCGTTATCACTATTTTTTAACGCCTCAAAAATCTTCTCCCAGCTGCCACAGGAAAAGCACTGTTCAATGGCGGGATACCACTGACTCAAGGTGCTTTCTCCGATGTCGCTGAGTTGGTATTGCGCCACAGCTGCGTCTACTCCGTCGGAGATCAACAGGTTCCGGAAGGCCTCGGTGTTGTCGCTAGAGATGAGGTGAGTACCGAGCCCGGACCACATCGCGTCTGCTGCGTCAAGGCGATAGCCGCTGAGACCTAGAAACGCCGCCAGGGCCGGAGAGGGGTGCCCAAGAGCCCCGACCATGCGTTGGAAAAACCAACTTATCCCTACATCTGTCACGTAGCCAATCGCCATTTCCGGCATCGCGGCTAGGAATTTTTCGGTGACTATTCGGTGAGATCCATGAGCTGAAACTCCTAGTCCACCTCCCATGGCTATCCCATCAAGTAAAGAAATATAGGGCTTGGGATACTCTGAGATCAACGCATTCATACGGTATTCATCGGCAAAAAATGTGTAGATTTCCGACGCTTTATTGGAGGCCATTCCTTCCCGAGCAAAACGCACATCTCCACCGGCGCAAAATGCCTTTTCATGGGTGGAAGAGATAAAGACTTGAGTAATATTATCGTCGTCTTTCCACTTTTCTAAAGCTCCGAAAATAATCCTTATCATCTCGTCATTGAGGCTATTGAGTGCTCGAGGACGATTCAACTCCAAGATTCCGGTAGTGTTTTCAACGGATACCTTAACCAAGGAATCATCTTTTGTGTGATCGTGATTACTCATGTATGCCAGTATCGCACAAGCTCAATACTTCTGTCAGCTAAGCTAAAATTCAATTGTTGATTGAGGAGAATATGGATCCCGCCCTTATTTCCTGCGATATGGATGGCACGCTGTTGGATGTTGCTGGACACTTACCTCCCGGTTTCCCGGATCTGCATCAACGGCTCAAGGCCAAGGGAATTATTTTTACCCCTGCGAGTGGACGTCAATTAGCAACCTTGCACGATATGTTTAGCGATCTGGGCCCGGAGTTGAGCTGTTTAGCAGAAAATGGCGCCGTGGTGTTTTCCCAGGGAGAAATTATCTCTACCACTCCGTTAAATCCGGCAGTAGGACATGCCTTGGTAAGTGCTATTGGGGACCACTGGGAGTCTGGAAAAAATGATTTAGATATTGTTGTGTGTTTACCGCATAAGGCTTTTATCCATAGTCGGAAAAATCTTGCGGGCGAGAAAGAAATCAAAAAATATTATCATAGCTTGGGTGTTAGTAATAATCTGCATGAGACTATAAGTCACGAACTTATTAAAGTCGCGATCTATACCCGGGATGACGCAGAAAAACATATTGATATGATCCGACGTGCTGCCGCAGCGGGTGCTTCCTCGTCCGGGGATTTTCATGCCGTTGTCAGCGGAAAACATTGGATTGATGTGATGAATCCGAAGGCCAATAAAGGCCGTGGGCTACACCAACTTCGCGAGCAGCTCGGCATAGCACAATCTGACACCATCGCCTTCGGTGATTATCTCAATGACTATGAATTGCTCATCGAGGCTGGAACAGCGTGGGCTATGGCCAACGCCCACCCGCGGATCCATGAAATAGCTGATCACACCGCACCGTCCAATAGAGACTACGGTGTGATGACTGTGCTAGAAAACCACTATGGGCTATAAGCGTCGGCCCCGAACTACTTAGTTTTCTTCTTCTTTTTGCCCTTATGACCATGGCCTTTTACCCTCTTTTTCTCTAGGCTCTCAGCCACATCCGGCACATAACGGAACTCCTCTCGTGGAGGGCGCTCATACGTTTCCGTGCTCTCCGGCCGCTCCGGGATTTCCGGCAACGGACGATCAATCTTCTCATAGGGAATGGTAGAAAGCAGATGGCTAATCACATTAATGCGAGATCGTTTCTTATCTTCGCTTTCCACCGTGTACCACGGTGCCGACGGAATATCGGTGTGCACAAACATTTCATCTTTCGCGCGGGAATAGTCCTCCCACCGAGTGATGGACTGTAAATCCATGGGCGACAATTTCCATCGGCGCAAAGGATCATTAAGGCGAGAGCGAAAACGATTGATTTGTTCTTCATCAGAGACCGAGAACCAATATTTGCGCAGCATTATTCCGTCCTCGACCAAGAGACGCTCAAAAATGGGGGCTTGGTGGAGGAATCGACGGTATTCCTGAGAGGTGCAAAAACCCATGACTCTTTCGACCCCGGCGCGGTTGTACCATGACCGGTCAAAAATCACGATCTCTCCGGCCGTAGGAAGCCGTTCTACATAGCGCTGGAAGTACCATTGCCCTTGTTCACGGGAGTTCGGCGCCGGAAGTGCTTCAATCCGACAGGTTCGTGGATTGAGATACTGGGTTATCCGTTTGATGGCCGACCCCTTCCCGGCAGCATCTCGGCCTTCCATGATGATGACCACCCGAGCCCCGGTCTCTACTACCCACTGCTGCATGTCCACCAATTCAGCTTGAAGGCGACGCAGCTCCTTTTCATACGCCTTCTTTGCCAATTTCGGTGGACGTCCACCTGCATTCTCAGTTTTCTGGGAGTTACTTTTAGCCATAGCTTAAAGTCTAGCCACCCACCGCTTCGCTATTCATCTTCTCTCCCCGTGACACGACCCATAGTGGAACTTCAGGAACCTATAAGACTAGAATAAATACTACCAACCACTCATCGTCATTATCGCTACCGTCATAGCTAGCATTAAGGAGTATTGAAATGGCCGACCTCGCTTTGTCCATTACGTTTGGGTGGTGGGACAACGCAATTGAATTGCTGTGGAACACCTTAGAGAGTTCCCTCAGCGCTGCAGGATCACTTGCTGATCTCTCTCTATAGATCGCGTTTCCTGCCCCTGGCCTTGAGCTGAACTCCCAGTGAAGCTCGAGGCTTTCTTTAGGTCAGCAACTCAACTACTCCCATAACGATGAGCAATATACCCACACCATAGCCAGCGAAAAGAGTCATGGCTTGCGGCCGCTGGCGCATCCAGTCAAAAAAATGACCGGCAACGCTGTTGGGATAGCGACGCACTATCCCAACGAGGACGGCGCTCAGCATGGGCAAACTCAAGGCCAAGGTTGCGTAAAGTATCACCCAACTGTACTTCCAGGTCGGGGCTAAAGGGGTTGCACTAAGCTCAATGAGACCCAAAAAGAACGGCGCCGAGGTGATGGATTGCGCCAAGCCCAGAATGGTACCGGTTAGCACCGTGAGAATTCCAGGATTTTTCAGCGGTACCAGAATTCTTTGAATAAGGGCGTCATTACTTCCCCCGAGTGCGGTGAGCACCGCGATGAGTATCCCCGCCAGGATAATGACTATTCCAAAGGCAACTGATTCGGTAAAAGAGATAACCAGCCCACCTAGATTATTAAAGACAAGAAGTGATAATAACGCGAGAAGGAAAACACCGAACCAGTCGCCGCCGATTAATAAGGCGACCGTTTTTCGATAGGGGCCATGAGGCGGAATTATTAGCCCTAACGCCACGACCACTCCAATGAGGAGGACATTGACAGAATCAATGAGAGCAAAAGATGCTGCGTGGATCACGACTGTGGAGTTCTCCCTATAAATCTCTGTGCCAAAATCGGCAGGTAGGTTAGCTCAACACCGACTGGGTGGAATTAATCCACTTTAAATTCGGCCATCCGGTCCCACTCAGTTTTACCTTCAATGAGAGTGTTGATAATTTGCGGGGTTTCGGTCAATAGTGCCGGAAATTCTTCCGTCGCCTTCTTGAAATGATCACTATTGACATGGGCCTCAGCGGCATCATCATGGAAAGCTTCTAGAAGAATATATTCCTGGGGATCATCAGTATTCCGCGCCCACTCAAAGAAAATATTCCCTGCTTCTGCACGGGATGTCTCGGTAAACTCGGCCATTAATTCTCGGAAATTCTCCACATATTCCGGTTTCGGACGAAAACGCACGTTAATCAAAATCATGCGTACCACCATACCTGGCTCCTTAGGCCTTGTCTTGAAGCAGTGCGCCGGCAGCACCAGGAGACTTTCTCCACCACATGGGGGTAGACAAAAGTCACCTCTGTGCAAAGAACTCACGGCGCCTATGGCAACGTGGATGCCATACAAACTTCCACATACAAAAATCTGACGGTTATCAAAGATAAAGATCCACCATGAGCTTGTCCCGACTGTGATCTATTCACAGGCAGTTGTCGCCCGCCCCAGTTCGAAGGAGAAAGGATTTCTCCCGATGCGTAGTCGCCACTTTTTGGCCCTGGCCTCGCTTTTCGTGCTCGCAAGCGCTGGACTCTGGATTGCTGGGCAGGAAATAGGAACTATTCTTTTGCTGTTAGCAGCCGCTTTATTGTTTTGGATCGGCTATAGCCTGTGGCGTCCTGAACTTCGTGAGCGGTTCCGAGCACGGCGCGGAAACCGCCGACGCTCAGAGGACCGCCGCTCCCTTTTCTAATTCTTAAGGGACTATTTCTTCTTAAGAGACTATTTCGCTTAATTCCAACCAGCGTTCCTCAAGCTCCGCGGCCTCATTCTCGAGCCGCCGGATCTCCTCCATCTTCTCCTGGAGCCCCTGGTAATCACTGGGATCATGCGCTGCCATATCCTGATGAATGCGTGCTACAGCCTCCCCCAACTTGTCGAGTCGCCGTTCGAGAGAAGTCATTTCCTTCTCGACTGTCCGCCGCTGCGCACCCGATAGTTGAGTACGGTGAGACGGCTGCGGAGACTTCCTCTCCTCACCATCAGCGTCATCGCGTTTCTGCTTTGCCAACCTCAGATACTCATCGACGCCACCAGGAACATGGCGCAAGGTACCATCAAAGATCGCGTATTGCTGATCTGTCACTCGTTCTACCAAATAGCGATCATGACTAACGACTAATAACGTTCCTGGCCAGGAATCTAAAAGATCCTCCAGGGCAGCGAGCATATCAGCATCAACGTCATTAGTTGGCTCATCTAAAGCCAACACATTCGGTTCGCTCAGAAGCAGCATGAGTAACTGCAAACGACGCTTCTGTCCGCCAGAAAGGTCATTGACCCGGGCAGAAAGATGCTCCCGAAGGAACCCCAGTCGCTCCAAGAGCTGAGCCGGGGTGAGTTCTTTGCCTCCAACGTTAAAGGTGGTTTTTGTCCGCCCCAGGACTTCTCGGACTCGGTCATCTCCAATCGCCGAAAGCTGCGAAAATTGTTGGTCAAGGATACCAATTTTCACTGTTTTCCCGTGTTTAACGTGCCCTTCGTCAGGAGTAATAGCGCCGCAAATCAACCCCAACAGGGTTGATTTCCCCGCCCCGTTTGCCCCCAAAATGGCAGTCCGCTCGCCAGGTGCGATCCGCCACGTAATATTCTTGAGGATCTCTCGCTGCCCGTAACGCACGGTTACGTTTTCTAGGTCTACAACTTTCTTCCCTAACCTCTCCACCGCCAATCGTTGCAGCTGAAGAGTATTCCGAACCGGAGGAACATCCTCAATCAGCCTATTTGCGGCCTCAATTCGGAATTTCGGTTTCGAGGTGCGCGCCGGGGCTCCGCGCCGAAGCCATGCTAGCTCTTTCCGGAGAAGATTCTGCCGTTTTTGTTCCGCTTGAGCCGCAATCCTGTCTCGTTCTACTCGTTGCAGCACATAAGCGGCATAGCCACCTTCAAAAGGTTCGACGACTCCATCATGAACCTCCCACGTCTCAGTGCACACTTCATCTAAGAACCACCGATCATGAGTGATGACCACCAAACCACCCTGCCCCTGTGCCCATCGTTTCTTCAGGTGGTCAGCTAGCCAGGCGATCCCTTCCACATCAAGGTGATTAGTTGGCTCATCAAGAGCTATCAGGTCCCATTCCTCAATCAAGAGGGCAGCGAGAGCTACTCGCCGACGTTGCCCGCCGGATAATTCTCCGATCTTCTTATCCCAGGAAATATCGGCAACGAGGCCACTGATAATGTCTCGAATTTTTGGATCACTGGCCCACTCATATTCTTCTCGCTGCCCCACAATAGCAGTAGAAACCGGCATATCATCTGGGAAATTATCACGCTGACTGAGGACTCCGAATCGAAGGTCTTTGCGTTGAGTTACCCGTCCCGCTTGGTAATCAACGGTTCCGGCGAGTACACCAAGGAGAGTTGTTTTACCGTCACCGTTGCGTCCGACCACCCCAATGCGGTCTCCTTCTTCTACTGCCACGCTCACCGAATCAAAGACCACGCGCGTGGGATACTCGACTCGAATAGTTTCAGCACCCAACAGTGGAGTTGCCATCAATCATCTCCTTGTAGTTCAGCCCAGCGTTCATGTTCATTCGAGGATCTCAGCACCACCGGCTGGACCATAGGCGGTCACTATCGTATCGGCGACTTGAGAATCACGGAGACGAGCAGCAACAGCATCAGCGTGGGTTCGGTCGTGGCATAAAAATGCACAGGTAGGACCGGATCCTGAGATGATCCCGCTTAGAGCCCCTGCCTCAGTTCCAGCCTCGAGGGTTCGACGCAAAGCAGGCTGAAGGGCCAGTGCCGGAGCCGCGAGATCATTATGCAGTTCAGCGGCTAACTTCAGAGGATCACCGCTGGCTAAAGCAGCGATGATCCCTGAGCAATCTAGTTGAGGTGGTGCTATCTGTTGGGTGTCGCGCAAATGATCAAGCGTATGAAAAACCTTTGGGGTAGATAGTCCTATTCTGGATAGCGCAATGACCCACCACCAGCGCGTCGAATTTGCAACAGCGCTGAGCTTTTCACCTCGTCCTTCCCCTCGCTGAGTGCCACCTAGGAGACTAAACGGCACATCGGAACCTAACTCAGCAGCGATGGCGAGTAATCTTTCTTCTCCTAAACCAGGTACTTGGTGAACTGTGCTTAACCACCGGTCAGCAAGCAAAAGCGCAGCAGCAGCATCAGCCGAACCACCTGCCATACCTCCGGCGACGGGGATCCCTTTCCTGATGTCCAAATGAACTGTCTGATGAGGGACATATCCTTCTGAACTGTATGCGTTGACCACGGCGGTTACCGCTTTCCACGCCAGATTTGACTGATCTTCTGGAACCTCGTTGTGAGCTAGCCCGCGAACCTTAAGGCCTTTTACCCACGCGCCGGTGTGGGGCTGCGAACCCTCAGTGCGCAACGTCACCTCGTCGTTAAGGCTCAGCGATTGGAAAATGGTGCTCAATTCATGAAATCCATCATCTCGGCGCGGACCAACGCCGAGGAAAAGATTTACTTTGGAATAAGCCTGAGCTCGGAGCTTCACTTACTCACCTCCGCGAGCCGAATAAAATCAGCAACAGTGAGTTTCTCGCCGCGTTCCTTTGGATCAATTCCGGCTAGCTTCAGCGCCTCCTCGGCAGCTGCCCCCGAACCAAAGAAACCAGTTAAGGCTGCCCGGAGAGTCTTTCTTCGCTGAGCAAAAGCTGCGTCGATTAGCGGGAAGAGCTGGCTTCGCTGCGCGGTACTTATCTCCCACGGAGCCTCGTCTTTCCTATAACAATCAATTCTCACCAGCCCGGAATCAACGTTTGGAGCTGGCCAAAAAATATTCTTTCCGATGGAACCAGCTCGACGAACCTGACCGTAGTAGGAAGCTTTAACGCTGGGGACTCCGTAGATCTTTGATCCAGGTTGCGCTGCTAACCGATCAGCAACTTCCGCTTGAACCATAACCAGGACGCGTCGAATAGTCGGGAAGGTGGCGAGGACATGAAGAAGTACCGGTACCGCCACGTTATAAGGAAGATTAGCGACGACGGCAGTTGGTGATAAATCACCGCTCTCAAGGTGCAGGGCATCTTTGTTGATGACGCGAAGTCGAGAGATAAACTCTGGAGCGTAATCGGTGACTGTCTCAGTTAGTCGAGAAGCTAAGCGAGGGTCGATTTCCACCGCGCTCAGACAATCCACCGCACCTAATAGACCAAGGGTCAAGGAACCAAGGCCCGGCCCAACCTCAAGCACATGGTCCTGGTTTCCAACATCCGCTGCAGCGACGATCCTGCGTACGGAATTTGGGTCATGGACAAAATTCTGACCCAGCTTTTTAGTAGGTGAGATATCCAGTTCCGCAGCTAGCCGACGAATATCAGCGGGGCCTAATAGCTGAGCCATATTCAATTCACTACCTTTTCATGGCTTCGGGAACCAAGGGAACAATATTGAAATGTTACCGGATCCCTAGTGAGGCAGTGCAGGCTGGCCAAGCACCCCAGCCTTGGGCGGCCTGAACACGCTCAGCCACCGCGATTTGTTGTTCCCTAGAAGCCTGATCTGCGCTGGGGGCATAGGCGGTTCCACCGTAGGCCGCCCAGGTAGACGGGGAAAATTGCAACCCCCCGGAATAGCCGTTTCCGGTATTGGTAGCCCAATTTCCGCCGGATTCACACTGCGCAATGGAGTCCCACACCCCACCGTGTGCAACGGCAGGCGCGTCGGCTTTTGTTCCCCTGGCGATTTTGGCGGCTTTAGCAGGCGACAGCTCCTTTTCGTGGAGAACAGTCACCTCGCTTTCTTTACCATTAACGGTGACAATCTTGCGGGTAATTTCCCGTTTCCCTGGTGTGCCTTCTTCCAGAACCTTTTCTTCGCCCTTCTTGAGTTCTGGATCATCGCTATACTCAGCAGGAACATCAAAATCTTCAGTGGTGGTTTTTTCTTCCGTCTTAACCCGGTCGATATTGACATCGAGATTATTTTTTAGCGGAGTGTTTCCCGGAAGACTCAGCCGATCTTCCTTACCGAGGGTGATTCCCCGCTGGTCCAGGGCCTCTTTCACAGTTTTTGCTGCAACCCAGGTCCGCACTACATTGCCACCATCATTAATGGAAATGAATTTCGGACGTGTGACCTCAACTTCCATCCCATTATTCGCAATAGCGTTAGGATCTTCAGAAATCTGTGAACCAGGAACAAAACCCGGCACCTGATTAAGTAAATCTTCAACGGTCAGAGCCGTCGATTCCAGCTGGGTAGGCACCCCGTCAATGACCACCGAGACCTGTTTAAGGCTACGGACCGTGATATGAGCGTCATCCTTAAGAGCCTGACTCGGCGCTGGAGAGACCATAGCCCCCGCACCTACCTTGATTCCGGCAGCATCGAGGGCACCGGCTACATCACCTGAGACTGTTGCCAAGGTGATGATATTGCCGTCATCGTCGATAGTCACATTTTTTTGGTTTACGGCAACAACAACTCCACCGGCTAGGACTGACCCTAAAACGCCTCCCGTAGCTAAGCGCAGCGGCAAAGATGCGGACTTGTTGATTCGCTTGATATGAGGAGCTCCACCCATGCTCTAAAAACTTCCTTACTTTCTGCTCCGGGTTGTATGCGCTATCGCGATCTCATCCTCATGTCACGATACGATAACAAACCCTAGTTGTCCAGCCCGTACACTCGATGGAAATTCGCTGACGTTTCATGCGCCACACGCGCCACATCCACCCCTCGAGCCTCGGCTATGCAGCGGGCGGTGTGTCCGATAAAGGCCGACTCGTTGCGCGTGCCGCGATAAGGTTCCGGAGTCATGTAGGGAGCGTCGGTTTCGATGAGATAGAGGTCCGACGGTGTTCTCGCGGCAATATCGCGTGATTCTGAATTTCGCTTGAAGGTGGTGTTACCGCAAAAGCTAAGGACATAGCCGCGGTTCAGGGCTTCCTCGGCCACCGGAGCGGGAGAAGAAAAACAGTGCAAGATCACGTCTTTGGGGCGGGGCGAATCAGCGAGGATGCGGAGCACGTGTTCATCGGCATCGCGGTTGTGAATCATGAGTGCTTTTCCGCTTGATACGGCAAGATCAATGTGCCAGCGAAACGCCTCTTCCTGCTGCTCTAAAGACGCAGTGCGATCCGGAGCGTGACTAATCCAGTAGGTATCAATCCCCGTTTCCCCGACCGCAACGCATCGAGGATTATGGACTAAATCCACAAGTGCACGTCGAGCATTGTCATCGAGTTCATGTGCCCTTGTCGGATGAATGGCGCAGGCTGCCCACACCTGGGGATGTGTTTGAGCAATCCGTACCGCTTCCGCAGCCTCATCAAGACCATCTCCCACGGTGCATATCTGATTTACCCCTGCCGACTGTGCCCGAGTTATTAAATCCGCCACAGTGGCCGGGGCATCCGGAGCACCACGATGATGGCTGGTGGCCTGAAGATGAGTATGGGCATCGCAAAGACCGGGAATAAGATCAGCAGGCTGAGGAACGGGACGAGGCTTCTTCGAAGACATAGCTGATCATTCTAAGAGGTACGGTTCTTCTCCTCAGCACCGGAGGTAATCTGGCCAGCTAACCATTGTTGGGCGATGGTAGCCGCCGCCTTTTGTTGCTCCACGCTAGCCCGGTTTAAGGCCACTATGTCTTCTTGATGAAAACGCGCCATCAGGTCATTGATGATTTCTCGCGCTCGGGGATCAACCTTGTCCGAGACTAAAGGAACTACATGTGAAGCGGGAAGTAACCGCTCCGGATCTGCCAAAACTAGAAGATCATTATCGGCAATTGCCGGTGAGCTTGAGGACATCCGGGCAATATCTACCGTTCCATCGCTGAGGGCTTTAATGGTGAGCGGACCACCAGCATCCTCAATCGGACTCAGTTCCACCTGAGCATGATAAACACTGGCTAAACCCTGCGGGCCATAATCTCGTTCTTTAAGCTCATAAGGGCCTCCTAGGTGCCAGGTCCGCGGAAGGCGCGCCAGATCAGCCAAACTCTTCACACCAAGTTCCTCGGCATGATGTCGAGTCATCACATAGACATCTTCATCGGTAGCCTCAGCCTGATTCAAAATAGATATCCCCGCTGGAGTTCGACGACGAAGTTGATTATTGACCTCTTGTGCATCCCCGACCGAGGCCGTCGGATCCCAGTATTGCAAAAGGTTTCCACTATATTCCGGAAACAGATCGATATTTCCCGCTTCAATTTCCGGAAGGTAGGCTTCCCGCTGACCAATACGGAAATCACGATCAACGCTATATCCAGCGTTTTCCAAGGATTGAGCAAAAATTTCGGCGATAATCTCATTAGAGAAATAGTCTTGGGAGCCGACAACGATAGCGTTGGAATTAGTGACAGACCCGGAAAAGGGATGAGCGGAAGAACAGCTACTCAAGACAAGAGATAGCAACAAGCAGAAAGCAGAAAGAAAAGGATGTTTTCGCACCGGCTCTCACCCCCTACTACTAAAACTATTGCGTTTTTGGATATGCGCCAGAACCACATCAATGCCCCAAGTAAGTAGGATCATCACAATCGCAGCCGCGAGCATTAAGGGGTAGTTTCTGGTCTTTAACCCCATAAAAATAGGAGAACCAAGCCCGATATCGGCGGTATAGGCAACCAAGGTGGCGGTCGCAAATACTTGTAAGGATGCGGTGCGGATTCCGCCCCAGATTATCCCTCCGGAATAGGGGAAGATCACGTGAAGTATTAGTTGACGTCGGCTAAATCCGATAGCGGTGGCTGCGGAACGAATCTCTCGGGGAGTAGCTTCTACGGCTGAATACCCTGCGTTAATGATGGAAGGTAAAGCCAGCACCACCAAAACTACGCACGGCGCCAGAAGACCTACGCCAAACCACAAACCGGCAATGACAACGAGGCCAAGAACCGGCAAGGCCCTGGCTGCCCCGCTTAAGGTTCCCACAAAAAGCGAGCCTCCGGGAATATGGGCAGAAATCACTCCCAGGGGTAGCCCGACGAGAACCGCAACTACTACGGCACACAGGCTTAACAGCCCGTGCTCCAAGATTCGGATTGCAAATCCACCTTCTCCACCCCATTGCGCTGAATCGCTGAGGATCTGAGCAGCACGCACTAAGAAATTCATAGTTGACTACTCGCTTTCTGCACCCGGCTCCACGGTAGAAGAAGTGAGCCCACCAGGAACAACGCTACATCAATGACGACAGCCAGAATGAGGATGGCGATGATACCGACGAGTACTTCACCAACTAGGCCGCGTTGAAAACCATCGGTTAATAGGCTTCCCAGACTAGGAATTCCCACCAGGGCCCCCGTGGAGGCCATCGCAATGGTTGACATAGCAGCAACCCGGAATCCCGCCAGAATTACTGGCAAAGCCAAAGGCAGGTGTACCCGAAAAAAGCACTGCTGGGGTGAGTATCCGCACGCATGGGCAATGTCAAGGTTTTCTTTGTCAACCGACGCGAAAGCTGAGGTGGTGTTTCTCAATAACAAGGCAACACCATAGATACTCAGTGTGAGAACCAAGGTTATTGGGGAGCGCATGGGTAATCCCACAATTGCTGGAAACAGCACTAAAAGAGCGAGGACCGGCACAACGTAGGCAAGTTGAAGAATTTGCAGGATCACCGCTCCCCCCGTGGGATACTTATAGGCCAACCAGCCCAGCGGGAGAGAAATCACTGCACTAATAATCAGCGCCGGAATGACCAAACCAAGATGATAAAGAAAGACGTGCAGGAAATAGGGAGAATTATTAATCAGCCACGTCATGGGTGTCCTCGAATTGAACTGCGCGAATCATCGCACGGACGAAATCGCTCTGCGGGTTTTGTTTAATGTCTTGAGGCGTTCCCCATTGAGCGATACGTGCTCCCGGTTCCAAAACAGCAACTTTATCTGCTAAATAAAATGCTTCAGCAATGTCATGGGTGACCAGAATGATGGTTTTCCCTAAATCCTGTTGCAGCGCTAATAACTTCCGTTGGAGCTCATATCGAACAATCGGATCGACTGCCCCAAAAGGCTCATCCATCAATAAGATATTCGGATCAGTCAACAGCGCCCGGGCCACTCCAACTCTTTGTTGCTGCCCTCCCGATAGCTCCGCTGGATACCTTCCTTCCAACTGGCTATCTAAACCTACTTTCTGTAATAGCGACCGGGCCCGACGTCGAGCTTTACCCCGATCCCATTTCAACAAGTAGCCAACAGTTGCCACATTATCGAGCACGGTGCGATGCGGAAGTAGGCCCCCACCCTGGATGACGTAGCCGATACTGCGACGCAGCAAGACGGGGTTGACGCCGGCAACATCTTCACCGTCGATGCACACACTCCCAGAGTCAGGCTCCACCATCCTATTCACCATGCGCAACAAGGTAGTTTTTCCGCAACCAGAAGAACCAACAAGAGCTAAGGAAGAGTGTGAGGGAATTTCTATGCTGAAGTTGTCAACCACTTTGGTGTCCCCAAAGTGCTTCGAAACATCGCGGAACTCGATCATCCACCCTAGCTTAGGAACTTATAGTGAATTTTGCATGTTTTAAGCCAATAATTTTTGCTTGGCGGCAGCTAGTTCATCGTCGATATACACTGATCGGCTAGCTCTTAATCCCACTGCGCTCATGGCCACAGCGCATAGGATTAAGGCCCACAGAATACCTGTCCAGGTTCCGGCATGTTGATAAAAAATCCCCACCAATAATGGCCCGAGAGCTGCGACGATGTAACCGAGGGGTTGTACAAAGCCGGACAGCCGTGCCGTCACTAGGGGGCTGCGGGTCCGAGCGGGAATTAAAGCTAGTGCTGTGGGGAAACAGAAACCACCGATTCCGAGCAATAAAGCCCATAGCAAAGGGGCAGTTTGTGGAACGAATAGTATCCCCAGATAGCCGAGAGCTGTGAAAATCCCGAAGGCAAGCGGCAATGGCGCTAAGGTGGGGGCCCGATCGATGATGGTTGGCATGACCAAACCGCCGATGACGTTCATGCCGCCGACTAAGGCAATGGCTATGCTCGCTAGCTGAGCGCTGATTCCGGCGTCGGTGTACATTTGTGGAAGCCAACCCATCTGGATATAGGCGGTCATGGACTGGAGTCCGAAAAAGAGCATCAAAAAGACGGCGGTGCGAGAACGCCAGAGAGAGATGTTTTCTCCAGAAGATGGTGAGTGGTCCGACGCGGAGTCCGTCTGGTGTTTGGGTGAGTCGTGGGGTGAGAAAAAGAGGACCCAAAGCCACACTAGAAATTGAAGTAACGCGGGTAAAGCCCATACTAAGAGGGCGCCTTGCCACTCGAAAAGCAGTGCGCTTAGTGGGCCCAATGCCCCGGAAAGTCCAAGTACTGAACCATGGATTGTCATGAGGGCAACGACGTTCCTCCCACCGTGGGCTTTAATCCAGGCAGGTAGGAGCACATTGGATAGGGCTATTCCGCTGACGACTAGGGCCGTCATGACTAAGAAGATGCTGATGCTGCCGACCAGGGGACGCACTACTAAGCCAAGAAGCGTAAGCCCCATTCCGAAGGTGAGGGTTCGTGATATACCGAATCGGAAGGCTAGAGACACCGCCAGGATTCCCATGAGGGCGAAAAATAGTCCTGGCATGGCGGTCAGTACTCCGGCTAGAGAGCCGGAGGCATGGAAAGCGGATAGAGTTTGACTCAAAACCGGGCCGAGCGAAGCGATACCTGCTCGTAGATTAATGGCAGCACTAAAGACAGCGAGAAAAGCTAACGCTGCGGGAACAACTTTCTTCTGAGGCACGCGAATATCTTTCTCCATGAGTAAAGGGAGCACCCACTTGCGTCGAATATTCTTATCCGCGCAAGGGGTGCTTGCTTTCCAAAAATAGCTAGGACAGACCCTATTCCTGAGGCTGCACCGGGGCCCACTCTGGCCCAGTGATCGCTAAATCAGGATCTAGTTTTTGCACCAAAGGTTTCGGTTTCTTTAACACCGTACCAGGGATAACATCAACCCGAGCCCACTTAGCTTGCTGAGATTCATAGTCACCCATAATGACCGGATAACGCTGCCCCTTTTCTGGCAAACCCACCCCAACCGGATCGCGAGGAGATTCATCACGAACTTCCACGATGCGCGGACGCGCAGCCCAGATACCATCGCGACCCAAGGTTTCATGAACCTGCTGAGCGATGTGGGGCAAATAAGGAGTCAGCATCACGTTGCAGTCTGACACTACCTGTAGAGCAGTCCACAACACCGTTGCTAGACGCTCCCGCTGTGTTTCCTCTTTGGCCAACTTCCAGGGTTCTTGCTCAGCTAAATACGCATTAGCCTCCCCCACCACGTGCATAACAGCATTAATTCCATTACGGAACTTAGAGGCTTCAATAGATTGCGCTACCACCTCAAAGGTCTTCTGAGCTAAGCCCAATAACGCCTCGTCAGATTCTTGAAGCTTCCCAGGCCTAGGAACTTCACCAAAATTCTTATAGGCCATAGAAACCGTTCGGTTCACCAAATTACCCCACCCGTTCGCCAACTCATTATTGATGCGTCGAACAAACTCATCCCAGGTGAAGTCCGTGTCTGTGGTTTCCGGCCCGGCTACCGCGATGAAATAGCGTAAGGGGTCAGGCCCGAACTCCGCCAAAAAGTCCTTGACATAGATAACCACGCCTTTAGAAGAGGAAAACTTAGATCCAGACATGGTCAAGAATTCAGAGGAAACCACTTCTGTCGGGAGATTTAGGGTGCCTAATTCCCCGGCGCTACCCCCCTTAGTTCCGGCTCCGGCGTAGCCTAATAGCTCAGCCGGCCATATCTGGGAGTGGAAAGTAATGTTATCTTTCCCCATGAAGTAATAAGATGCGACGTCAGGGTCAGTCCAAAATGCGCGCCATGCCTCCGGGTCTCCCTGGCGATAAGCCCACTCCATCGAAGCAGATAAATAACCCACGACGGCGTCAAACCAGACATATAATTTCTTCGCGTTATTGTCTTCCCACCCTTCTACCGGGATGGGGATACCCCAATCAATATCACGGCTCATCGCGCGGGGGCGTAGATCTTCCAAAAGATTAAGAGAGAATTTTAAAACATTGGGTCGCCAGGAGTCCCTCGTTCTTAGCCAATCCCCTAATGCTTGAGCAAGCGCCGGGAGATCTAATAAGAAGTGTTCCGTGTCGCGAAATTCCGGTGTTTCCCCATTGATTTTGCTAACTGGGTTAATTAAATCTGCCGGATCAAGTTGGTTTCCGCAGTTATCGCACTGGTCTCCTCGAGCGCCCGATGCACCGCATATCGGACAAATACCTTCGATATAGCGGTCCGGAAGAGTCCGACCGGTAGACGGGGAAACCGCACCCTTCGTGACCTGTTTAATCATGTAGCCGTTGTCATAGAGACCCCGGAACAACTCTTGAACTACGGCATAGTGGTTTCGGGTGGTGGTCCGAGTAAACAGGTCATAGGATAATCCCAGCCCGGCCAGATCTTCCACAATTTGACGGTTGTAGCGGTCAGCTAACTCCTTGACGGATACGCCTTCTTTATCCGCTTGGACCAACAGTGGAGTGCCGTGCTCGTCAGTGCCCGAGACCATGAGCACCGTGTTTCCGGACATTCGTTGGTATCGAGCGAAAACATCGGAGGGAACTCCAAAACCAGCGACGTGGCCGATGTGACGGGGGCCGTTAGCATACGGCCAAGCAACGTTGACGAGCACAGATTTGGGCATGTTCCTTACCATATCGGATACCTTGCACAAAGCCTGAACTAACCACCTCATCGATGAGGAATCATAATGTCCTGGCGCCCTTAATGGTGATGTTCTGCGCGATGAATTCGCTCCGCGCGACGGCGTCGTAGCTCTTCTCGATGACGCCGTTGGTTATACAATCTGCGCTCGCGAGCCAGCCGGGCAGCAAAACGTTGCTGTTCTCGGTAATCCTGATAAATCACGTCATTTCTGAGGTCTTTGACAATCGCAAACATCAAGCAAAAGACCACGATTAAAAAGGGGCTCGCAGCAATGATAGTGACATTCTGTAGGTTGCTTAATGCTTCGTCGCCGCCGGAGACCAAGAGAGTCAGTCCGATGAGGGCGGTGATAATACCCCAGGTGGCAGACACCCACGGGGTTGCATTTTGGCGGCCTCGTTGAGACAGCGAACCCATAACCGTTGACGCAGAGTCTGCCGAGGTCACAAAAAATGTGGCCAACAAGACCATCGCTACAACCCCAAAAATTGTGCCTGCCGGTAGGGTATGCAGAAGGTCAAATAGCTGGCTTTCCGCATCTCCATTTCCCCAAATGGATTTACCGTGTTGTTCCAGGCTAATAGCGGTGCCACCAAAAATAGCGAACCAGAGTATTGACACGGCGGCTGGGGCAAGAAGGACGCCTAGGCAGAATTCTCGGATGGTTCGTCCCCGAGAAATCCGAGCAATAAACATCCCGACAAAGGGGCTCCAGGAAATCCACCAAGCCCAATAGAAGATAGTCCAGGTGCTTAGCCATTCACCGGCAGTTCCATTGGCCGATTCTGCGGTACGAGCCGCCATGTCGAAGAAATTAGATAAGTAGTTGCCAATGGACCCAGGGATCAAGTTCAGAATAGATACTGTAGGGCCAAAGACAAAGACGAAAATGGCCAACACTGCGGCAAGGATCATATTGGCGTTGGACAAGTATTGAACACCCCGAGCGACCCCGCTGAGCGCCGAAAAAACGAAAGCGAGGGTAAGCACTGAGACAATCCCAATAATTAACCATGTACTCGGGTTGTTGATGATTCCGGCGGCTTTCAAGCCAGCACCGATTTGCAGCGCGCCGAGCCCAAGCGAACATGCGGTGCCGAAGACGGTGGCAATAATCGAAAGAATGTCGATGATCCGACCGACGATACCGCGGCTTCCTTTTTCTCCGATTAACGGCACGAAGGCCGAAGAAATAAGCTGCGGCCTCCCCACCCGATAGGTGGAATAAGCGATAGCAAGACCAACAATGGCATATACCGCCCAGGGGTGAAGTGTCCAGTGAAATAAGGCGGTGGACATGGATGTCCCCACTTCTAAGGGAGAATGCCCGGGAATACCGTCCCGATAGTAGGTCAAAGGTTCTGAAGCGCCATAGAACATCAAACCGATCCCCATGCCTGCGGCAAACATCATGGAGATCCATGAGATGGTGTTGAACTCCGGGCCTTCGTCACTATGCCCGAGCTTGATTGATCCGAACTTAGAGAGCGCTATGACGAGGACAAAGATCACAAAAATTGTCCCGCAGAGTACAAAGGCCCAACCAAAATTTTGCACCACAAAATGTAGCGCTAGTTTCGCGAAGTGCGCGAAGCTCTCTCCCCCGGCGAGTCCCCACACCACGAAGGCTATGGCAATAAGCGCAGCTGGAGCCACCACGGGCCAGTTAAGGCGAGCATCCTCGTTATCTGACTGAAGCCGAATCTTTTCTTCTTCAACTTTAACGGGTTCAGCTTGAAGCATCCCAGCTAATTCTTCAGTGGCTGAATAGTTTTCCTGTTCTCCAATATGGTCACTTGTAGCCATGGTGGACACCATGTAACAAACTTTTCTTAATATCAAGCTGAGAATTACTAACCGTCAGTTGGGCCTGGTTGTCCCCTCAGCACCACTTATCGCTGAGACTGAAGCACCGCATCATACAGCTCGCGGCTAGAAACCCCGTAGCGTGCGGCCAATTCCCGACACACCGTCTTTTGCCGCTCTCCTTGATCAACCCGAGTTCGCACCTGCGCCACGAGCTCTGTTACTTCCTGACGCTCAGGGGACGCCCCGTCAATGACCACCGTGATTTCTCCTCGCACCGGTTCAGCAGACGCCCACTGGCTGAGTTCCGCCAAGGTGCCGCGTCGAACTTCTTCGTGAAGTTTCGTAAGCTCACGACAAATAGCAGCGCGACGCTGCGACCCTAGCACCTCACGGGCAGCGGCTAACGTATCCGCAATACGGTGCGGAGATTCAAAGAAACATACAGCTCGCTGCTCAGTTTTTAGGGATTCTAACCATTCTCGACGCGCCCCCGACTTGCGCGGAGCAAAGCCATCAAAAATGAACCTTCCCACCCGTAGGCCTGACAGTGCCAGGGCGGTAGGAACGGCTGAGGGGCCTGGCAGACAACTCACTGGGATACCCGCTTCATGGGCGGCATTTACTAGCGATAAACCTGGATCTGACACCACCGGCATCCCCGCGTCACTTACCACCAAAACAGTCGACGTCCGTGCCGCTTCCAATAAACCAGGAAGTCGAGATTTTTCATTGTGATCAAAGTGAGACACCAACCTCCCTCGTATCTCCACCCCCAAAGCGTGGGCCAAAGCGCGGGTACGGCGGGTATCTTCAGAAGCAATTACCTGGGCATTCTCCAAAGCTTCACGCAGTCGCGGTGAGGCATCAGCAAGATTTCCCAACGGCGTTGCCGCAATTAATACACCATGAGGAAGCGTAGCCATGTCCTCTAGTGTGCCACGAGTCTTCCTCACGGTTCGGTAGCATAACCCGAGTGAGAACTTTTTCTGTCCCTGATCGTCCAGTGCGCCTAACTCCTCTTCCTCCTTGGGGGCGCCCAGAGCAGATAACAACCATCATCATTGGTGTTCTCGCATTTATCACTCGTTTCGCCGGTCTTACCGCAACTACGTCCGCCGGAACCCCGATTTTCGATGAGAAACACTATGTCCCCCAAGCCTGGGACATGGTGGAATCCCAACACAATCCGCTTATCGGGGGAATTGAATCCAACCCTGGGTATGGACTCGTCGTCCACCCACCCCTTGCTAAACAACTTATTGCCCTCGGCGAAGAAGTATTCGGCTACACCCCCGCAGGTTGGCGGGTAATGGTAGCACTTTTTGGATGCGCGACGGTGCTCATCACCATGGCACTGGCCCGGCAATTAAGTTCTTCATGGCAAGTCGGAGCCATTGCCGGCTTCCTCGCTGTCTGCGATGGCGTGCTGCTAATTGGCTCCCGATTCGGCATGCTCGATATTTTCCAAGTCTTCTTCATCGTCACTGCCGCCTGGGCATTAGTGAAAGATCACCGCCAATGCGCCGCCCGGATCTTCCACGCCTGGTCTCATCCTCCAGTGCGGTGGGGGTTTTTCGGCCCACGTCTAGGATTTCGCTGGTGGCGCTTTCTCGCTGGAGTGATGCTAGGTCTTTCCCTCTCAGTAAAATGGTCCGGCCTCTACTACATCGCATTCTTCGGACTTCTGAGTGTTATCGGAGATCTTCGACTTCGCGCCAAAGCCGGGGTGAGTGCCCCCACAGCGGGAACCTTAATCCGTGATGTTCCCGCTGCCTTGGCCTCCCTGGTGGTACTTCCAGCCGCCCTGTATCTCTGGAGTTGGCGAGCCTGGTTTTCCTCAGAGACATCCGTCTACCGCCACGCTCTCAGTAATGGAACAGTTCCCGAAGAATCTTGGCTCCACTATTTCCCGGAGTCCCTTGGTTCTTGGCTGTATTACCATTTGTCCGTTTTGGAATTCCATAGCTCCTTGACAAGTTCCTCAGGACACCACCACCCGTGGGATTCGAAACCCTGGGCCTGGCTAGCCGCCGTGCGACCGATTCTTTACTCCTCAGCCTCAGAGCAAAACTGTTGGGCTGGTGAAAAAGCCTGCCACCACGCAATTTTCCTGTTCGGCACGCCAGCTATCTGGTGGGCTACTGTCCCAGCATTGTTATGGGGACTGTGGTTTTTCCTGATCCGACGGCAACGCTCCTACGGTGTTCCGCTCATGGGCTTCGCTGCTGGATTTCTCCCCTGGCTAGCTGCTTATGATCGCCAGATGTATTTCTTCTACGCCACCGCGCTAGTACCATTCACAATCTGTCTTATAGCACTGGCATGCTGGCATCTGGCTCACACTGGCCCAGCGATAGTCAACGGGGTCAATAAGTCTGGTTCCCCCCAATTTCTCACCGCTGGTGGTTTAGCGGTGGCTTTGTATCTAGCGCTAGTAGCAGCGATGTTTATATATTTCAGCCCTATTCTCTACGGACTACCTATCCCGAATTCGTGGTATCAATCTTTGATGTGGCTTCCAAGCTGGCAATAGATCCACGCACTGCTTAAAAACCCGTTCATGATCATCACGGGCCGGCACTACCGGACCCTAGTGTGAGCCAGTAGCGTCGGAAAGCGTCGAGCCCGTAATTATTCAGCCAACTCCACAACAAAACCAGCAAACTAATAAACAGCATCACTAGCTGTAACCACTGTTCCTCGCTGGCTTGGCCAAGCACAAAGTCCCTCATCCCTAGACCAGCGCTGAACATAAAAAACGTACCGATAACTGGAAGCATTCCAACAACAAGGCGAGGCCACCAAGCTCCGAAGATGAGTCCGACGGCCAGCGCAACTCTTAACGCTGCTGCTTCAACAACAAACGCATTGTTGGGATCCTCTGGGGACAAGTTGGTAGAACGCGCCAAGAGGGTGACTGCCCACCCCACGTAGGCGATGGCGAGAATACATAAGGCCACTCGAGTCAGTGCTAGTCCTAAAGCTCGAGTTGTTGCCCGCTTCCGAAGTTGTGGTTCTGCATCAGCAAGAATGCTGTCCGCCAAGTCGGGCCGTGGCCCCTGGGAAACCGCTAATGCCACAGGATCTTCCTTAAACGAGAATTTCTCATGCAATAGAAGAATTTTTTCCTGATAAGCACGGCATTCCGGACAAGCGGCAACATGTGCGTCAATAACATCGTCTGGGATCCCGGTGGGTTCGCCGTCTAAGCGGGCAGAGATTGCCGCCTGAATTTGCTCACAATCAAGCACGAGATAGCACCCCGTCAACGCTAGCTCGGCCTGGACCAAAAACCACAATCATGGCAAGGCTGATCAGGAGAAGTAAGGGGAATTCAATACTATTTCCGCCTTCCACTCCCAGTTGGGTAAATCCGGCAGCACCAAGGTGCACAAAGTAAATTGCTGCTGCCATGAGTAAAGCTAGTCCAGTAGCTGCAAAGGTAGCCAAGATTCCGATGACAAGCATGGCTCCGCCGACGGTTTCAGCTAATCCTGAAACCCAGGCCGACAGTTTCGGCTGAGGCACTCCCCAGGCAGAAAACTGCCCTGTGGTTTTAGTGATTCCACTGATCATGAGTTTGTGCCAACCGTGGACAATGAAGATGAGTCCAACAATTACCCGAAAAAAGAGGAGGGCTGCATCTCTCACCACCGGTTTATCCATGGCCTATAGATTACACGCCACAGGTGGTGGCGCACCTTCCGAGAGTGGTCACTGCCAGGTGGACGTCGTTTTTTATCTTCACCACAGACCCTGTTGGTAGCTGGGGTGCGGGGAATTTTGTGGCAAGGCACAAGCGAATTATGAGTTTATTGCTGCCCAAGTAAGGCCCGAGCATATTACAGTGTCCTCATGGATTCTTATTTCATCCGGACAGGAGCTCAACAATACACTGCTACCTCGGCTACAACCGGGGCGTGGAATACGTCAGAACAGCATATAGCTCCTTCTTTAGGATTAATTCTCCACATTGCCGAAACAGATTTTGCGGTCCGCCGGACGGATCATCTCAGCATCGGCCGAGTAACTTACGAAATCTACGGTGTCGTTCCTATTGATGTTTATGACTACCAAGTTGAGGTCATTCGGAAAGGTAAAACCATTGAGCTCGTGGAAGTTCGGTTACTCCACGAAGGAAGAACAATTGTTCAGGCTCACATTTGGTTTATGGTGTCCAGCGATACCCAAGCAGTTGCCGGGACGGCTATAGAATCCATTACCCCTCGTTCCCAGATGCAACCGTTCGCCCCCGTCCAAGATTGGCAAGGAGACTTTTTAGAAACTCTTGAAGGTTTCCGCACCGAACTTGACACCGGCCGCGCCCACATGTGGGTACGCACCAACACACTTTTAGTTGATGACCAGCCAGCTAGCCCTTTTTCCCTCGCCGCCAGCATGTTTGATATTGCCAACGGCATGGCATTGAGAGCCAACCCTAAAGAAGTTATGTTCCCCAACGTAGACCTTAGCGCGCACTTCTTTCGGGTTCCTGACTTTCATGAAGTTGAAAACGGATTCTCTGATTGGCTAGGTCACGATATTAGAGCTAACTTCGGCCCCACCGGTTTAGGGCTAACCCATAATTTCCTCCACGACAAACACGGGCCCTTTGGGGTAATGGCTCAGTGTTTGACGGTGCGCATCCCCTAGCTCCACCTCAGGCTGAGCACACCAGCACCATGGAAGCACACATATCTCATCTTCGCGATGCCCATCGAATCCTGGTTTTTGGGGTTTCTGGGTGCGGAAAAACCAGCGCCGCCCAGCAGCTAGGAGTAATTCTTAAGATTCCGGTCCACAATGTGGATGAGGAAATCGGGTTTGTTCCCGCCATCAAGCCCCTTGGAGAAATCGCACCCCAGCTGAGCAACAAGTTATTGCTCAAGAAATTTGCCAATCTCCTCGATGGATTATCGACGGCGCCTACAGCAGTTGGAGACCGTACGTCCTCAAAAGGTGCGACGTCATAGTGGGGTTGGACTATCACCGCGCATTATCTTTTTATCGACTACTCACAAGAACTACGCGCAGGATTATTTACCGCACCCCATGTTGTAATGGAAATATCGAGACCGTTCATGGCACCTTTTTCTCCCCCGATTCCATTTTGCTATGGCATGCCACAACTTTCTCCCGACGCCGGAAAACTATGAGATCATGGGCAAAAGACCCCGACTCCCCACCAACTATTATTATCAACAAGCCAGGTGATTTTACGGCTCTCATCAAAGAACTAAGAAGTCATCCGCTCTAAATTCTCTTTAGATAAGAAATAGTGATCCGTAAATAATCACTAGAGTTTCACATACTAGGCGAGATATCCAATAGATAACCGACTATTTTGTAAATCGCCATACTTCAAATGCTCACACAAAATCCAGGAAAGCACATTTATACCCAATGGGTTCACTCCGGAGTTTTACCCCTTTTGACCTTCACCTAGCGAAAGGTACTGTTTATTTCCGGTTGACAACTTCGCAAATGTATGAGTGCAGCATTGATGTAAAATGTATTCATCAATAATTCAGTCACAGAATTACGGGCTATGCTAGATACAATACGGAGTGCCTCGACTTTGACCTTTAACCCCAGTGCGAGGAGGATAAAGTGGTTATTCGAATACTCCACCCCATGTGAATAGGCGGTTATTAAACACCTCACCCTCATCTTTTCCGCTATCCCCATTAAAAGAGCGATTAGCGTACCTTTTCCTGCACCTTTTAGAACAAAAATAACAGTTGCTTTGTCTTTAGGTTATTCAACATTAACTGGTCCTAGCAATAAAACCGCCAAAGGCTTTAGTCAGGTTCTGAGGCTCCAGCGATGGTTCATTTATGAAGCTTTTGATCTAACGCTTTGACCACGATAGTGAGTGCGCAGATTAGCGCAACTATAAAGCACACACCCCCCACGGGTGGCAGGCCAACAGCCATAAAGATCAGACCAAGCACTATTGCGACGACCATGACGGCAGAAGTTGTCGACTGTCCCTTGACCGAAGCGTTGGTATGTTTACTGAGATTGTTCTCTAATTGCATTCTCCCCTCCTCACTAGTCTCACGTCACATAGTAATCCGAGGACTTTCAGGCTCGCAAGACTTAAATTTATTGCAGTGCATTTTCATAAACGTTCGTCGCACGCGACACTGGTGCCTGACGGCGCTCGCTCCCACATCTTCTGCCGTTGTCCTCGTGCCGGCGTACTGATGTGTTACGACCCCTAGCTATGGGTCATAACACGAAAAATAGCTGCTACACTGACCATGCACTACCAATCCTTTGGTATTTACGTAATGGATTTTGCGATACATCGCGGGTGTACATTGTGCTGGTAGCACACTCCATTCTCACACCGCGGCACAACAGTCGGCTAACAATCTCGCAAATATAGGAACACTTGCAGACCGCAAACACTATCTTCCGAAGCACTCTGAAGGGGCTGTTTCTCTCGCGCTAGGTATGCCCGTCACGGTCGTCATTGCAGTACCCCGTACAGACTTGTATCCAATCGGATACTGGATATGAACCTCTTATCTTTAATGTGATTGCCGAATTTTTTAGCGGATACCGCCCCAGTGGTCACCTCGGCAGCTAGTGGGCTCTTCATAGCAGCACCCAGAGCTGCCTCGCTCGCCCCCCGTCAAACTGCGAGTTCAAAAACTGCGAACCCCCTGAAACCTGCACTGACAAGCAAACCGCCCATCCTGAGAAACAAAACGCCCATCATGACAGCCACCCAACCATGCCGGTCTGTCTATCAGAATTGGTCGGTACATTGTTTTTTAAACGCTCATATTGATACAACGCAGATTTTGGTTGCATGGGACGCTTCTTGGATGCAGGACAGCTGTGGCGGGTGCATGGGGTGGGATGGCATCTGCGGTGAGCTCATTGGCGATGGTGTGTGGAGTGGCGTCTGTGAAGAATCAAGCGTATACGTGCCACACGATCACGACTTGTCCTTGATCAACAGCGAGATTGCCGTCTTCTGCCCTGCTGTATCCAAGCAGTGAGGTGTAGGCCACCATGAACTTGCAAGCGGCGAAACGTTTGCGGTGCCCTCAGGTGACGTTTTCACTGATAGAGCACGATTCTTCTTGGGCCAGAGAGCTCAAGATGGTAATGAGCAGTTCGCGTTTGAAGTCCAGGATCCAGATGTCTTCTTTTTTTCGAAGTACACCTCGATGCCTGCATCTTTGACTGGCGCACATACGTGAGCGGGTCGACAGTGTTTCGAGCGAAACGGGAGACACTTTTGATGAGGATAAGATCGGTTTTTCCATCTAAAGCGCCGGCGATCATGGTTTTGAATCCCTCATAGTGTTTCGTGGAGGTGCCAGTGATGCCTCCATTTGCGTACCTGCCAGCGAACTTCTACTCAGCCCGTCCGTGAATATCGGCAGTGTAGTAGTTGATCTGCGCTTCGTAGGAGGAGGCTTATTCTTCGGCTTCGGTTGAGATGCAGGCGTAGGCTGGACTTTGTTTGCGCTCCAGACCACCGCTCTCGGGGTACCTGGTGGTTTTCGCGGATCTTAACCACTACTGGGGCAGTCTTCTGCAGATCTAGGTGTCAGTTCTATACAGCATGGAGGGCTGCTCTTTATTGATTGCTACCTATTCGATTGGGGTGTGTTGACCGAGGTGTTTTTGTCAGCGACGGTGATGGTCGCAACGCTCGACCCAGGTGATGACCGCAATACCCAATTCCTCACCACTCGCCCATCTCTTGGTGTTGAGCACACCCAAGTTGCAGTGGAGGGAAAACGACTCCATCGCAGCGGTGTCACCGGTAGACACGACTCTTTCCATGGATCCGACCAGGCCGTGATCTTTTGGTAAGCGCAGGTATCTATTGGACTTGAACTGTCCGCCACGGTCGGAGTGGACGATAATAACCGGTGAGTATTCCAGCTATTGCATATATAGCCAACAACAAAGAATAAAACCAGGTGGGACTATCAGGATTAGGAACACTAATAAACAGGGTACCCATGCGCCAGGCCCACGTTCCGCAAAGCACAGCAAAGAACGTGGAGATGAAGATTAAAATTAGAGTATTACTGGTTCCAACACCGCTCCAGAATACCTTAACTCGAAATACCGCAGTCCTTATCACACTCGACGACTCGTCGGCTACCGGGGGCGAAGTTAGCAGTTCATCCGACCGCGCTGAACTGCCCAACCTGGATAACAAAACGGCGCTCAGAACGAAACTCAACCCGTCAAAAGCAAAGAACATCCACAGAAACTCATCAAATAGCAAGATCGCGCTGGCAAGAAAAGGTGCAATTATAGACGTAACATTTTCAATTAGCGACATGACAGAATTGGCTGCTACACGGCGATCCGACTCCACGATATGCACTATCGTCGCGCGGCTGCACGGGTTATATATAACCCCACCGAGCTGCAAAAGAAATGGAGCTACAATCACATCCACACAGGAAACACGTCAAGAAGCAGGGCAATTACCACGGTTCCCTCTACTGCAGCACGACACCAGTTGGCCACGGTCATGACTCGAAGTTTGGGAAGAGAATCACTAATAATTCCACCAATCAAACCAAATAGGAGGTACGGTACAACCTCCGCCAAGGCAACCCCTGTAGGCGCTGTTTGAGACTGCGTGAGCCGATATGCGAGGTAGATAAATCCGAGCCCAGCCACGATATCGCCCAATCGCGACAGCAGAGCGCTTCCCGCGAGCAAACCGAATCCATTATGCTTCAGTACACTGATCTGTTGTATTCCCATCTTTAGGCACCTCCAACGTCCTGGAAAACAGAAACAATTCTGGTGATATCGAAACAACTAGCCGCAGGTTGTACATCGATAGCAGAGATAGAGCGAAACCTATCCTCTATGGTTAAGTGTTGATTCAAGGGTAATTTAAACAACACACTGAAAACGACATTGGTGCATCTCTCCCTGTTATCCGAAAGGGATCAAATAATTCGAACAAGGGTTAATTAAACCAAGCGATGTAAGTCACTGTCCGGTATCTCGAATTTCCGTAGACGTCTCAGTTCATCTGGGAAAAGAACAATCGGACTCGGACATCCACCGACATCAACGACTATCTCACAATGGAGCCAACCAGCACCCAGTTTAGACCTAAAACCACAGGAGACGCCATATACTGCTGAATATTTCCCGCGAAGCAGAAATAGAGAGGGAACGCGAAACGGAAGAGAAATACGATGCAAGTAAGCGCTTCTGTAAAACTCATTGTCTCTGACAGGAGCGGGGACAGCCAAATGCTAACTTGACTAGAGAGGCAAAAACAATCACGCTGACCCAAAGATTGGACGTTCGGCCGTAGAGTACTTTCTAGAAAGTCCTTTTAGAAGTTTGATGCTCCCACGAACCAAACACCATAGTTAGAGAATCGACAGAGAACCAATTATCGCTTACGGCGATAACTGGTCCCGGAACCGCTTGCGTCAGAAACAAACGGAGGCAAAAACAACGCCTCGTGCAAAAGCCGATCTTCATAGATGCGTATGTGGCTATCGGTGTCGATAGGGAATACGCACGCCTTTCAAACTCGGTCAAAGATTCAAGGGTCATCTTCTATTAGAGGAACGGCGATTACACCAAGAACTCCACGCTTAAAAGCCACTCTTGAATCGACACTGACAGATGAAAAACCGTATAAAAGTTGCGCGTGCGAGATTATCCATATCGAGGATCAACTAGCAAGAGCCAGAGTTCCGCATGGATCATTGTTTTCCGCAGGGATATCATAAAAGGACCCAGCGAGGGTATCAAGTAAAATGACGATCGATTCAAATACTTCAGTATCCTAATAATCGTAAACCATCGGTATCGAGAAAATCTGATTCACACCAGCGGCCTAGCTTTCGTGACTTTAACGCCAGGTCCAACTGCTTATAGCCTCCATTAATAAGAACCTCCCAAAACACTTGCCAACAGATCTCTTTAACAAGATCTAGAAACCGATAGCAATCGAACGCACACCGGTGTTTTAGATGTGAACGAAGCCATTCGGCGATTACTGGCCAAGACGATTCTGGCGTAAAAGCGATGAAATAAGCTAATCGACCGCGATAAACAAATACTTGCACCTTAGAGTTAACATCTTGCACAGTCCCAACGACATACGATAGCTGCTTGACAGGAACATTAAACCTTAATCCTATTCCGGTATGTACCTGGCGAGCTAGGTCAAGAATTAAGACAACGCCAGCGACCGAAGTTGCCGGTTGGAAAAACTAAACTAGTTTCGTTACCCTTTTAATCTGGTAAAACATCCCCCTCCCCGCAAAAATGCGATACGCTTCTGCTTCATTACAACATTCATCAGCTGTTCTGCTAGTAGCGACCGGGACTTTAAACGCGAATATTACTAGTCGCGTAGTAAGTCTGATGAAACACTAAAATGTCATCAGAGGTTATAGATCGGTTCCCTTCTACCATTCTAAGAATAGAAGAACAACTAATTTGACTGTGCTGTTCAACCTGGACCACGCTCAACCCCGAGTCTAATTCTTTTTGCGTGAAATAAAGTGGCGTTAACAGAGCTTCCCTCAGGGTGCTTTCATCGTCCTGAAATTGCTCACTAGGGCAAACACACTCATAGAGGGTTAGGTTTTTGATGGTAGGGCCACTAAAGCTAATACCAGAATTACTGTTAACAAGCCGGTTCCAAAGCAGATGTTCAACTATATGTACTATCAAACCTACGGTATCTGATTCCGTTCTTCTGGAACCGCCGCGACCAAAACGGGCGTTCTCTCCTTAGCAACCGAATATTCAGAAAGTCTTGCTGAATACATCAGGATCGAATGTTTTCGGCGTTTATTTGTTCGACTACCCGCTCCACCCTGCCGACAATAATATCGTTTGAAACCCTCAAAGTTCCATTGTCAGCAGAAAAGTCTCCGACGTTTGTCGCTACGGCAGTATTGATTAAACGACCATGTAAGTTGACACAAATAGAGCGAAGATGCTCAATGGCAGAACCGCTGAAACGACCGCCCCCGTGAACCATGATCGCCATCGGTTTATCGTGCACCAGGGAAATAGTAAAGTGGTCGATCACTCGTTTTAGCCAAGAGGAATAGGATCCATGATATATCGGAGTTACAAATATGAAAGCGCTTGCAGCCTGAATTCGATCGGCGAAGCCACGCACTCTTGAGTCGCCTGATGCGTGGGGATTCTGGTGATCTTCGGGATTGTGCATCGGCAAATCTAAAGCACTGACCTCGACAAAATCAACACTATGCCCTTTTTCTCTAAGTTGTCTTGCCGCTTCCGCAGCCAGCGCGCTGGTGTGCCAGCCTATGCGGTGGCTTCCCGCCAAGATCATAATTGGCCGTCGGGCCTCACCACATTCACCTACACCGATTTTGGAGGAGAATTCGTTCATCGGAGAAATGCCTTTCATGCTATTCTCAACAGAATTAAATAAAAGATGCTACCCCCAAAAAGGATTAAATAGAGAGTAATCGAGTCCCTTGGACGAATTACGCATTTGTCTAACTGATAAGATTACGCCAGAGCCAATATTAGGCGTGGCCGTAATATTACCTTCGGTTTTTAGCATCAATACTATGCTAATGGTCCTCTTTCTAGTTCACCACAGTTTCACATGCACTCAAGTTGAGCTGCCTTCGTGGCTTAGGAGTGGCGTGCACCCGTTTTTGGAACCATGCGATTGTCGAAAGCCGCGACCGTATCCGCGCTGGTACCGCTTGCCTACCAAGATCTCTAGGACAAGCTTCTTGGCCATAAAAAGCGGGTCTTGACAGACCAGATTTTGCGTGCTGACGCGTTCGGGGAGGCCACAAATTTAACTCATACCGAAGCGACTGCACAGGCTATGCGGTGGCTACGTCCAGTGTGATATTTCGCTACGAAACAGCAACTGTCCCAACCTTGCGGTCAACACGCACCGGCTGTAACCCTTATTCGACGACTCCCGCCTGCAACTGAAGTATGTCTATCACCCCGATAGGTAGCCGGATCACAGACCGGCCTGCAGGAGCTAAGGATCGTGATGCCCGTGTTTTAGGCAGATGGTCTGATCAATGAAATCCGGTTACCCATAACCTTCTCTCCTTACAAGAAATATACGCTCCCCAGGCTCGTGAGGTTGACGTGTTTGAACGCTCGCCGTTGGGGCACAATCGCCGGCCAATTCCCTCCGGGATTATGCGGCATAATCACAGGCAAACCCCCTGAAACCTGCACCAACAAACAAAACGCCCATCCTGACTACCACCCAACCATGCCGGGCTGTCTATCAGAATGAGCGGGTACTTTGTGGAGCTAAGGGGAATCGAACCCCTGACCTTCGCATTGCGAACGCGACGCTCTACCAACTGAGCTATAGCCCCGCTGTCGCCACTGAGGTTACTCCTCCCTTGCGGATTTTGGAAAATCCCCAGCTCTTGGCGAGAGTTTTTATCCGGCTTTTAAGCCATCACGGACTCGAAAACGCGGCCGGGCAGAGTCTGAGTCTTCGTGCTCAGGACCGAGAATATCCTCCGCATAGACGGTGTCCAATTGCACAAAGTCAGGGCTTTCATCATCAGCTTCCAGCACCACTGCTCCCGGCCTGCGCAATTGACGAGGCAAGGGAAGATCATCGTCTGCAGTGTTGCGCACACCCAATCGTGCCCGCCGCAATTGCCGGATACGTCGAGCCCGCAATGCTTCTTCAGCTCTTACCTGGTTCCTTAAAGCTGCTAAGTATGCTGTAGCGATGGCACCTATAACCAGGGGAAGTGCCCATACCCAACTACCGAGGACGATACCTCCGACAATCCCGAGGATCAGTAACACTCCTAAACCAATAAGGGTGCGTTGACGACGCTGGTAGCGGCTGGCAGAGATTTGTGCTGCGGCTTCTGGATCCCAACCTCCTCGGCGAGCCCGACGCTGCGCAAACTCTAATTCTTCTGCAGTGAGGTCGTCATTCGTGGTCTCGTGTTCTTCGGGTAGTTCTTCGCTATGCGGATCCTCAGTGTTGTCCACGGCAGCACGCGGGTCTAGGAGATCAGCCGGACCGGTGTAGGCATCATCATAAGCGTAGGTGGTGGATTCTTCTGGATCTTCTTCCAGGCCAACCTGGCTGATTTCTTCCTCAGCCGGTCCGTCCTCCTGGGAATCGGCGGCAGGTTCTAGCTCATGAACCACATCACCGTCGATATATTCTGGCTCTAACTCTGCGGTGTGTTCTGCGTTCTCGCTGGTCTCTCCACGTCGGAAGGCTTGGCTAAACAGCCGGCCGATGCGGGAATTAGGAGTGGAGTCTTCAATAACTACTTCTTCAGAATCGACCACTTCTAGGTCTTGATCCTGGTCATCATGATGCACTCGCACATCGGAGGAACTCAAGCGCGGGCGACGCCGAGTAGCTGGCAATTCTCCCGAATCCCCTTCAAACACCACCCGCGTCTCATCAAAGGCTTCGCCAGCTTTGCGAATGGGTTTTTGGCCGCGCAATAGTAGTGGTGCCAGCACAAACAGCCAGAGCACGATCATCAAAATGATGGCGACGCCACCGGGCATGGAATGTCCGCCTTCCTCACCGGGATTATTGCAAATAGATAAGTTCTTTCCGATGATAAGTCGTCACAGGAGTAACAGGATGGCGGCGCGCCGTGGTGAGGAAGAAAAGCTATGTGTAAATCGCTTAACGTAATTTGCCTTGTTCTTTGAGGCGTCGAACACAAGTTCCTCGGAGTTCCCCATGGGTGAGTGCCACAAGGTAATGGTCACGCCACTGTCCGTTAATGTGGAGGTTGCTGCGAAGATATCCCTCTTTGCGGAAACCACAACTGTGAAGAACACGCTCAGAGGCCTTATTCGAGGGCAGGTAGGTGGCCGCAACCCGGTGGAGCCCGACTCGATAAAAGGCATGGTCAGTTCCTAGAGCACACGCTGCGGTAGCAACTCCGCGTCTTTGGTATTGAGAAAACACCCAGTACCCAATCCAGCAGTCGGAACTTGTTCCGTGTTGGATTCCTCCGAGGGTGGTTTGTCCGGCAAATTTCCCATCGACTTCGATGACTAGGGGGATAACGCTTCCGGCGCGGGCTAGTTTCCGGATCCGGAAGAACATGGTCCACCAGGCGTGGGTGCTGTGTGCTTCGGCCCAGCCTTCTGGGACTGTGGTTTCTACTGGTTTGAGCTGGGCTTCATCAAGAAGACGCTGTTGACACCAGTCGGTGGCATCGTTGAAGCGTAACGGGCGCAGGCGTACTTTCCCGCCGTCTGGCAGCTGCACCGTCGGCGTAGGTTCCGGCCAACCGAGGTGGTTGGGGAAGGAATGTCTCAGGGTGAAAGGAAGAATCATTATCCGTTTTGAGAAAGGAACAATACTTCCACTACATCTCCCGGACGAATTTCAGTAACCGCTTCGGGAATCTTGATCATGGCATTAGCTTCTGAAAGTCCAGCCAATAAATGAGCTGGCGCCCCGGTTGCGCCACCAATACCTTCCACCAAATAATCTTGAGTTTCGACATCGCGCATGAGGCGAGCCCGAACAAAACCTTGTCGCCCTTCACGGGAGTTCACATGGTTAAGAGCCCGAGCCCGAATGACACGTCGGTTCGCGTTTCTTTTCCCGAGACTCAACCGCACTAGAGGTCTAATAAACACTTCAAAAATCACGAGGGCTGACACAGTATTCGAGGGAACCAAGAATACTGGTGTGCGGTCTTCACCTAAGAGTCCGAACCCCTGGACTGATCCTGGGTGCATGGCTACGCGGGTAGTATCTACCCCGCCTAATTCAGCCAAAATTTTGCGTAATCCCTCCCCTGCGGCTCCTCCCACTGCGCCGGAGATAACAATAATCTCATTACGCATCATCTGCCCTTCGATGATGTCTTTCAATCGTCGCGGTTCCCCCACGGCTATTCCATGGCGGTGCACGTCCGCACCAGCTTCTTTCGCTGCTGCTGCCAGGGCGTAGGAGTTAACGTCAAAAACCTGGCCTAGACCTGGGTCCCGGTCAATATCGACAAGCTCTCGCCCTAAAGAAATTATTGACAGCCTGGGTTTCGGATACACCAGTACTTTTGAGCGACCGACGGCCGCCAGAAGCCCGATCTGTGCTGGCCCTAAAACGGCGCCTTCGCTAACTGCCACATCGCCAGGGTGAATGTCGGCTCCTTGACGTCGGACAAAATCACCTGACCGCACTGATTTTTCCGCAACCACCCGTTTTTTACCACGGTTGCTCCACTCCAGCGGAAGCACGGCATCAGCCAGCGTGGGAAGCGGAGCTCCGGCATACACTCGAACGGCTTGCTTAGGCTGGAGTCGCAAGGGGCGCTGAGATCCAGCCTGAACTTCACCCACAACAGGTAAAGATGATTCAGGGGTAGCCGCGCTTCGGCCTAAACCTCGCTCCCCGCCCACGTCTACAGCGCGTACCGCGTACCCATCGACCACGGCTTGAGGAAAGCCGGGCAGCGGATCAGTTGCTTGAACTTCTTCGGCACACATTAAACCCAGCGCATCAGCAATTGCTATCCGCACCGGCTTGGGTGTGACGGCGGCTTCAGTCACTCGGGCGAGCTGCTCTTCAACGGAACGCACGACTGGCCTCACTTCTCCCTTCAACTCAAGGGTGGGTTACTCGGTAGCCATCTCAGTCTAAGCAGTATCGGACTCGTGCTCAGCAAGGATCCGACTTAGGGTTCGACGCAGAAGCGGACCGTAGACTGGGTGGCTGAGCCCAAAATCCACACATGCTGGAATATACCCGCCAGGGTTTCCCAGGTCATGGCGTTTTCCCCTATGAATAACAATATGTACCGGATGTCCCTCCTGGATCAGCAACTCAATAGCATCGGTTAGTTGCAGTTCTCCCCCTTTTCCGGGAGTGATCTTGCGCAAGGCGGTGAACACCTCACGGTCCAGTAGATACCTTCCAGTGGCAACAAAATTCGACGGAGCTTCAGCAGGTTCTGGTTTTTCTACCATCCCCTTCACACGTCGAACATCCTCAGGGTCGCCGGGTTCAGGGTCATAGACATCAAAAACCCCGTAATTACTTACTTCATCCTCGGGAACTTCAAAGGCACACAACACTGAGCCGCCATAGCGAGCACGCACCTGTGACATTCTTTCCATAACTCCCGAAGGCAGCACCAAATCATCCGGAAGCATGACCCCGAAGAATTCTTCATCCTCAGCAAGTGCTTGTTCCGCCAGGCTTACGGCATGGCCTAGTCCCAGGGGTTGATCCTGTTCAATGGCGACGGGGTGAATGAGTTCTGCCGCATGGCGCACCTTGTGCAACTGTTCAAAGCGTCCACGCTCTTCCAGAGTTTTCTCCAGGCCAGGAAAACTTTGGAAATACTCCATAATCTCCTGTTTATTGGGCGCAGTAATAACTGCTAATTTCTCAGCCCCAGCTTGAGCAGCTTCCTCGGCAATCAATTCGATACCGGGAGTATCAACCACTGGCAACAATTCCTTTGGGACCGTCTTTGTTGCGGGTAAGAAACGGGTACCCATACCTGCTGCCGGGACTATCACAGTCCGCACACTACTCCTGCTCTGCTGAGTCATGGCATCTAGCCTACCTTCCGGCTTCTGTTCCTTTGACAAGGCGGGGCCGGCTGGATCTCACTATCTTTAGGAGATATGAATAGCTCTGAGGCCAAAAAACAGTTACGCCGTCAATGTCAGCAAAAAAGAATTGAGCTTTCTACACATCCAGAACTTTTAGAACAATTAAATAAAGAACTGTGCGAGCAGCTTGCATCCTTCCTTGATGATCACCGCTGCAAGGCGGTTGCAGCTTATAGCCCCACTGTCGTAGAACCCGGCGGTGACGTACTCTTAGATTTTTTGCGTCATGAGGTTTCGGAGATTTGGTTACCTATTTCACAACCTCGCGGTGTCTTGGAATGGGCCCACTATGATCCCTCGGAGCTACTACGCCCCGGAAAATTAGGGATCATGGAACCTACTGGCCCTCGAATATCTACTGAGCAGCTCCAGCACTGTGATGTGTTTTTCATTCCAGCTCTAGCGTGCCATCCCACGGGAGTCCGACTAGGCCAAGGAGCAGGTTATTATGATCGCGCTCTTAGTTATTTGTCGCAGCGTTCCCATCCGCCACTCACCGTTGCCCTGTTACACCCTGGGGAAATCTCCACCAAGGTCCCGATAGAGCCACATGATCAGCCAGTTCAGTGCATTCTCACGGCCAAGGGAACCATCCCGATGCCAATCGAGTCTGTTTAACATGTGAGTCTCACTTCTCTTTTTCACCGAGCCCCCGGATGGCGCCGCATGTTGCTGCTACGTCGCTTGCTGGCTGCGGGTCTAGGATTAGCGGCATGCACTCTAGGGGTACTTTCCTTCACCCACCAGGACCCCACCGTGGTGGTTCTTAATCAACCGGTAGCGGCTGGCACTATTTTAGAACCAGAACACCTAGGAATACGCCGCCTTAGCTCAGATAAGCACCCGGATAAAGTCATTCTTGGAACAGACAAAGACGAGGTGGCAGGGAAAATACTGGCTTCTTCGGGAGTGGCTGGGGAGATTCTTCATAGCAACCTTTTAGTGGGCCCTGAGCTTATTAACTCACTGAGCCCAGGGGGGACCATGGTGCCACTCAAATTAGCTGATCCGGATCTGGCTAGCTTACTAGTTCAGGGAGACACGGTGTCCGTGGTGACGATAAACACAGTCGATGAAAAACCGGTTGTTGTTGCTGAGGGAGCACGGGTGGTAGCTACTCCGCCGGATGAACATTCTTCCAGCGTATTGATAGCTTTAGAGGATTCACAGGCCACCGCGGTAGCTACCGCTGCTCTGCGTTCTCCCCTAGCTGTGATAGTGACAGGACCGCGCGGGGGAAAGAGAAAATAGGCAAATCCGATGGTTTATGGCATGCTTTGTCAGGTTGTCTGATCTCCCAAAGGAAAATATCGAAAAGCTGAACATGCTCCAAGGATTTAAAGAATTCATTCTCCGCGGCAATGTTGTTGAATTAGCGGTTGCGTTTGTGATTGGTTCCGCGTTTACCGCGATTATTACTGCGTTTACCAAGAACCTCATTGATCCGCTGATCGCCACCATCGGTGGAGCCGAGGTCCCTGGCTTCGGATTCCAGATTGTCGCTGCTAATCCCAACACTTTTATGAACTTCGGCGCAGTGATTACTGCGATATTGAACTTCCTCATTATTGCAGCAGTGGTGTACTTCGTCTTGATCGTGCCCATGAATAAGCTTTCGGAAATCCAAAAGCGTCGCCGCGGTATTGAGGAGAAGAAAGAAGAAGATAGCGCTTCGCTAGAAACTCACCTGCTCGAAGAAATTCGGGATCTACTCAAAGCCCACCAGCAAAACAACTAGGGTTTCCCTCTAGCCGCCATAATGTGGCGGCTTTTCTGCTTTCCAGAAGTCCTCACCACTCAGAGATTCCTCAGAATCTAGGTCTAATAGCACTTCCCGCTCCGCATCATGATGGTAGTGACCATCATGAAAAGCGTGGGTGGGTTGATCCGCCTTTCGGTCATAATCTTCAGCCGGGCTCAGCCGCACTACCCGACGTCGCACCCGGGGGTTATTGGGGTGGTGTTTTCCCTGGGGTGCTGCATGCTCCACTTAAAGCTCCTCTGACAGCTGATCAATAAGGTGGTGCACGAGCGGAACACTCACCGCAATACTGCACCGCACGGCAGGTCGAGTTCCAGCCACATTAATGACCGCAGTTGAACCGGATACTCCGGCAAACCCCCGAGAGGTGACGGCTTCAGGAATCTGTGCCCGGCAACCAGCTGCGCGCATAGTTTCTGCAATCCCTGGAACAACTCGATCAGAAACAAGTTCGGTTGCATCTGGCGCAACATCTCGAGGCCCAACCCCGGTACCGCCCACAGTCACCACCAGATCTACCCCGCCAACCACAGCGGTTTCAATCGCCTCGCGGATCCGGGATTGTTCCGAGGGAACCTGCACTGATCCAGCAACCAGGAAATTAGCCTCGGTTAAAAGTTCTGCCACCAGGTTTTCAAGTCCAGGATCACGACGTTCCGGGTGGTCTTCGATCATCACCACTAAAGCTCGACGTCGAGCAGGGCTTTCCCCCTCACGTTCACGAGCTATGAGGTAACCCGCGTCCGGCTCAGAAACATCAAGCAAATCACTATGTTGCTGGGGGGGATTCTGCATATAAACCGTCTTCCTTAACTCGTCTGGTCCGGGGTCAGGATCCTCAGGCTAGTTCACGCCTAAAGCGATGCCCTGTACCCTGCTGTCCTTAACTTAGTCATTAGACAGGGTTGCCTCCACTGTTCTTTCATTTTGCCCGCGTTCGTCGGTGACTTTCAGGGTAATGGTTTCACCAAAATTATGGGACCGCACCGCCGCGATCAAGGCGTCGGCACTGTCGATCCGACGATCATCCAGTTGGGTTACCACGTCCCCGGCTTTCAGACCCGCACGATCTCCGGCGCCACCCTTTTGTACTCCTGCAATAAGGGCACCTTGTACGGGCGACTGGTAACTCACGCTGACAGCAAGCATCGGCTGTGACGCTTTCCCGGTCTTGACCAATTGATCAGCTACCCGCTTGGCGAAATTCGAAGGAATAGCAAAGCCCAAGCCGATGGACCCAGATTGGCTAGAACTATTTTGAGAAAGTGAGGCAATAACTGAATTCATCCCCACCAAATGTCCTTGCATATCTACTAGAGGACCGCCGGAGTTACCAGGGTTAATTGCTGCGTCAGTCTGAATCCCATCAATCAAGGAGGATTCCCCTCCGTCCTGGGAAGCCCGGACCGGCCGGTTCATCGCTGAGACAATTCCGCTGGTCACGGTGGAATTTAATCCTAGGGGCGCGCCTACGGCTACCACTTCCTGCCCGACAACCAAGGAAGAAGAATCCCCAAATTCCAGCACAGGCAGGTTGGAGACGTCACGAATCTTAATGATCGCAATGTCGGTTGCCGCATCTGAAGCGACAAAATCGGCCGGATGGGTGGAACCGTCATTCAAAGTCACCTGCAGTCCTGAACGTTCTCCTGGCGCCGCCACATGGTGATTGGTTAGCACTAAGCCGTCTGAGGAGATGATGGAACCAGATCCTTCTGCGTTAGCAGTTTGAATACTTACCACGGCCGGGAGTACCGCCGCTGCCACATGCTCCACTGAACCAGCTTGATCAGCATTATTTTGGCTGGGGACACTCGGCTGCTCCAAAGTGCTAACAACATTGGAACTCTTTGTTAGCTGAGTAGCTCCAATTCCCACGACGCCGCCGGTGACAATCGACCCCACCAGCATCAATGCCAGGGCGCTTCCCAAACCGATTTTTTTTGGGGCTCGACGCGTTTCTACCGCCGCGTTTGCTGCTTGTTCTGGCTGTGCGAGTCGGTCGTTATCTGACTGGCTGTGGGTGCCAAATTCTTGGTCAAAGCTCGCGGGACGATCCCCTGCCGGAACCCCAAAATAGTTTTGGCCCCAGCGGGGATCCGGCTGCTGCTGATCTTGTTCTTTCATGTTTTGTAGTATCGTCTTTCTACCTGACACCAAACTGCCGAATGTCTGGGTATCCCTCCCAGAGTTCCTGTGTATTACCTGGATCCTCTCACGCTACTCGCTTCGGCGCTTAAACCACCGCTCGGCAAAAGCTTTACGGTGTTCCTTACCTGCTTCTTCCCCACTGTCCTGAGGTGGCCGCACGTCAGATTCATCATCATAATTCGCTCTCCCCGGTAAAGTCACTCTCATCATCGCGCCTCCGCTGGGAGCTTCATCCGTCACGATGGAGCCACCGTGGCGTTCAATCACTTGGCGAACAATGGCTAATCCTAAACCAGATCCTGGCATGGACCGAGACTCCGCGGAACGGTAGAACCGCTCGAATACGCGCTCCCGGTCTTCAGGCGGAATCCCCGGCCCTTCATCAGCAATAGTTATTCCTAGGGTGTGCTCATCAACCCGTGTCATTCTTATTCTGACAGTGCCTTCTGCCGGAGACCATTTAGCGGCATTATCCAGGAGGTTAAGCATGGCGCGACCCAACGCAAAAGAATCACCTTGGACAATCCAGGATTCCACCTGAGCATCAAAGGTGACATCGGGGCGACGACGTCGGACCCGCTCTAAAGAGGTATCCATAATGTCAGCCAGATCGGCATCCTCAACCATTTGCTGCGGCGCATCTTCGCGCGCCAAGTCCACAAGGTCTCCGACCAACGTGGAAAGTTCCTCCATTTGCGCTAAGACATCTTTTTCTAAAGCAGCGCGATCTTCCGGGGGAATAGTCGCCGTAGAATCCGCCCGATTCACCATCATCAATAGCTCTATATTGGTGCGCATTGAGGTCAATGGAGTTTTTAACTCATGCCCCGCATCTGCTACTAATTGCGTCTGCCTTACTCTCGATCGCTGAAGAGCCTCCATCATGTCATTAAAGCTTCGAGTTAAATGGGCTAACTCATCATGACCAGAAACTTCAATAGGTTTTAGCTTATCTGTTCGGGTCACATATTCTACAGCTCTCTGTAACCGAGCCAAAGGCTTTAATCCGGTATTGGCAATAATCATGCCGACGCCAATAGACACCACTACCCCCATTGCCGAAATGGAAATCAAAACCACAGCTAAAGAGCTTAAAACCTGCTGAGGTGACGTCATTTCTCGAGCCAGAGTGACACGCGCATTATAAGCGTTAGTTTTAGTTAAAATCCGCTCTCGCCCGACTGTTTCGATTGTCGTCGTTACCCCATCTTTTTCCTCACCTTTTGCAGTAGAACGCGTATAGATGGGGTCGCCAACGCTCACCGCCCAACCAGGTGGTGAAATTGAAATTCTCGTGTCCGGATTATATATCCGAAATTGTTTAACCTCTTCATTGAGCCGCATAACATAAAGTGGATCCATAGTGTTTTCCAATAAAGAGGTAGCACGCTCATCTAAATCTCGATCAACAGTACTTGATAGAGAAGTAAAAACCGTTAAAAAGGCAACTAACGTCATGAGAATGACTGCTACGGCAACCATTGCCGCGGACAACATAGACAGTCGCCACCGCAGAGAAGAAGTCCGGGAACCCCACCGGTGCTGTTGAGCAACAGTTGAGGGCCCCTCAGAAAGTGAGTGAGGGACCCGGAGCGTCTTCCTGAGAATCACAGAGCGTTCTCCCTGAGCACGTAGCCTACACCGCGGACGGTATGAATAAGGCGGGATTCATTCTCAGCCTCGGTTTTACGTCGCAGATATCCGACATAAACTTCAAGGGCATTACCGGACGTCGGGAAATCATACCCCCAGACTTCCTCAAGAAGAGTAGAACGGGGCAGAACTCGACGGGGATTTTGCATAAGCAGTTCTAAAAGAGTGAACTCAGTTCGAGTCAAACTAATTGCTCGGTCTCCCCGGAAAACATCGCGGGTTTCTGGATTGAGTCGAAGGTCCTCAAAAACCAATTCTTCTTTATTTTCCTCGACCGCATCAGCAGCGGCTCGACGCAACAAGGAGCGGACCCGAGCCAGCAACTCCTCCAGGGCGAAAGGCTTCGGCAAATAGTCATCGGCACCGGCATCCAGCCCCGCCACGCGTTCCGACACACCGTCACGGGCGGTGAGGATTAGAATAGGCCGATCATATCCGGTGCTACGGAGGGTTCGGCATACCTCCAATCCATCCATGCGCGGCATCATGACATCCAAAATCACCAAATCAGGATGCTGTTGCGAGATTGTTTGTAGGGCCTCTACCCCATCTTCAGCCAGACTTACTTCATACCCATTAAAGCTCAGAGAGCGTCGGAGAGACTCTCGCACAGCTTGTTCATCATCAACCACAAGAATTCGCATAAACCTATTATGCGCTATAGCGATAAAGACTATCTGTCTGTCGGATGTGTGAATTCTGTGAATTCAATTGCTCTTGTGGGAATAACTGTGCCCCAACCGGTTGCTTTTACCTGAATTCTATGGCACGTTAAATAAAGCATTGTTTCCGGCACCCTAGGTTGCCGATGATCGAGAAGTTGAGAAAGGAGTGTCTCCGTGTTACATCTGGCGTTCCAAAAACATCAATCAGCGCAGCTGCAACGCGAAATCAAGACGCTCCGCAGGAGGACACTGCACAGCTTCTCTTAAGGCAATGCTTTTTGTACACCCGCGGTACGTCTTTGGTTGGGACCAGACGCCGCGGGATATTTTATGCGCGCACCCGCAATAAGAGTTCTGCTCCTCTAACCCGAGACCTCCGCCAAATATACGAAGGAAAGGAATCATGGAAATCTTCGCCACCAAGCTCGACGACAATGTTCTTGAGCAGGCGAAACAACTGGAAGCTATGCCTTTCATCCATCCGCATGTCGCCCTCATGCCCGACGCTCACTATGGGTTAGGTTCCTCTATCGGCACCGTGTTTGGCACGCTTCAAGCAGTCATCCCCAGTGCCGTGGGAGTAGACATTGGGTGCGGGATGATCGGTGTTCGAACTGGTTTTTCTGCCTCAGATCTCAAGGGAAGAAACCTTGAGAAATTAAGAAGCGCCATCGAAGCCACTATTCCGTTATCCCCCGGAAACTACAACTCATGGCAACTGCGAGAAAGCGCGGACCACCGCTGTCGAGAACTGCATCAGTTAGCACTTGACACCGAGGTGGATTTGTCCCACTCCCCCAAGTGGCGGCAGCAACTAGGTAGTTTGGGCGGAGGAAACCACTTCATCGAACTCTGTCTTGATGAAACTGAGCGAGTATGGATGTTCCTGCATTCAGGTTCTCGTGGCGTCGGAAATAAGATAGCCCGCAAGCACATCGCTGTAGCTCAAAGGTTATGCGCAAAGTGGTATATCGATCTTCCTCATCGAGATTTGGCCTACCTGGTAGAGGGCACCGAAGAATTCGACGCCTATCTGCGGGACCTCCACTGGGCGCAGACTTTCGCGTGGATGAACCGGGAAGAAATGATGGACCGCTTTGCCGATGCATTAACTGACTTCATGGATAGCCCGGTACGTGAAGAAGAGCGCATCAACTGCCACCACAACTACACAACAAAAGAAGTCCACTATGGAAAGAAGGTGTGGATAACCCGGAAAGGAGCCATCCGAGCAGAAGCTGGGACTTCGGCTCTTATCCCGGGATCTATGGGAACAGCTTCCTATGTTGTTGAAGGCTTAGGATACCCGCCAGCTTTACATTCTGCACCGCATGGAGCTGGACGGCTCCTTAGCCGCAGGGAAGCTAAGAAGCGGTTTAATGCCGCAGACCTTGATGCGCGAATGAGTGGTATTGTCTACCGCCCTGGGGAGGAATTTGTAGATGAAATCCCTGATGCCTACAAGGACATTGATGAGGTTATTGCCGCATCAGCACAACTAGTCAAGGTGCGGCATACCCTCCACCAGGTGCTAAATATTAAGGGGACCTAGAGGAATAGGCCCGAACACGATAGGGACAAGAAAACAGCCCCCGGGTTGAGCTCCGGGGGCTGTTTATTAAATGACAAACGTTGCAGGTTCCGCCTTGAGGACAGGCTTAGAATTGTTCAACGTCAACGAGGCCAAGCTTGGCGGCCTTCACCAACCGGCGAGGGATCCGCACGGTTTGACCGTCGATCTTCACCTCGTGGAGGGCGACATTATCAGCCTTCCACTGGGACCGACGAGTGCGGGTGTTCGCACGGGACATACGGCGCTTTGGTACTGCCATGGTTTCTCTCCCCTCTGAACCTTAAGAGTTCTTCTTCTTACGGCGGGCCATCCCACCGAAACGACGCTGGAACTTCTCGACCCGACCAGCCGTATCCATGACACGCTGGGCACCAGTCCAGAACGGGTGAGATTCGCTGGTGACATCAGCCACGATCAACGGGTACTCATTGCCATCCTCCCACTCAATGGTGCGAGGGGAAGTCACAGTGGAGCGAGTAAGGAACTTATGCCCAGTACTCGCATCCTGGAAAACGACCGGATGGTAATCCGGGTGAATGTCCTTCTTCATATATTCTCGATTCCCTCAGGGTTGAACTTCAGGTCGGTTCCTTAGCAGAAACTCACCGGATGTCAGCTCACCGGACAGAGTTCCGCTAAAGATCGTGCCTGAGTTGGGCTCGTAAAACTTGAACTATGCGCGGCATCATTCTTAGCAAGGCAGGTCTAAACCTGCCCAAATGATGACAACTTGAACCACAGTACCCGATCCCCCAAGAAATTGAAAATTGCGCCTTATTCTACGGTTAACGCTCTAATATATATGGAAAAGAATCGATTACTGACGGTCAGCTGTGGAGCGAATTAGGCACTGAGCCATATTTCTAGTATGATTCCCTCTTGCTGTTGTCGAAAATATTCGTTTTCGCCCCGTCAGCTGGTAGCGGCTGCGCCCCGACCTGCATATATGCTCGGTGCGGCGCGCCCCAAGTTGTACGTGGGCGGCTAGGAGAAGGAAGTCCATGTCGGCTATTTGCCAGGTAACGGGACGCAAGCCGGGTTTCGGCAAGTCTGTCTCGCACTCGCACCGCCGTACGTCGCGCCGTTGGAATCCCAACATTCAGCGCCGTCGGTTCTATCTGCCCTCTGAAGGGCGCACTATCACCCTGAACGTTTCGACGAAGGGCCTGAAAGTAATTGACCGCGATGGAATTGAAGCTGTCGTGGCTCGCATCCGGGCACGTGGGGAGAAGATCTAAATATGGCTCGCAATGACGTACGCCCAATTATCAAGCTGAAGTCCACTGCGGGTACTGGGTACACCTATGTCACCCGCAAGAACAAGCGCAATACCCCTGACCGGATCACCATCAAGAAATATGATCCGGTCGTCCGCAAGCACGTCGAATTCCGCGAGGAGCGATAGAAGTATGGCGAAGAAGTCCAAGATCGCCAAGAATGAGCAGCGTAAGGAAATCGTCGCCCGCTATGCGGAGCGCCGTAACGAGCTCAAGGCTATTATCAAGAACCCGAACAGCACCGATGACGAGCGTCTGGATGCACAGTTTGAACTAAACCGCCAGCCGCGTGACGCCTCCCCTATTCGGGTGCGCAACCGCGACTCTCACGATGGCCGCCCTCGCGGCTATCTGCGTAAGTTCGGCCTGTCCCGTGTTCGTATGCGTGAGATGGCACACCGTGGTGAGCTGCCCGGTGTCCGGAAGTCAAGCTGGTAAGGGAGATAATTCATGAAGCGCAATAATCATCGTAAGGCGCGGATGGAACAATCCCACCGCCCGAAGAAGAACCCCCTCAAAATGGAGGGCATTGAGAAGGTAGACTACAAGGACATCAAAACCCTTCGTTTGTTCATCTCTGATCGACACAAGATCCGTTCCCGTCGCGTCACCGGGTTAACTCCGAAGCAACAGCGCGAAGTTGCTACCGCTGTGAAGAACGCACGCGAAATGGCTCTCCTGCCGTTCACTACCCGCTAAATCGGGTAACACAACAGCGCCCTTTTGCCGCTGTAGTTCGTGACACGGTAAAAGTTTAAGGCCCATCCCCTCCGGGATGGGCCTTGTTGTATCTCACCACACCTGAGGAAGTAGGCTTAACACTCAGTAAACCCTCAAGCTGAAAGGAAACCGGGCGTGCTACACCCTTCCCTGATCGAATTGGCAGAGCAAGCCCCTCGCTGTCAGGATCTAGCCACCGCGCGTGGCGTCGTAGTGGAATCGCACCAGTTATTCCGCAATGCTTTAGCTCACGACGTTAAACCAGAAGCCCTAACGTCGTGGTATTCCGACATCATCACCAGCTTACTTCGTTGTCCCGCGGTGAGCCTTGCTGGCTATCGGATCGTTCCTAGTGGAGCGGTGGGACGAGGTGAAGCCTTACCGGACTCTCCTATTTCCTGGCTGCTAGAGAAAAACGGATCTCTCAGCGCTAAACACCCAGAAACTATTTTTCAGCTTTTCCACGGCACCCACGTTCCGATTGAAAAATCCGACCTAGACCCGCGGTTTCTTCTTGATGCGGCGATAACTACTCATCCTTCTCAGATATCGACGCTGAGCCCGCACCAGCGCCAGGATTTACTGACTGAGGCATTGGCCCTTCATCCACCAGCTATCAAAGTCAGTAATGGTTTACCGGACCGAGGAACCGTAGTTTCCATCCGGAAGAATCTACTCGTACCTGTGGTCCGGATTGCCAGGTGGGCAGCCGCCGAAGCCGGTTCTTCTGAACTCTCAACTCCACGTCGCCTCAGTGCAGCAGCTCAAGCAGGAGTGCTCCGAGAACCCGAAGCTGCCCTTCTTATCCAAGGCTTCCACTCCGGTGTGCGGCTGCAATTACAGCGCTGGCTTGACGGAGTCTATGATCATGAAGTCACCGCAGAAACGCTTCCTGCGTTACAGCGTTCCGAATTTGGTGCCGCATCACGTGATCTAAGCCAAATTTTTCGGGCTATCCACTCCCGTTTTTCTTAGGTTTCTCACCCTCCCCGGTTCAGGCCTAAACAAGGAAACCTGGTTAAAATAATTTATAATTTCGGTTGATCGACAGGAGAGTACACGTGGCAGGAGCAGTGGGGCGACCCCGCAAACACAGTCCGCGCCGCCGCGGGCGCAATGCTCGAGAAGAAATCCTTGATGCAGCCTCAGAGTTATTTACCACTCAAGGGTTTGCTACCACATCTACCCACCAGATAGCGGACGCCGTGGGAATTCGTCAAGCCTCCTTGTACTACCACTTTCCCTCCAAAACGGAGATCTTCTTAACCCTCCTGAAGTCCACTATTGAACCATCAGTGAAACTTGCTGAAGCCTTGGGTGAGTCGGACGTATCCGCTGCGCAACGGTTATGGTCCTTAGTCGCCGCCGAGGCAAGCCAGCTTTTAGCTTCTCGGTGGAATGTGGGCCGGCTTTATCAACTCCCGGTAGCGCATTCTTCAGAGTTCGCCGAATATCACCAGCAACGTAGTGATCTGGAAGCGATTTTCCGTGACTTGGCGGAGAAGATAGTTGGTGAGAATGATCCCCGGGCGCGACTGCCTTTCCACATTGCTATGTCTGTTATCGAAATGCGGGATAACAACGGTACTGCCCCTGCCCCAGAGTTCGGTCAACAGCTTCCTGAGACCGCTATTATGCTGGCAGATGCAGCCTTAGCGGTGCTCCATGCGCCTCTGCCTGAGAATCGCGAAGAGCGTACCTTGGAGCTTTTGAACTCGCTTGAGTCTTAACACTTCTGGGACACCCGTGGTGCTTGTTGAAGAACCGGCTCTAATTCCTTAGCTAATAAGTTCAGGGCTTGTTGAGCTGTGCCATAATCGCCAGCGTCTGGGCGCACCCATAACGCTAGGGCAACCGGTGATCCGGCTACTTCTACGGTGCCGAATTGCCGAGCTTCATATCCACCCTCGGGAGTAGGCCCCCAACCCCCTTTGAATTTGGCGCCAGCTAGGGTCCCCATCCCGTAGGCTTGATCCGATTCGACCTGGCCCATCAACCCAATAACCGTCTCTGCCCCCTGGATGCAATGCAGATTTGCCGCAAAATGTGCCTCCTGAGCTGGGCTGAGCATGGTTTGGCCAAAGCTGCTAAAACCTGGCCGAACCACCGAGCTTTGTACCAGGGCAGTTACTCCCCCTTCGCTTAATACCTGGGAGACAGCCGTCGCTGCGGACTGCGGTGTCCCCAGCGCGCTCCACAGTTTTTCTGCTGAAGAATTATCTGAGCGAGTAATAGCCGCAGTCACTGTGTCCTTTAATGACGGATCTTTCCGTAGTGCTGCTATCGCTAAGGGCACTTTTGATGTAGACCAGGCAGGAACAGCATCGGTGGCACCAGCTTCTTGATCGGTACGCCCATCTGATATCGCAATACCAACCTGACCGGGATATCGAGAGTGCACCTTGCTCATGATGGATCTCAAATCAAGTTGAGGAAATTCAGATTCAGTTTTAGCTGTTGTGCTGATTGTCGGGGACGGGTTGGAATTTTCAGTTTCGTGATTATCCATCGTTCCTGGAATCGTGCAGGCGGTCAACGCCACTATGGAGAAAACTCCAGTTAAAAACGTATTTTTTACATTCATGAGATATATACCACGGCATTGTCGCCACCCGTGCAGGTGACGTATTGGCCATTATCGTGACAATCCATTCGGTAGGTTACTCCAGTTACTGAACTCCTGACGTTGAGGACAGCGTCATATTGGTGGTGCTCAGTAAAGTTCTGGGCATAGGCATCTCTCACTGCTAGCGCAAAAGGATCCGATGTCACATTAGTACCGGCATAAACATTATTGAAATTCCCGGCTGGCTCATTATTCCGGGCGGCGTCATTTACTGCTCGGGATCCTGCCGGAATTGAAGGGTGCTGGGGGCGGCCCGTGGACTTCTGGGTTGTTACCGTTTCCAATGCGTTGTTGGTGGAACTCGTGCTGCTGGAGCTAGCAGAAGAAGCGTTGTCCTGGCTTTGTGAGAAGGTGCCCATAAATAAGTAGGCTGCAGAACCCAGAATAAAAAGAAAGAGCAGGACAGCAATGACCCCAAGACCAATAATTAATCCCCGATTCGATGACGACGATGTATCTTCTGCGTCTTCACTCCATTGGTTATCCCATTGATCCTGGAATTGACCTTGAGGAAATTGCTGTGTGTGCTGGGGCTGATAACCCCAATCTTGGTTGCTCATTGAGCAGATCCTCCGTGAATCACAGCTAGATAGCAAATTGGTTTGGAAAGTATCTTATCGGCGATTCACGGCACTCCACCTGAGTGGGGCTAGTGAGCAAAATGTCGCGCCCCGGTGAGATACATGGTGACACCTGCTTTTTTAGCGGCTTCAATTACTTCATTGTCTCGGATGGAGCCACCCGGCTGGACCACCGCCCGTACGCCGGCTTTGGCCAGCACCTCGAAACCATCAGCAAAGGGGAAGAAGGCATCCGAAGCGGCAACTGAACCCGACGCCCGCTCAGCCCCTGCGCGCTGAACGGCTAGCCGAGCAGAATCTACCCGATTAACCTGCCCCATCCCTACCCCTACGGTAGCGCCATCACGAGCTAACAAAATGGCGTTGGACTTAACTGCACGAATAGTAGTCCACGCAAAGGCTAAATCCTGCAAGGTGCGATCATCCGCAGCTTCGCCAGCCACCAACTGCCACTGCGCCGGATCATCTCCGCTGGCATGAAGGGTGTCTTTTTCTTGAAGTAACATGCCTCCCGATACTTCGCGATACTCGCATCCCTCTCTCTGCGGAGGGATAGCCTGCAAGATGCGAATATTTTTCTTCTGAGACAAAAGATCAATAGCGCCGTCTTCGTACCCCGGAGCAATGATGACCTCGGTAAAGATTTCTTTAACCTGCTCCGCCATCTCTACACTTACTTCCCGGTTCGCAGCAATAACACCCCCGTACGCTGAAGTGGAGTCACAGGCGTGGGCATTGCGGTGGGCAGCAGCAATAGACTCATCAGATACGGCAATTCCACAAGGATTAGCGTGCTTAATGATGGCAACACACGGGCGTTCGTGATCCCACGCTGCCCGCCATGCGGCATCGGTGTCGGTGTAGTTGTTGTAGCTCATGTCCTTGCCGTGGAATTGTTGAGCCTGAGCTACCCCACCGGTACGGTGTTCGTCGACATATAACGCTGCCCGCTGATGCGGGTTTTCCCCATATCTTAAAGTCTGTGCTCGTTGGTAGGTGGCCCCAATCCAAGCCGGAAACTCTGCCTCCTGTGATGCACCAAGCCACGAGGCAACTGCTACATCATAGGATGCCGTGTGCCGGAAAGCATCCACAGCTAATTCGGTGCGCTGCTCAAGACTAAAGCCACCCGTCTTGACGGCATCGATTACTTCGCCATATCGAGCTGGGTCCACCACCACCGCCACAGAGGGGTGGTTTTTTGCCGCCGCCCGCACCATTGAGGGGCCTCCGATATCGATCTGCTCAATACAAGCATCTCGATCTGCTCCCGAAGCAACTGTTTCACTAAATGGATAGAGATTAACAACAACGAGTTGGAAAGGTTCTACCCCGAGCTCGGATAGCTGGGTGAGGTGATCTTCTTTCCTGGTATCGGCCAAAATCCCCGCATGAACCTTCGGATGAAGAGTCTTGACCCGGCCCTCTAGACACTCCGGGAATCCCGTGAGGTTTTCTACCGGTGTCACGGCAACCCCTGCGTCGGAAATGCGCTGGGCAGTTGATCCGGTAGACACAATCTCTACGCCGGCTTCCGCTAAGGCCGAGGCTAGCTCCTCTAGGCCGGTCTTGTCATAAACACTAATCAGAGCTCGTTTAATGGCTTTTTTCGTCATTCTTGAAGTGAACCTCTCCAGTTTGGCCGTCAATCTGAGCGCGGCGCAGTAGTGAGACGATAAGTCGGCGTTCAACTTTCTTTATCCGCTCATGAAGCGAATCTTCGGTGTCATCGGGCTGTATGCTGACCGCCTCTTGGGCGATGATGGGGCCGGTATCCACCCCTTCATCAACGAAGTGAACAGTGGAACCGGTCACCTTTACTCCATAGGCCAACGCGTCACGTACTCCGTGAGCACCGGGGAAACTAGGCAGTAAAGCAGGATGAGTGTTGATAATGCGCCCGCTATAGCGTTCCAAAAATTCAGATCCCAGGATCCGCATAAAACCGGCAGATACAACAATATCCGGTTGAGCTTGGGCAACAGCCTCAGCTAACCGGATATTCCATTCCGCACGGTCTTTCCCTAACGCTACTACTTCAGTAGTAATTCCAGCCTGGGATGCTCGGTCTAGGGCTTGACATGGCGTATCTGCCACGACTTTCTTGACCCGATAGCTTTCATCCTGATGATCCAAGATGGCTTGGAGCAAGGTTCCGCTACCTGAGACAAGGACAACAACACTAATCGATTCCGAGGATGACACCTGGATAATGCTAGTCGTTCAACTCCGTGGACTCATCCTTGGGTGCAGTCTGCTCCTTAGAATCTTCTCCTGTTATCTCTGCTTCAGCTTCGGTATCAGCCAGGGTTTGTTTTTCTGCTGAAGTCTCTTCAACATCAAGGTCAGGCGTCGTATCTTCTTCTTCCAGATCCTCTTCATCGAGGTTGCCTCGTTCCTCTTCCGCTTGAGGTTCAGGTTCGACGCTTCCTGCAGGTTCTTCCGAAGGAATATCCGGTTGAGGTTCTGGCTCATGGTCTACCCACTGCTGTTGTTGGCGCCGTGTCCACCAATCCTGAATGCCAGAGAATAAAGCGCCAAGTAAACCAATGCCTCCGAGCCATAGGAAAACCAAACCTGCACTCAGGAATAAAAGTGGCCCGGTCTGCCCATAAGCGGCGAGGTTTCCGCTCGATAGCCAACCGACGATGAGGGCGATAATAAAGGCGCAGCTCCCGGAAATGACGGCGGATCGCCAGGTAGGCCGATGCCGCCATACGCTGAGCAATGCGAGGCCGGCGGGGATGATGAGAAATAGTGGCGCCCAGCTTGCCGCTGTGTTTGGCATGGCGCCGAAAAGGGGCAACGGGGGAAGCGGCACCAAGTGGATATTAAACAAACTTAAGGAGGCATCTCCCACGTGGTATTCCCCACCCACGAGAGCGGCTGCAACAGCTAGGACGGCTTGGGGGAGATAGCACAGACTGATAATTACCAGGCCTGCAATATCGAGAGCACCTGGTTCGTGATAGGCCGCCAGGATATCTGTTTGACGAGACAAACCGAGGATAAAGAAAAGGAGATAAACAAGGAACGCAATGCTGGCTAGTCGAGCCAGGAAGTGCCGCGCGGTGCGAATATCATCTGCCACGGTTTCTGGGATGCCGTAGCGACGAAAGAGCGCCCGCCATAGCCTCGTTCCCATTCCCATTATCAGTGCGCATAAGTGCAGCACCACCACTCGGCTCAGAGTCGGGAATAGTGGGGGGAGGTTGACGTCGAACACTGCTGATGCGCTTAAGAGCATGAGCGACGCGATTCCCGTGAGAAGCAAAGGCACCACAATAACGAGGCCGGTAATGACACCGAGATCGGCGATGGACACCCGATGTTTGACCGCCCGATGAATTTGACGGGACAGCAATGTGACAAATGTTAATGCTGGGACTAATGGTAGTACTCCAAAACTAACACCCCCCGCGCTCACCGGTATGAGATTAGTCACTAACCAACCGATGGCGATGGTTGCTGGAAGCGCAACCAATGTAGTTCCGCTCAGCATGAGAATTAATAAAGAAATTGCAATAATAATGAGCACCATCGTCACATTTGGAATGGCGACGGTAGGTAGGTAATGAAGCAGCCGAGCCTTAAAAGTCGTCGGAACAACGGTGTTTTCCCTGCGTTTCTTGGTGGAACCGAAACGGAGGCCGCGTCTTTTTATCGTGTGCGGACGCCGACTCCCTGGCCGGGTGCGGGGGCTGTCTTGATTACTCATCATCACCACTGTGCCACGCCTTCGCCTCCAATGAGGAAACGACAATCCGGCAACCAAGAAAAGATTGCTGAAAAATTTTCGGCGTGGAGCTTGCAGGAAGCTTAGCCAAAGCGCTATCGTTACCCGAGGTAAGTAACAAGAAGATCACGAATTGGTGACCAAACGGATATTGGGGAGTCGAAATTGACGCAACAGCAGGCGCGGCGAGCCACTTTCGGTAAGCATCGTAAGGTTTCGACTACCTCGTCAATTCAGAGTCGCGTCGCGGTCATGACAATCGCTGCTGCGGGTGTCTCTACAGCCGGCATGGGTGGCGCCGCCGCTGCCCAAGCGTCCAGCAATCACTCCGCCGTCAACTACCAAATGGTGGCTGAATCAAGCGATATTAACCAGGGGACTTCCCCGCAGATCCTAGCCATCACTGAAAATCAACCGATGGCTAACCTCCAGGAGCAGCTCACCAAAGCCATCGAGTCCAACGCTCAGCGGATTAAGGCTGAAAATGACGAGCGCATTGCTGCTGCCGCCGAAGCAGCCAAGCACATTTCCGAGAAGCCAGGAGGAGTTGTCCTTCCGACAGTTGGAACCCTAACCTCTCCTTTCGGCATGAGGTGGGGCGTTCTTCACCCCGGCATTGACCTAGCCAATAGCATCGGAACTCCGATTTACTCGGTCATGGACGGTACGGTGATCGATGCCGGCCCCGCTTCTGGATTCGGCCAATGGATTCGAGTACAACACGACGACGGCTCCATCTCCGTGTACGGACACATTGAGACCATCGACGTCACCGTCGGACAACGCGTCGTCGCTGGCCAAAAGATCGCCGGCATGGGTAACCGCGGTTTTTCCACCGGTCCACATTTGCACTTTGAAATTCATCCGGGCGGACAAGCAGCCGTCGACCCTGTTGCCTGGTTCCAAGAACACGGAATTTTTATTAGCTCCTAGAGCCTCATTTCTCACCAGACGCTAAGGTTTCCCCTTAGCGTTTTTCTTGCCCCTTCCCTCCGCGAACAACCTATTGACTTCCAATAGTTACTAGGTAACTATTGAGGTGAGGATCGCTCGAGAAAGAAGGTGCAAGGATGTCATTTTCCCATTCAATCCTTGCCGTGTTGGCAAGAGGTCCAGCAACTCCGTCAACAATACGAAGACAACTAGAAACTGAGATTGCCACCCTAGATCGACTTAATATGGGACAGGTTTCTCAGGCTCTCATCAGGCTCGAAAGAGATAACTACATCATCGCTCATGGTGAGCTACGAGCGACCAATGGGCGAAGCTCAACTGAATGGCAGATCACTGATGATGGCCGCACCGAACTAAATCAGTGGTGGGCACATCCAGTGGAACGCTCCTACCAGGACCGTGACGAGCTGATTATCAAGATCATTCTCGCAATCAATAGTGCTGAGGTCTCCGTGCTGAGCATCGTGGATCGCCAACGCAGTCATGTGATTAAGCAATTGCGTCAATTAAATCGGCACATGCGGGAGGAACCCGCCTTCATGTCTGCGACCCAGCTGCAAAGGGAAAGAAGAATTTTTGAGTTAGAGGCCGAAATGCGATGGCTTGACCGCGTGGAGGAATTAGGATTATGACTACATTGCCGAAGCCTGCTGCGTTGCGCCTGCAGGATGTCAGCGCCGTGCTAGGAAGTGGCGCACGAACAGTCAAGGCACTCAGTCAGGTGAACTTGACCGTGGAGCTTGGGGAATTCGTCGCTGTTATGGGGCCATCTGGCTCCGGAAAATCCACTCTTCTTAATGTCGCTGGTCTCTTACTACCGCCCACCACAGGACATGTTTTCATTGCGGGGATCGCTGCGGAAAATCTCAACAAAAACAAAGCCACTGAGCTTCGTAGAACCCATCTCGGTTTTGTTTTTCAGCACTACAACATGATCAATACTCTCACCCTGAGAGAAAACGTGGCACTTCCCCTAGAACTCGACGGCTCCCCTACCCGAGCGGCTTTAAGCCAAGCCGAAGAAGCATTAGCTGAAGTGGGTTTGGATGGTTTAGGCGAACGATACCCGGATGAGGTCTCTGGGGGCCAAGTACAACGAGCAGCCATCGCACGAGCGCTTATTGGTCCACGCACAGTGCTGTTAGCTGACGAACCCACCGGTGCCCTTGACACTGCTACGAGCGATGAAGTCCTTCGCGTCCTCAGGAAACGAATAGATCAGGGAGCAGCCGGATTATTAGTCACTCATGAACCGCGCCTGGCAGCCTGGGCAGACCGTACCGTCCGAATGCGCGACGGCCAACTCTGGGAAGAGGGTGCCTAATGCGTGCGCTTATCCGCCCTCTCCTGAGAAATAGAAAAACTGTTCTTATAATATTTGTATTAATCACCCTTATTTCATCTTTTATAGCCGGATTGTTGACCTACTCGCAGTCCGAAGACGCTACCCGCTCTTCCCTGCATTCTGACTATGATTCAGCATGGCTAAGTTTAGCTGAAAAACCTAAAGCTGATTTGCAGAGTATACCCTATAGGGACCTAAAAGACGCTTTACCTGAGGGAAGCGACATATATTCAACTACCGATATTTCCGGGAGTCTAGAAAACTCTTTTTCTCAAATAGAAACGATAGGTTTTCTGCAATCTGACCCACAGCTCCAACCACGAAATTACCGCCCGTCTTCTCTTGGCGACCATCTCCCCGGCCCCGGTGAAATCATGGTTTCGCCCGAGGTTGCTGAGAAATTAGGGCTCAAAATCGGCGACGTGGTAACCGCGCATTTTCAATCAGGCTCCATCTCTAGGCAGCTGCGAGTTTCATCTGTAACGGGAATGTCCCAAGCCTTAGTTTCTTCTCCAACTATTATCAATACAGATAGTTTCAATTATGAAGATGCCCGCAACTCAAGCGTAACATGGTATTTCAATTATAAAAATTCAGGTTCCCTAATAAATCCGGATAACCTGTCAAAATTAGAGGAAAAAGGGTTCTCATTCAAATCAGAACTGCTTAATGATTATCCAGAAAGTACTGGCGAAAAAACGCAGCAAGATTATCTTCTCGATGTCGATTTATTTCTTAGTTTCCTATTTGGGATGCTCTTGCTTGTGGCCGTAACTCTTCTTCTCATTTCTCCAGCTTTTAGTGTATTAGCAACAAAACACGCGAGAATGTTTTCCCTCATGGCTACTCAGGGAGCTACTCCTCGACAGATCCGAAGCGGCATTGTTTCTTTCGGCGCTGCACTGGGTATCGCTGGCGGGCTGTGCGGAATAGTTCTCGGTACGTGCCTCGGAAGCGCAGTGTGGCTCCACTACAACTCTACGTGGTGGCCCACTATCCCCTGGACGATGCTGGCGATTCTGCTCCTGACCTGCGTTATCGGCAGCGCACTTCTTGCCGCCATCCCGGCTTTTCTAGTAGCCCGAATGGCAATTAGCCAAGGAATCGCCGGAGCAACCCCTGATAGACTGCGTTATTTCCATTGGAGAATGCTCATTGGCCCCATCCTTTTCTTCTGTGGCATCGCCTTACGTTTCGTGAGCCAATATGCCTCGGTGATGACCTTTGCGGCACTCCTCTGGATTATCTCGATACCGTTATCTGCCCCCATCGTGGTGTGGGCATTCGACAAAATTTTGTCCCGCAGCACCACCTCACTACGGCTAGCACACCGCAATGTCCTCAGGAATTCCTTCCGTTCCCTCAGCGTCCTCTCGGCCATCGCGGCTGTTCTTGGCATCATCTTCGGTATCGGCCTGGTATCAAGCACCGGGATGGTTGACATCCAAACAGAAAACAGAAATATTTTTACCCCTGACCAGCTTGCAATTTCGTATCGCGATAGCACTCCGGAAGAAGTGGAAAAAACCATTCATGAGCTTCTTCCAACAAGCACAGTGACCAGATTCTCCTATTTCTATTCCTTTGATGTTATTACTCCTTTAGATAAGGAGTGCCCCCCTGAAGATCCTCGTGACATGGATTCGGAGCAGGCAGCCACCTGTTTAGCGCAGAATCGACACCACACAGCCACGGGCGGATTAGATAACGTAGTGTTTGCTGACAGCAGTATTCTTCAATCTTTCCGCTTGGAAGCAACCTCGCAAACACAAGCGGTAGAAGCATTGAACCGAGGCGATATTTTGGTCTCGGAAGATTGGAAGCACTATCTCGACCGAAACAGCGGAAAGATATCGCTTTCCTTCGAGGCACCTGATCAAGATACAGCTGAACCCTCGACCCTGACGAGGGAATATCAGGCAGTTGCTGTTCTTCCTCCTCGGGCCTCAACGATCTTGATCAATCAACGCGAAGAATCGAATATCCCCTGGCATCCCAATGAGGAGCTGGTAATAAGGAATCCTTCTCCGATCAGAGAAAAGGATATACAGCAGCTTCGAGAGCGCCTTGAAAATCTCTCTGGATCGGCAACAGTAACGTGGGTTAACAACTCTCTGGCTATTATTCGGTATCCCTGCATAGTCCTGGGGATAGCAACTCTAATTGCGACTCTGGTTAGTACGTTTACCCTTCTTTTAGCACGAAGAGATCTCCAGCGCGAGTATCAACTTCTCGATGCCCTTGGTGCCCCGCCCCGTCTGCCCCGAAAGATCAACGCGGCTTACAGCGCCATCATCGCTTTCATCGCTACCGCGCTCGGTCTGACGGTGGGATCTCTTTTCCTCCATTTTGACTACCGTCCGGCTATGTACGATGTCAACGGGGAATTACTCCAACCGGGCACGCTGCAATCAGCTTCTGTCCCGTTACTTATCGAAGCCACCGGACTTTTTATTATTCCGCTACTGGCTTGGTGCATCGGGTGGTTAGCGACGGGAAAAATTGCTCCTCTGGTTGTTCGTCCGGACTAAGCAGATGGTTGAGGATACGCCCCTAGAGTTTTTCCATAGGAAGCCCACCGATCAACATGAGATTGATCGTTCCTGAGGAACGAAAATCAATTTTAACGGTGGTGGTGGGCCCGGTTCCTCTGACTTCCAGCACGGTGCCTAAACCATACTTTTCATGGTTTACTCGATCCCCTACTGCTAATCTTAGCTGTTTCCCAGAACCGCGGGTTCGTGACTGAGGGACACTGGAGCGACGGCTGGCGTACTGCTGGGTTTTGTCCCCCCACTGGGTCGATGACCGTGGGCTAGACGAAGTGTTCCAGGAAGAAGACGTCGAGAAATATCTGGAGCTACCCCAGCCATACCCGACAGAGTTCTCGGGTTCTTCGCGTTCCCACTCCACCACGTCGTCGGGAATTTCACCCAAAAATCGACTGGCCGGATTGGTCTGAGGATTACCCCATGTTGAGCGTTGCATAGCTCGGGTGAGATAAAGCTTCTCCCGAGCGCGGGTGATTCCTACATAGGCTAGACGACGTTCCTCTGCTAAATTCCCCTCATCGGCTAAAGACCTGACATGGGGGAATTGTCCGTCTTCCCATCCGATCAAAAAGACTACGGGGAACTCCAAGCCTTTGGCGGTGTGAAGCGTCATTAAGGTCACAACGCCTTGGTCATTGTCAGGAATTTGATCAGCGTCTGCTACTAGAGAAACCTTTTCAAGGAAAGCCTGAAGACTTCCCGGTTCAGGTTCTCCTTCCCCGGTCGTGAATTGGCCACCGTCCATTTCCGCATACGCAATATCCCGGGCGGTGTCAGCGGTAAATTCCCTTGCCACAGACACCAACTCGTGGAGATTGTCTAGCCGCGATCCGTCTTGTGGGTCATTGCTGTTTTCTAGTTGTTTTCGGTAGTCAGTAGCATCAAGCACCAGGTTTAGCGCTTCCCCCAGATCCGGTAAGCCAGTGCTTTCATCAACCAACCCGGAAAGCTGCCGGGAAATCCCGTCCATCATCTCCACAAACCGAGCAATAGAGTTCCGCGTGCGCGACGCCACGAGGGGCACCTCTCCAGCAGCAGCCCGACGTACCGCTGTCCCAAAACTCACCCCATTGTTGTCGGCATAAAGCGATAACGCAGCTATAGCGCGATCCCCGATTCCACGGCGTGGGGTGTTAATAATCCGACGTAAAGACACCGTGTCCTCTGGGTTATTCAGAACCCTCAAATACGCGATAATGTCTCGAATTTCTGTTCGCTCATAAAATCGCGTTCCCCCCACGACGCGATAAGGAATACCGCTTCTCATAAAGATTTCTTCTAGAGCTCGGGAATTACTATTAGTCCGATACATTACCGCGATATCTGAATAATTCTTCCCGCTATCAACCAATCGATCAATTTCTTGAGCTACATACCGAGACTCATCGTGTTCATCATCAGCCACATACCCGGTTATTAGTTCTCCGCCTTCAAAGGCAGTCCACAAGTTCTTCGGACGTCGGTCGCTATTGCGAGCAATCACTGCATTAGCAGCTTGTAATATCGTATTGGTCGAACGATAATTTTGCTCCAACAGAATTGTTTCTGCATCTGGAAAATCCCGCTCAAATTCTTCAATATTGCGGATAGTAGCCCCACGAAATGCATAAATAGACTGATCAGAGTCTCCGACGACACAGAGCTCGCTCGGCGGTACCGTCCCACCGGGTGTCCCAACTAATGCTGAGATGAGCACATATTGGGCGTGGTTCGTATCTTGGTACTCATCAACCAAAATATGACGAAAACGCCGTCGGTAATACTCAGCAATATCCGGATGATTCTGCAGTAGCGATACCACTTCTCCAATCAGATCATCGAAATCGACTGCGTTTGACGACCTTAACCGACTTTGGTATTCCGAATAGACTTTAGCCACAACAGTGGCATTAAGATCATGCTCCGATTCTGCGGCGTTTAATGCCGATTCCGGAGTAATCAATTCATTTTTGTAGTGCGATATAGCATTCGCTAAGAACCGGGAGTGAAAACTCTTTAAATCCAGGCTCATATCCTTCGCAATCATCGACAACAATCGCTTGGAGTCATCGGCATCGTAAATACTGAAGTTACTATTCAGATCAGGAACCAGGTGCGCCTGTTGCCGCAGAATCCGGACACAGGTCGAGTGAAAGGTGGCTACCCACATTGTTTCAGCCACCGGCCCTACCAAATCAATAACGCGTTCTCGCATTTCTGCCGCTGCTTTATTGGTAAAGGTGATAGCAAGAATCTGCGCTGGGTGGACTCCCCGATATTGCAATAAGTACGCGATTCTTCGCGTCAACACCGCGGTTTTACCGGATCCAGCACCGGCAACAATCAACAGAGGCGTCCCGCTATGTTCAACTGCTTGGCGTTGCTGCGGATTAAGTTCGAGGAGAGAAGCCGAGTTAACCATGATGACCTATAACCTACCGTGGCACAATGACTCACATGGCTAATCCCTCCAAATCCTCCGAACATAACTTCGATATCAGAATGCCTTCGGGCACAGATGACCCGTTATCTGATGCAGAGATTCAACGCTATCGGGAAGAAATTAATCGGCTTGACGCAGAAATTATCGCCGCTATAAAGCGAAGAACCGAGATCTCTCAAGCAGTCGGCAAAACCCGGATGGGTAGTGGTGGAACTCGGCTTGTCCATACCAGGGAAGTAGCCATTATCAATCATTTTCGTGATGAGTTGGGACAAGAAGGACCTGCCCTCGCCGCCATCTTGCTCAGAATGGGACGGGGCAGGCTAGGTTAGGCGTCGATCTACTTCCCCTACTTCCGCGCCGCTACCAGGCGGCGCTGATTAGTGGGATCACAGAGGCAAGGAGATGAACTTGGTCTCCAAGTATTCCTCGATCCCCTCGAAACCGCCTTCACGTCCGTTTCCGGATTCTTTAACTCCACCAAAGGGTGCTGCTGGATCAGAAAGCGCACCTTTGTTGACAGCTACCATTCCAGCTTCAATCCCTTCTGCCAGTTCTAAGGCAGTAGACAGATTTTCGCTAAAGACATAGGCAGCTAAGCCGAAGGGGGTATCGTTTGCTATCTCCAGTGCCTCTTTAACGGTGCTAAACGTCGAAACGGCAATGACCGGGCCAAATATCTCCGTGCTATGAATCTTCGCCTCAGCGGGAATATCACTCAAAATGGTAATCGGATAGTAGGAACCTTGGGCAGGTAGGCCATCAGGCAACTGTCCCATGCTCTTTGTTGCCCCGAGCACTACGGCATCATCAACCAATTCGCGAACAGTTTCTACCTGGTCATCGCCGGAAAGCGGACCATAGGTCGACTTTGGATCAGTACCAGGGCCGACCACAAATTTTTGCAGACGCTCTTCTACCTTGGCCAGGAATTCATCTTTGACGTTTTCTTCGACCAGGAATCGGTTAGGTGCAATACATACTTGCCCAGCGCCACGCATCTTTGCGGCAACTACCGCATCTGCAGCTACATCAAGGTCAGCATCCGCCATCACTACATAGGGTGCGTTTCCGCCCAGTTCCAATGACACATTCAACGAATGCTGTGCAGCTTGGGCTGCTAGCATCTGCCCCACTTCGGTGGAACCGGTGAAAGTAAGTTTCCGAACCCGTGGGTCATCTAGCAGAGCCGAGAAATCCCGGGCGCTTGCCGTCGGGACAACCGCAAGAACACCGTCAGGAAGACCGGCTTCCTTTAGAACCTGCGCTAGATAGAGCATGGTGAGGGGCGTTTTAGAGGCCGGTTTCACAATAATAGTGCAGCCTGCGGCAATGGCTGGAGCAATTTTCCGGGCGCCCATGGCGAGCGGGAAATTCCACGGCGTAATTGCAACGACTGGCCCTACTGGCTGATGATGAACAATCATACGGGCATTGCCACTCGGGCTATGGCGATAGTCGCCAGAAATACGAACCGCTTCTTCAGCAAACCAGCGGAAAAACTCTGCCCCATAGGCGGCTTCGCCGCGGGAGTCCGGGAGCGCACGACCCAATTCCGCAGACATAATCAGTGCCAACGCTTCCGAACGTTCAACGAGAATCTCAAAAGCCTTGCGAAGAATCTCAGAACGCTCCCGCGCCGGAGTTTTTGCCCACTTCTTTTGGGCTTTCACAATAGAGTCCAAGCCCCGTCGCGCATCAGCAGCTGAACCCGCTGCAATCTTCGCGAGAACGGAGCCATCGGAGGGGTTGATGACGTCGAGTGTCTTGCCGCCCTCCGCGTCGTGAAATTGCCCATCAATAAAAAGCCCGGTGGGTAAAGAGTCAATCAATTCAGTGAGCTGAGGAGATGTTGTAGTCATGTACCTACTATGCCTTTCATCACAATGTTTTGGGTACTGTCTACCCTAATTGTGCATTTTTAGGAAAGTTTTTGAGTCTTAATGCACTAACAGATTGCACCGTGTTGTAGCGCGCTCGCCGTAACTATTATCTCTTCGGCTCTCCTCTACTACATTAGGAAAAGAGAAGTGCACCAATTTTTTTCGACAGGAGATGTCAAGAACGTATGACTGCTTGGAATAACCTGCAGCAGCTTTATGAAAACTCCCGCGCCACCACGTTGCGGGAGCTTTTCGCGGCCGATGCGGACCGCGCAGCTACCTGGAGCTTTGACGGCGCCGGACTGCACGTTGATTTATCTAAGAATATCCTCACTGACGACATCCGCGATGGGTTATTGGCCCTAGCGCAAGAATCCGGCCTGGCGGAAAAGATCGAAGCCATGTTCCGGGGGGACCATATTAACTCCACGGAGGATCGCGCAGTGCTCCACACTGCTTTGCGGTTACCGGTGGAAGCAGACCTTAGCGTTGACGGTCAAGATGTGGCCGCTGACGTTCATGAGGTCTTAGGCCGTATGCGAGATTTCGCTACCGCCCTGCGCTCCGGATCATGGTTGGGGCACACCGGCCATACCATCAAAAAAGTTGTCAATATTGGCATCGGCGGTTCGGATTTAGGCCCTGCCATGGCCGCCCAGGCTCTTCGGAGTTATGCCACAGCTGGGATCACCGCAGAATTTGTTTCGAACGTTGATCCCGCTGATATGGCATCAACCTTGGAGCACTGTAATCCCGGGGAAACTCTCTTCATCGTTGCTTCCAAGACGTTCACCACTCAAGAAACCCTGGCTAATGCCCACGCTGCTAAGCGGTGGCTCCTAGACGCCTTTGACGGGGACGAAAGCTCTATCGCTCGGCATTTTGTTGCAGTGTCTACCAACGCTGAGAAAGTTGCCGAGTTCGGCATCGACACTCACAATATGTTCGGGTTCTGGGATTGGGTAGGTGGTCGCTACTCCGTAGATTCCGCTATCGGACTGGCTCTGATGGCAGTGATCGGACCACAAGACTTTATGCGCTTCCTAGCTGGCTTCCATGCCATGGATGAGCACTTCCGAACAACTCCTTGGGAAAAGAATATTCCGGTACTCATGGCTTTATTGGGAGTGTGGTATTCCAACTTCTTCGGAGCCCAAACGCACGCGGTTTTGCCCTATTCTCAAGATCTGGCTCGCTTCCCGGCTTATCTCCAACAGCTCACGATGGAGTCCAATGGAAAGTCAGTTCGCCTCGATGGCACCCCCGTGGAACACGGGACCGGTGAAATTTACTGGGGTGAACCAGGGACCAACGGACAACACGCCTTCTTCCAACTCATGCACCAAGGAACTCGGCTCATTCCCGCTGATTTCATTGGTTTCGCCCGCCCCCACCAGGATCTTCCCACCTCGGATGGTACTGGATCTATGCATGATCTCCTTATGGGGAACTTCTTCGCCCAAACCAAAGTCTTAGCGTTCGGGAAAACCGCGGAAGAAATTCGAGCCGAAGGCGTTGCTGAAGACATTGTCCCACATAAGCTAATGCCGGGTAACCGACCCACCACGACGATTCTGGCAGAACAACTTACCCCCCACACCCTTGGCGCACTCATTGCTCTATATGAACATATTGTTTTTGTCCAAGGGGTGATCTGGGATATCAATTCCTTCGATCAATGGGGCGTAGAGCTGGGTAAACAACAAGCCAATGATTTAGCTCCAGCGGTGAGTGGACGCACCGCCCCTGATTCCGGGGATAGCTCTACGGATTCTCTGATTGATTGGTACCGCGGGCACCGAGGCTGCTAAAACTCCGGGTGTTCGCTTCCGTCTGCTACCGCCAGGAGGAAGGGGCTGGCTGGCAGTGAGGACACCACCAGATCACTCGCTCCTGGGGTGAACTAGAGTCCTGTGGCCCCAAAAAGCCGCTGCGGATCAGGGTGCCGCAGCAGCGACAGGGTTGGTGGTTTCTACCGAAGACATAGCTGGATTCTCCGGCCCGACGCACCCCCGTGGTGACCCTTAACGTTGCGTCTCGATTAGCTATCATGAGGTCATGGCTGAGCAAAATCATCTGCCGTATTTTTTCATCCCCTAGGCCCCCAACCAGCGTGGCAGGATGCACCCCAGAGATAAAGCAAATCTCAGCCCGATACTCGTTTCCGATGCCGGCTAGGTTTCGTTGATCTAAAAGCGCTACGCCAATCGGAACATCGGAGTGAGACAACACCCGAGCTACTGCTTCTTCCCTTCCGCCTTCCTCCCAATCTTTAGCCAAGATATCGGGACCCAAGTGGGAAATTTCCCGATAGTAGTTTTTAGCCGGGAACACTCTCACAAATCCTAAGTTGTGTCCCACCACTTCAATCGGATTATGGGCACGATCACCCGATACTTGTAGGACAACCCGGGCGGTGTGGCCAGGCATGGCCCACCGCTCACCGTGGTAATGGATATCCCATCTGCCTTCCATCTTCAAATGGGTATGCAAAACGTCATCCCCGCACTGGATAAATAGATGCTTCCCGTAGGGCCAAATTGCTTCTATCCTTCGGCCACGAAAGTCCGTCACGGCGAAAGAGGGGACCCGAATATCACAACCGAGAATTAGACGTCCGCTGAGAAACTGAAAGCGCTGGGAGAGTTGATACACCGAATCTCCTTCAGGCATGTCGAACTCCTTTAGTGGTTCATGGGTATCATCTTCTGGTCCAACGGTGTTTGGGCTGGGGAACTCCCACCGGGCCACCGGGACTTTCCTGACTTAGTGTTTCTAGTGCTTCACTCACCCGCCGACCACGCCGTGGCGAACCAGCTGTTGACGTCGAGTGTTTTCTCACCGTAATACCACGTGGTCCAGGACGCACCCCCGCTTCATGGAGCAGGGAGCGCAGATTGGCATCAAATACTGACTCCCCATTGATTTTGCTAATCGTGAGGCTTTCTACCCAGCCACGTTCTACCGCATCACTCACACCCGCCAGGACCATCGCTAGAGCTTCTGCCTGGGTAACCGGGAGTGGGGCTTGTTCAGGACATAGAGTCAAAGACTTTCCGCCTCGGCTTACATGACCAAGGAAAACTCCGTCAGCTAAAACGACGATGGCCCCGGCTGCCCGGTTCGGCCCTTTCACCGGCCACGGAATACTAGCACCATAGGGGTTGGCAGGGTCTACTGCCGCAAGACACACGATGTCCGGCTCATGAGTTCCTGACGGCCACCCGGAAATATCGGGGGAATCATCGACACCTCGGAGCCGATCAATAATAGCGGGGGTAGAAAACTGTGCGGCTCCTAAACCCGCAACCACATAGCCACGGAGGGCTCGCCCATTATCTTCAAAGGTGCTGAGAACGCGATAGGCCGCGCTAAATCCACCAGGAGTGTTTTCCGCCGTCACGCTTCCTCTGGTTACTACTCCATAGCGGTCGAGCCAGGCTTCTCCATGAGCGAGTGACCTGGCAGCGGGATCAGGATCGGCAGCACAGGCCAATGTCCACCGCCCTACCATGTCCGGAGGAATGTCTCGTTGCTGCGCGTGGGTTTGTTGAGAAAAGCTCGTTCTTCCCATCCGCAACCGAGACCGCTGGGGTCGACGATGCTGCCGGTGTGCTTTACTACCAGGCTTTCCCCCCATCCCTAGCCGTTTCCTTAAGGGTTGAAAATCATCGGGAGATACTAGACCCCACTCAAATAGTTGCCATAGATCGGCCCGAAGCTCCTCCGCTGTCCCCACGACCTCAGCCAATAAATCTCCAAAATGATAGGCGCCGCCGCGCTCTAAAATCTTTAGAACAGTCATCTGCAGCTGGCTGAGAGTTGGTTCACTATCACGCACGGGAGCTAGTTGGGCAGCGTAATCGGCGGGCAACAGCATCACCCACGGATCCTGACTCCGAGCGGTTCCGTCCCCCACAATGACAACTTCAGCATTATTCGTAAGCTCATCTAGATATTCGGGACGATAGGACACCACTCGAGACGGTAAAATCATGCTTTCCCAGGCGGAAGCCGGCAAACTAAGGCCTGCTAATTGTTCGATGACGGCAAAGGTTCCGTCTACCCCGGTTAGGGAACTATGCCCCCCAACAGGGGCGACATGGTGCCACTGCACTAAAAAACGCGCGAGGGCGGTATGAGAGACGGGGCGGGTGTGAGCTCGAGCGGCCGCCAACCCGCGGGATCGGAGAATCTTTAGTACCGGCGCGGCACAGTATTCTCGATCTGGGCAATCGGCCCGGAAGTGACCTTCAACAAGGTCACCGCGCTGCACGAGGTACTGAAGGATTTCTTGGGTATTAGCCACTCCTAGGCCAAAAGTATCGGCAGCTTCTCGAGTGCTAAATGGTCCCCGGGACCGAGCAAAACGTGACAACAGTTGCCGCAGAGCGTCTGTGATCATGCCTCTTAGGGCACTAACTCCAGGCGGCACGGGAATCCCCAGGCCGTCGCGTAATACGCTGGCGTCTTCGACTACCGCTAGATGCTCGTGTTGGGCAATACGGATTGTCATGACCCGACCCTGAAGTACCTCCTGACTTAAAGTAACCGGATCATCGCACCCAGGATAATCACAATACTGAGCTACCTCAGCAACCGGAATCGGCCCGGTCATCCGTAGAATGTCAACTAATTCCTCTGGATTTTTAGCCCGACGTCCCGGCGCGGTGTGCTGTAGCTCCGCATGAACTTGCTCCACCAACTCTGGGTCTAAGAGGTTTCTAAGCTCAACATCTCCCAGGAGTTTCGCCAATAAGGACGGGTCTAAAGCTAAAGCGGCGGCGCGTTTTTCAGCTAGCGGGCTGTCACCCTCATACAAAAATGCTCCGGTGTAGCTAAAAAGTAGCGAAGAAGCAAAGGGACTTGGTTGGTCCACGGTGACATCGGCAATACGAATCCGCCGCTGAGCCAGGTCCCGTAAAACCTCGGACAACGCATCCAGATCATAGACATCCTGGAGACATTCCCGAACCGTTTCCAAAATGATCGGAAAACTTGGGTACTGGCGAGCTACATCTAATAGCTGAGCTGCACGTTGCCGCTGCTGCCACAACGGCGCTCTTTTCCCCGGGTATTTTCGCGGCAACAACAAGGCTCGGGCTGCACACTCGCGAAATCGGGAAGCAAAAAGCGCAGAATCCCCAACCTTGGAAATTATGAGATCTTTTGCCTCATCAGGATCAAAGTAAAACAATTCGGCAGAGGGAATGTTCTCACCTTCTGGAAGTCTTAACACGATCCCGTCATCACCACTCACTGGCTGAGCGTCGATACCACTATCGATGCTGATCCTCGACCCCACCGCCAAGGCCCACGCCGCATTGACTCCGCGTCCAAATGGGGAATGAAGAACAAGTCTCCAATCCCCGATCTCATCCCGAAACCTCTCCAGAACCAGGGTTTTTTCATCGGGAATGAGGCCAGTTGCCGCCTGTTGTTCCGCCAGGAAATGAAGAATATTGCGGCGAGCATTCTCGTCACAATCACGCTGGGAAACTCGCTCAGGCCGGGCCGCGGCTTCACGTCGAAACGCCCCTATCGCTCGGCCTAATTCCACCGGACGCCCAGCGTCATCCCCAGTCCAAAACGGCAACCTACCAGTATGCCCCGGGGCAGGACTCACTAAGACTCGATCTTTTGTGATCTCCTCAATTCTCCAGCTCGAGGCCCCCAAGGTAAAAGTATCCCCTGCTCGAGATTCATACACCATTTCTTCATCTAATTCCCCCACCCGCCGGGGCTCTTTCTCCGCCTCCGAGCCCACCAAATATACCCCAAACATGCCTCGATCAGGGATAGTTCCTCCACTGGTCACAGCTATTCTCTGAGCCCCAGGCCGAGCCATAAGTTGACCTGTTACTCGATCAAAAATCACCCGTGGCCGCAACTCCGCAAAGTCCGTAGAGGGGTAGACCCCACTCACCAAATCCATGACCGCATCAAAAGCTTCCCTAGGAAGCTTCCGGTACGGATAGGCTCGACGCACCGTAACCCACCACTGTTCAACATCAAGGTTTTCTACTGCCACGGCAGCAATGGTTTGTTGCGCCAAAACATCCAGCGGATTATCCGGAACCGAGATTTTTTCAATAACACCAGCCTGCATCCGCTCCACAATCACCGCTGATTGCACCACGTCAGCACGGTGTTTCGGGAAGAAAATTCCGTGAGAAACTTCACCGACGCCGTGTCCTGCACGGCCTACCCGCTGCACCCCAGATGCCACCGATGGTGGTGATTCCACCTGGACCACCAAATCTACTGCCCCCATATCAATGCCTAGTTCCAGGGAGGAGGTAGCAACCACAGCTCGAATAGTTCCCTCTTTCAGCATCCTTTCGGTAGTGGCCCGTTCCTCTTTGGACACCGAACCATGATGTGCTCGAGCGATCATGGTTAAGGCTTGCCCCGCCCGGTCCACAGACTTCATGAGTTGCGCTGGATCTCGACGCAAAGGTGGGCTTAGCGCTGCCGGGTCATGTTCTTGAGCCCATAATTCATTAAGCCGTGAAGTCACTCGCTCGGCACTGCGTCGAGAATTAACGAAAACGAGCGTCGAACGCGCCGACATCACTGCTTGGTACAGTTCCTCTTCAATAAACGGCCAGATTGATCGTTGCGTAGGTAGAGCTGATTCGGTGGGAGGTTCCGAGCCGCGGGAAAGGTTAGTGCTATCGGTGACGGTGATCTCACCAATAGTGGAGCCTGGTTCCACTATCGGAAGGTCGGACATATCTTCGACCGGAACGCGAAGCCTTAGATCCCATTCTTTCTTCGCCGGTGGCTGAATGATATCTACTGGTCGATCCCCACCAAGAAAGGCGGCCACCACGTCAACCGGGCGCACCGTCGCAGACAACCCAATCCGTTGGACTTCCCCACCCTTTTTCTCCACCAACCGGGAAAGACGCTCCAGGGTTAACGCTAGATGCACCCCACGCTTAGTTCCAGCTAAGGCATGGATTTCATCCACAATTACGGTGGAAACTTCATCAAGAATTCTGGCTGCTTGAGAAGTCAGCATAAGATACGCCGACTCAGGGGTCGTGATTAAAATATCGGGTGGTTTCTTCAGCTGACGGGTGCGTTCTGCCGCCGGGGTATCCCCAGAACGCACCCCAACGGAAATGCTCGGGATCGGAAGATCAAGGCGCTGGGCAACACGAGAAATCCCATTCAATGGTGCCCGAAGGTTATTTTCGACATCCACCCCCAATGCTTTAAGCGGTGAGATATAGAGCACTTTTACGCCGTGATTTCCTAAGGATTGTGCCCGGGCGCCGGTAGTTTCTGGCAGCGGAAGCACTCCTTGGACAACCGGTTCCACTAAGGAATTTAGCGCCCATAAAAAAGCCGCCAATGTTTTCCCGGAGCCGGTTGGGGCAATGACCAGTGCGTTATTCCCTTCTGAGATTTTCTCCCATGCTTGGTACTGGACGCGGGTTGGTTCAGCAAAAACCTCCCGAAACCACGAAGACACCTGTGGCCGGAAACGATCAAGCACAGAATCGGTCATAATGCCACATGCTAGTCAACGCATTAGAATTGTCCGCATGACTGCACAAATTGACGATGCCCGATTGACTAAACTTCTAGCTCAAGGCACGGGGGAAATTCTCAAGGGAGTCCGCGGAGTGGGGTTGCTCCGGGGTCGCCACCTGGGGGATGCCGGAGATGATTTGGCTCAAAACTGGATTGCGCGAGTCCTGGAGCAACACCGTCCTGATGATGGTTTCCTTTCCGAAGAGGCCGCTGATAATCCAGAACGCCTAGGGAAAAACCGGGTATGGATTATTGATCCTCTCGACGGCACGAAGGAGTTCGCCACCGGCCGGCAGGACTGGGCAGTTCATATTGCCCTTGTTGAGAATGGTCACCCTATCCACGCAGCTGTTAATCTTCCAGACCTCGGTGTCGTTTTTGATTCAGCGGAAGCTCGCGCGGTCAGCGGTCCTTTTGCTAAGAAAATCGCTATTTCCCATAACCGTCCGCCCGAGGTTGCTCTGCACGTCGCCGATACCCTGGGTTTCAGTACTGAGGCCATTGGCTCTGCCGGCGCAAAAGCCATGCACGTCCTGTTAGGTGACTATGACGCCTATATCCACGCCGGCGGCCAATATGAATGGGATTCTGCCGCACCGGTAGGAGTCTCTCTTGCCGCTGGCCTTCATTGCTCTCGCTTAGATGGATCAGAGCTCACCTATAACCATAAAGACACCTATCTGCCGGATATTTTGATTTGTCGCCCAGAACTCAAAGACGAGATTCTCGGCATTATCCGCGATTTCAACGACTCATAGGGAAATTCATCATGGGAGACGCCGTTTCAACAGAACGCTACAGCCCGCTTCAACGAACCCGCTATCGGGAGCGCCTAGCCGAGGATTTAGAAACCTTCGACCGGCATCTACAGCGAGCTGAATTCGACGATTCCGGAAGCATCGGCTTGGAGTTGGAACTCAACTTGGTTGATAGCCAATCCCAGCCAGCGACCGTCGGACCTCAAGTGCTAGAGACCCTCGGCACCGGCGGGGAGTTTCAATCCGAAATCGGTGCCTTCAATGTGGAGCTTAATCATCCAGTATTGAAGGTCAGCGGTGAAGGCTTGCACACCCTGGAAGACGGGGTTGCTACCCGCCTTGCTACGGTCCGTGAAGCGGCTGCGCACCATGGGGCCAGACCCATCATGATCGGTACGCTCCCCACCTTAAACACCGAACTGCTTGATTCTGACCACTGGATGACTCCAGAGAATCGCTATCGAGCGCTAAGCAACGCCATCATGGAATCTCGTGGTGAATTAGTCCGGATAGATCTCGCTGATCGGGAGCAGTTTCGTCGAGATTTCGCTGACATCAGCCCCGAGGCGTCCTGCACCTCTATGCAGCTCCACCTCCAAGTATCACCTCAAAATTTCACCGCCGCCTGGAATGCTTCTCAAGCAGTAGCCGCGGTACAAGTTGCGTTATCCGCAAATTCCCCACTCTTCTTGGGCTACCAAGTGTGGCACGAATCCCGCATCCCGGTGTTTCAACAAGCCATAGATACCCGAACCGCAGAACTGCAAAATCAGGGAGTAAGACCCCGAGTATGGTTTGGCGAACGCTGGATCACCAGTGTTTTTGACCTATTCGAGGAAAATGTCCGCTATTTCTCCCCACTTCTCCCGGAATCCCGAGAAGCCTCCGGCACACCGGTAGTCCAGGGCGGAACACCAGCACTGCACTATCTCAATTTGCATAATGGCACGGTCTGGCGCTGGAATCGACCCATCTATGCTCCCGCCAGCAAAGACGGTGTTCCCGCCCATTTGCGCGTCGAAAACAGGCTGCTGCCCGCTGCCCCCAGCGTCGTGGACGCCGTCGCAGACGCTGCCTTTTACTACGGGATCGTCAACACCCTGGCGAAAGAGACCCGTCCAGTGTGGTCTCGACTCAGTTTCCAGCAAGCTGAGCAAAATTTCCTCGCCGCAGCACGTGCTGGAATCCATGCCCGGCTTTCCTGGCCTACTTTAGGCAGAGTTGACGCGGCGGATTTGATCAGCACTTATCTTCTGCCGCAGGCTCGCCGTGGCCTAGAACAGCTCGACGTCAACCGGGATCTCATTGAGCGCTACCTGGGTGTCATCGAAGAACGGGCTCGTCTCCGCGCAAACGGGGCTACGTGGCAGCTACGGTCCTTCCGGAAGATTTTACGATCTTCAGCTAAACCTAGCGAAGATGATCGTCGTGCTGCCCTAGCCGAGCTGGTGGAACAATACCTCAGGAATCAAGCCGGAGGTGACCCGGTCCATACATGGGAGCTCGGTAATTGAGGGTAGAGTTTGGAAGCATGACTGCGCCAATTTCTACCCCCTATGAAGACCTACTCCGCCATATCTGTGAACATGGAACAGCGAAAGCTGATCGTACCGGCACGGGAACAACAAGCATTTTCGGCGCTCAACTGCGCTATAACTTAGAGTCCGGATTCCCTCTTCTCACCACCAAAAAAATACATATTCACGCAGTAGTCGGGGAATTACTGTGGTTTTTGCGGGGTGATTCTAATGTTCGCTGGCTCCAAGAAAACGGTATTCGAATCTGGAATGAGTGGGCAGACGACAACGGCGAGTTAGGCCCAATCTACGGGGTGCAATGGCGCAGTTGGCCCACCCCGGCCGGTGAGCATATTGACCAAATAGCGCAAGCCTTAGAGTTGCTACGCACCAACCCTGACTCTCGTCGTAATATCGTCAGTGCCTGGAACGTCGCCGAAATAAAAAATATGGCACTTCCACCCTGTCATCTACTTTTTCAGTTTTATGTAGCCGATAACAAACTCAGCTGTCAGCTATATCAACGCAGCGCAGATATGTTTTTAGGGGTGCCCTTTAATATTGCCTCCTACTCTTTGCTGACGCACATGGTGGCACAACAAGTGGGCCTGGGTGTCGGTGATTTTATTTGGACCGGAGGTGACTGTCACATCTATGACAACCACCAAGAGCAAGTCAAAGAACAACTTAGCCGTGAACCGCGCCCCTATCCGACCTTGAAGTTAAATAAGGCCGCGGATCTTTTCTCCTATGACTTCGATGATGTGGTCTTTGAAGGCTATAACCCGCACCCCACTATCCGCGGGAAGGTGTCGGTGTAAATGGGGTTATCTGCAATCTGGGCCCAAAGCCATGACCGAATCATCGGTGACGGTTCGACTATGCCCTGGTATCTTCCAGAGGATCTGGCCCATTTCAAAGAGCTCACCCAGGGATATCCGGTGGTCATGGGCCGGCACACCTGGGAAAGCTTGCCGGCACGATTTCGCCCCCTGCCTGATCGCCAAAATCTTATTTTAAGTTCTCAGGCTCCAGGTTCGTGGAGCTCTGGGGCGGAGATCATCTCGTCCACTGAACTCAGCGACCTTGACCAGAGCTGGGTCATTGGTGGCGGGATGGTCTACCAGCAGCTTCTGCCTTATTGTGATCGCATTGAAATCACCCTCATTGATCTCAACCTCGGTGATTTTCTGCCTCACCCCACCCTCGCACCCCACGTCCCCCAGGAGTTTCATCTCAAGACTGATAGCGGCTGGCAAGAATCCGCCAAAGGTGCGCTCACACTCCCTAGGCTTCAGCCCGACGCCCACCTCCCGCTCCGTTACCGCTTCCAAAGCTTTTATCGCTCTCACCCCCGCACTTAACCAGGGTGGTTATCGCCCCGAGCCATCCATGCGGTAAATTATGGGGCCGTACCCTTCCAGCCCCAGTAGCTCAGGGGATAGAGCACGGCTCTCCTAAAGCCGGTGTCGTTGGTTCGAATCCAATCTGGGGCGCTTTTTCTTCTCGGGACTTCCGGAAAACTTTTCCAATCTATTTGGAAAACCCAAAGCCCTAACTAACCCCAGCTAGTTCCACATTTTAGCTGGGGTATTTTCGTGCCGTTTTCGCCCAATACGCCTCAAAATTCCCTTCGAGAACCTCGTTTTCGTCCACTCCCCCACGACCTGTAGACCACTGGCGTCTCGTGTCTTTGAACAACGGGAGCTCAAGTGGTCTCGACCTCATACTTAGGCAGCTCGTGGCGGAGCGTTAGGGCTGACTGCGCCTACCTGCTCGCGGCGTTTACGTCCATTCGTCGGCGGCGTGGTCGGCGGTGTTGGCTCAGGAGCACGCGGCGTCCTAAGCACCGCATTGCCCACGAGTCGGACATTCGTCACAACGAGCGACACGGCAGCCGAAACGAGTTGAGCTGCCCACCCACGCATAAGCCTGGAAGTAGGGTCGCCGTGGCCGACACCTCGGGCGGTTTTCAGTTGCGCGTTAATGCCCTCAATGGTGCTGCGACAACCGTAACTTTTCTTCCAGAACGAATTGCGACAAACTCTTGGAGGTCACGACGACAACTGAGCGAACGTATTTCCGCCCGGCTGCGATATTGGAAGCATGATGACAGCTCACGAAAACAGCAAACTCGACCCCGTTATCGCCCAGTTCAAACACGAAATGTTTTTGCTGTGCACCGGTATTGCCAACGTAGCCAACGAAATTGGGCAAGCCCTCCCTGCATGGGGACCCGACATCACGCAACCCGTCAACGCGCGTTTTAGCTTCGCTGAGACGAACGCCGCGAGACTCCCCGATGAATTGGCGCTGGCGGTGTTGCAGGTCGCGGGCGCTCACGTTCATACCATTGGCAGATTCATGCAGGACGAGTTCACCCCTCCTGCGACGGTGGCTCCTATTGCCCGAAGTGCTGTCGAAAACGCGGCGCTTTTGATCTTCCTCACCCGCGACGAGTCGCCAGAGTTTCGTACCGTTCGCGCCGCGCGCGCAATTCGGGCGGGAATGAACAGGGACAAGGCTCATAAACTCAAAGGTCTGGAAGACCTGTACGACAATCTCAACAAGCTAGTTACTCGGTACACAACAAAGAACGAAATTCCCGACCTCAAACACGACAAAGTTGAGTACACGGAGTTGGTGGAACTCACGTTAGGAGAACTGGTCGGTGACGAGTTTTACGGTGAATTGTGCAGCTACACGCACCACAACACCTGGAAGGCTTTTTACCAATTCATAGCCGCTAACGAGAACCCGACTGTGCTGGAAGTCGACTCGCTCTACTTTGCACAGAAAATGGCGCTTGCGCTAGCCGGGGCTGCATTTTCAATTCTCAAGTACCGCGAGCCTACGCAGACAGCCAACCTTCAGGAACTCCTCAACGACAAGACTACTCGACTGCTCAGGCTTGGAGAAGAAATTCAGGGGTATCTGGAAGCACTGGCATCTAACCGGAGCGATTAGCCACCGCATTAGCGCTCGGGAACACAAGGCTTCTTCCCCATTGTATTGGCGCTGGTAGCTACCTCTAATGGAACCAAATCGAATTTGTGACGGAACCGAGCATGGAACCGGACCGAGTTAATCGAGGTTGTGAGGTTTTCCAAAACTCCCTTCTCCACCCCGTCGCTATCCTGTGATAACGGACGCTAACGGGGTGTTTTTCGCCCTAGCTGGACGTCGAGTCTCTTTTCCCAGAGAAGCTAAAGCTATTTTTTAGAAACGCTGGCAATCAATTTCTTTAATGCCGTTATCGATTGCTGCATTTTTTCTTCTTCCCATGCATCGAGCGGCACCTCAATGCGCTTTTCAATACCGTTTTCTCCGATGATGCACGGCACCGACAATGACACGTCTTGGTGTTGACCATATTCCCCACACAGCAGCGTGGATACCGGGACCACAATTTTAGAGTTCAGCATAATTGATTGGGCTAAAGTAATAGCGCTTGCTGCAACGCCTGCGGAAGTCCATCCCTTAGTTTTTAGCACTTCCATCCCGGCATAATTAGTCCGAGTCATGAGTTCTTCAGCGCTGAGAAGTTGGTCAATACCGAAAACCTCGGGGAATTGCGGGTAGGAAACTCCAGCCACGGAAATGCCTGACATATAGGGAAACCCGGTTGCCCCATGTTCACCCAGCATGGCGGCATGAACAAAGTCCGGGTCTATATCGAGCATGTCTGCAACAATTCGGCAAAGGCGTGCGGAATCCAATAGTAAGCCGGTGCCCATGATCTTCTCTGTGGGGTAGTCAAACTCGGTGGCTGCAATATGCACCAAAAGATCTACTGGATTGGACACCATCACGATAATTGCGTCTCGGGTGCGCTGAGTGATTTCTGCCATCACTTCCCGAACAATTGATGCGTTCTTCGCGGCCAACAGGTTTCGAGACTCAGCACCTGCTTGGTCGGGACGAATCGAGGGTCCGGCAGTGTAGATAATCACATCAGCATCGGCGCACGCATCATAATCGGCCACATGAACATGCACATTCCCCACACCCGGCAAGGCCGTAGCTTGGTGTTGATCCAGCGCTTGCCCCTCAGCAAGCTGGGTATTGGCGTCAATAAGCGCGATATCACTGAAAAGCTTCGAGGACATCGCGTGAGCCAAAACAGCATCCCCCACGTGGCCTAAACCTATCAAGACGAGTTTGTGCCCTGACATCTTTTCTCCAATCTCAAACCATGTTTCGGTTTACCGGGTTTAGCTTAGGACTGCGCAGCGGTGGGAACAATACGCGGACTTTAGGACCCCAGAGGGTAATGTTTGCCCTATGGCAAATGACGTCGTGTGGACTGTAGCGCTAGGCCCCCAGTGGCTAGATCCGATGTACCTACTATCCGGGTCTGGCCCCTTTGGTGGAGCTATTCTCCCGGTGCTATTTCTCATCGTTTTCATTGAATCGGGTCTCTTATTCCCCCTCCTACCTGGAGATTCACTACTTTTTACCGCAGGGTTATTAGCTAACCAGCCAGATCCTTTCGCCCCCTTATGGTTGGTCATGATTCTCTGCCCCATCGCCGCTATTCTTGGTGACCAAGTCGGATATTGGATCGGCAACCGTTTCCACCCTCATTTGCGTAATCGCCCCGACGGCCGGATTTTCAAGCAAGAATATGTCCGACGCACCGAGGAGTTTTTCGACAAATACGGCCCCCTCACCATCATTTTGTGTCGCTTTGTCCCCATTGTGCGCACCTACGCTCCACTCGTCGCTGGTATGGCCGGCATGAAGTGGCGCACGTTTATCACCTATAACATTATTGGTGGTGTTCTTTGGGGTGCCGGCGTAGTGGCTTTAGGCGCTCTTCTCGGGCAAATAACCTTTGTTCGGGAGAATATTGAAGCAATTTTCTTATTGATCGTGTTTATCTCCATCATCCCCGGCATTATCGGAGGTATTCGCGGGATGATGAATAAAGAAAACTCCAAACCCTCCCAGCCCTAAGGCTGGCAGCAGTTTGGAGTGTTACCGAGTGTGAGAAAGCTGACTAGTGCTGAACTGGGGCTTCCACACCAACTCCGGTGAGGGATCGAACTTCCATCTCGGCTTGGAGATGATCCAAATTATCCGGTTTAGACAGGACCGAACCAAGGTATCCAGCCAGGAATGCTAAGGGGATGGAGATAATTCCTGGGCTGCTGAGCGGGAAGATAGCGAAATCTAGGCTCGGAATCATTGAGGTTTTAGCTCCCGAGACCGCCGGGGAGAGAATGATCAGAAGTAATGCACTTCCTAGGCCTGCGTACATGGAGCACACCGCACCTACGGTGTTAAAGCGCTTCCAGTAGAGCGAATACAAAATGGTGGGGAGATTCGCGGAAGCGGCAATCGCGAAAGCTAGGGATACCAAGAAGGCCACATTCTGCTTCATCGCGAGGATTCCGAGAATAATGGCAACCACGCCGATGACAACAACGGTGATTCGTGAGACTTTCACCTGCTCTTCCTCAGTAGCTTCCCCGTTGCGGATAACCGCGGCATACACATCGTGTGCGACAGATGCTGAAGCGGTAATAGCCAATCCTGCCACCACAGCAAGAACAGTAGCGAAAGCAACTGCAGCAATGGCTGCCATGAAGATCGGGCCACCCAGTTCCAAAGCCAAGAGTGGCGCAGCAGCATTGGCGCCACCAGGAGCACCGAGAATACGGTCTGGGCCCACCAGGGCCGCAGCTCCGAAACCAAGCACCAAGGTCATCAGATAGAAGGAACCGATAAGAACAATTGCCCAGGTGACAGACTTGCGCGCTTCAGTTGCCGTGGGAACGGTGTAAAAGCGCATGAGCACGTGTGGCAATCCGGCGGTACCGAGGACCAGAGAAATTCCTAGGGAAATGAAGTCCAGGTCTTTAGCGAACGTCCCTCCATATTTCAGCCCAGGATTAAGGATGTCGCTTGCCTGATAGCCTTCTTTAGCGATAGTCGCCGATGACGCATGGGTTTGCACTGCGGAGTTCAATAGGGTTCCAATGCCGCCTTTGACCATGACAAAGACCAAAATTGTCATGATGATAACGCCGCCTACCAGAAGAACAGCTTTAATCATCTGCACGTAGGTAGTGCCTTTCATGCCACCGACCAGCACGTAGATAATCATGATGACGCCAACGACAGCGACCACAATTGCTTGGGCGAACGTGTCGTGGATATCAAGCAGAACCGATACCAGCGAACCTGCCCCGGCCATCTGCGCAATGAGGTAGAACAAGGACACGAAAAGAGTTCCGAATGCTGCCGCCACCCGGACCGGCTTTTGCCGTAAGCGGAAACTTAAAACGTCTGCCATGGTGAATCGGCCTACGTTACGGAGTGGCTCAGCAACAAGGAGCAGCGCTACTAACCAGGCGACGAAGAACCCGATGGAATAAAGGAATCCGTCATAGCCGCTCAGCGCGATGGCACCAACAATTCCGAGGAATGATGCGGCAGAGAGATAGTCGCCAGCAATAGCGAGACCATTTTGAGTACCGGTGAACGAGGCGCCACCGGTATAAAAGTCAGCTGCTTCTTTGGTAGTGCGACCGGCCCTCATGACTACGGTCATCGTGACCACGATGAAGGCTAAGAAAACGCCGATATTAAGCCAGGGATTTCCAGTTCCCGCCTCGGCAGCGGCTTCTGCTAGATACATGCTATTAATCATGGTCACAACGCCTAGCCTTCCATCTTTTCTCTAATTGCAGCCGCTTTTGGCTCAATATTCTGATTGGCATATTTGATATAGGCCCAGGTGATAATGAACGTCGTCACGAACTGGAGGACGCCTAACCACAATCCCACATTCATCCCAAGAAAAGGTATTGACATTTGCGCTGGGAAGAAAATGGAAAGCAGCACGTAAGCGACGTACCAGAGGAAGAACGCCACCGACATAGGAAAAGTAAAAGAGCGGTAAGCGCTTCGCAGTTCGTGGAATTCCTGGCTTTGCTGCATGGCCTGAAATTCTTCACTGGAAGGCGCCCGACGCTGCGTAGCCGCAGGTGGTGTGGAGCTCATCGCTGTCACAACTCGCTTTCTATCTCATTCCTCTAACTATTCCCCCAGGAATAATTAAGGAAATACTGTGTACACAGTCACATTGTGCACCTACACAAGTTACCTAACTCACTTTGCGAGGTTAAAGTAGCGAAGTAAACTCACCCTATTATTACCCCCGAAAAACAAAATTACCCACTGCCTACCTGGCAATTCCCGAAAACCTTAGCACCCCCTCCCCCCGAAGATGGTGCAGTTTGCAAAGTTTGCAAAGTCGCATATCACATTCTTCACCAACTTCACAGACTTGCCGAAGGAGAAAATCTGAGAAAACGTTACGTCTCTATTAGGGTAATTTCCTCATGCCTGAGATTCATCACGGTGCAGCGAGTCCGGCCACGTATGGGGGTCATCAAAGATGCGTCCAAATCCGCGTTGTTCATCAAGAACATTGATACGGTCCATCTGCTCTTCGGAAAGCTGGAAATCAAAAATATTCAGGTTTTCCTTAAGACGATCAAGCTTGGCAGACTTCGGAATAGTGATACAACCTAGCTGTATTCCCCAGCGGAGAATGACCTGGGCTGGGGAACGTCCCACCTGATCGGCAACATCAGCAATCACCGGGTTTTGGAGGAGGATACCGCGCCCTAAGGGTGACCACGCCTCGGTGATGATGCCATGGGCGTCGTGGTACTCCCGAAGCGTTGACTGAGAAAAACCAGGATGGAGCTCAACTTGATTAACCGCTGGCACAATGCCTGTTTGGGTAATTAAGTCATCGAGGACATCTTCATAAAAATTAGCAACCCCAATACTTTGGACCGTCCCTAAACCTTGAAGACGCGCGATCGCCTCAAAACACTCGACGTATTTTTGCTGTTGTGGATAAGGCCAGTGGACTAAGAATAAGTCCAGATAATCCAAGCCAAGCTTGGCGAGGGATTCCTGGAATGACTCAGCAGTAGCCTGGGCGTCGTGATGGTCATTCCATACTTTGGAGGTAATAAACAGCTCGTCCCGGGAGACATCGCCGGCGGCAATTGCCTCATTAATAGCTTGGCCTACTGCTTCTTCATTGCCATAGCGAGCGGCCGTATCGAAATGGCGATAGCCCACCTCTATCGCCGAACGTATTGTGGCTACACATTCCTCACCGCGTAAGGCCCAGGTGCCTAAGCCAAGTTGTGGAATGTCCGTGCCATCGTTGAGAGTCAATGCGGGTGCTAGTTCTAAACTCATACACCCCATTGAACACCTTAAATCAGGTTTATGCCCTTCGTGGACGTTATGATCCTACTTTAAGCAGGTCAATGACGAAAATAAGAGTTCGACCACCCAGCGGGTGAGCTCCATTAGCGGGCCCATAGGCCTTTTCTGGCGGAATCACCAACTTACGTCGGCCTCCCACTTTCATCCCCGGAATTCCTTCTTGCCATCCTTGAATTAGGCCATTGAGCGGGAAGTTGATGCTTTGTCCGCGATCCCACGAAGAATCGAATTCCTGTCCAGTTTCAAAGTCCACTCCTACATAGTGAACCTCCACCTGGTCATTGGGCTGAGCTTCCTCCCCCTCTCCTAGTACTAGATCCTCGATGACCAAATCCTCAGGGGCGGGGCCAGTCGGGACATCAATAAGGGGCTTTTCCATCGGGTAAATACTCCTCGGATTGGGGTTGTTGTCAACTTTCCCTAGCCCCTTCTCTACTTGCTTCTTAGAGCACACAGAGAAAAGGGCCAGACAAGACAGCACTCCATTATAGAGTGCCCTATTCTCATCTGACCCTCAGGGTTATAAAATTCCCCTTATTTTCCGAGCCCGCCGGAGATTAACGCTGGTCACGCGGGGTAATGCTCCGCAAGGTTTCACCCGTGTAAATCTGGCGAGGACGGTTGATCTTGGTATTCATTTCCAGTTGCTCGCGGTAGTGAGCAATCCAGCCCGGAAGACGACCAATAGCAAACAAGACGGTAAAGAAGTCCGTCGGGAAGCCCATGGCTCGGTAGATCAAACCTGTGTAGAAATCAACATTCGGGTAGAGCTTGCGCTGGATGAAGTAATCATCTGCCAAGGCAATTTCTTCCAGCTGCATAGCCAGATCCAGCAGGTGATCCCCACCCAAATGATCCAGAACCTCGTGAGCAGTCTTTTTCACAATGGCGGCACGCGGATCGTAATTCTTATAAACCCGGTGACCGAAGCCCATGAGCCGGACACCCTTTTCCTTATTCTTCACCCGATTCATGAAGTCAGTGGCGTCGCCACCATTTTCATGAATTTCCTGAAGCATTTCCAGAACAGCCTGGTTAGCTCCACCGTGCAGCGGACCAGACAAGGCGTTAATACCACCGGCAACAGCCACAAACATATTCGCTTGAGCAGAACCAATCATCCGTACAGTGGATGTGGAGCAGTTCTGCTCATGGTCCGCGTGAAGGATAAGCAACTTATCAAGTGCCTTCACCATCACCGGATCTACTTCATAAGGCTCAGTCGGATAACCAAACATCATCCGCAAAAAGTTCTCCCGCGCATTCAGGGAGTTATCCGGGTACATATAAGGAACGCCCTTAGATGCCCGATAAGCATAAGCAGCCAACATTGGCACCTTGGCCATGAGACGCACCGTAGCTTTATCTAGCTGAGCTTCGTCCAAAGGATTTAATTGATCCTGGTAATAGGTGGAAAGAATATTCACCGAAGAAGCCAACACCGACATCGGGTGAGCATTACGCGGGAACACCCGGAACTGAGATTTAAAATCTTCATCCAACAGGGTGTGATGACGGATTTCATTATTAAACGCCGCGAGTTCGTCAGCATTCGGAAGCTCACCCTTGATCAGCAGGTAAGAAACCTCGTTGAAAGTGGCGTTTTCCGCCAAATCAGCAATGTCGTAACCACGGTGACGCAGAATTCCGTTGGCACCGTCAATATAGGTGATCTTGGATTCAGTGGAACCGGTGCTGACGTATCCCGGATCAAAGGTAACTAGTCCAGTTTCGTTTAGAAGCTTGCTTAGGTCGACACCATCATTGCCCTCAGTGGCCTTCTTGATGTCCATCTCGAACTCGCCACCGGGGTAATGAAGTACAGCCTTATCCTTATTCTCAGAAGCCACGTTTTACCTTTCCAACAGTTGTATGAAATGTGAATGACAGGCCGTCATTGGCGAGCATTCACGCTATCCGTTTACGGTATACCGCTTGAGCCGTAGCGGCTATACAGACCGCCCGCGGTAAGAGCTTACTTAGGGTAGTTTTGGCCCACCTTCACACCCTTGCCATCTTCTGCGGTTCGGAATGATCCTTTGCCATCTTCTTCCCTTCTGGGCATCGGCCCTGCTCAGAAGTTATTAAACGGAGACAAGCAAATGGGACAGCACACATTTTAGCAAATTATGTGATAGTGACTACTTTATGTTTGAGCTCCCCTCCACCTGGTCAGACGCAGACATCTTTTACCCCCTTGTCCACCCCCACGCAGCCCAGAGATATCCCTGCTCGGGGGTAATGTCTCGGGGAATTATTAAGCTAAAGAGGCACTGACCATACCACTAGTGAAAGTTCAGTAGGTTTATCATGAGTGATTCACAGATCACCCTCACTATCCCTTCTCATCTCCAGCCCGCCGACGGACGTTTCGGGTGCGGGCCGTCAAAAGTTCGCCCCGAGCAAATCAATGCGATTTCCGCTGGGGCTACCTCTATTGTCGGAACATCACATCGACAGGCTGCCGTCAAGAACGTGGTGGGGTCAGTACGCGAAGGATTATCTAATCTATTCTCACTGCCGGATGGCTATGAAATTGTATTATCCCTGGGTGGGGCCACCGCTTTTTGGGACGCAGCAACCTTTGGGCTCATCAAGAAGCGCTCTGGACATTTAGTTTATGGCGAATTCTCCGGAAAGTTTGCCACCGCCGCAAAGAAAGCACCCTGGCTAGAAGATCCCACCATTATTGAATCTGCTCCTGGATCCGCTCCTCAGCCTGAGGCTATCCCCGATACAGATGTTTTAGCGTGGGCTCATAATGAAACCTCAACCGGTGCGATGGTTCCGGTTCAGCGTCCTTCGGCTACAGATGACACCCTCGTCGTTATCGACGCCACCTCCGGCGCGGGTGGTCTTCCCGTAACGATGGACCAGGCAGATGTCTACTACTTCTCACCTCAGAAATGCTTTGCCTCTGACGGTGGTTTGTGGCTGGCTGCCATGTCCCCAGCTGCTCTGGAAAGAATCGCCAGCATCAATGCAGATTCTCAACGCTTCATTCCAGCGTTTTTAAATCTTCAAACCGCGGTGGAAAATTCTCGTAAGAACCAGACTTATAACACCCCAGCCGTTGCCACCCTCTTGATGCTTGATGCCCAAATCCAATGGATGAATGAGCATGGCGGCCTGGCCGGCATGGTCGAACGGACTACCCAAAGCTCGACCATCTTGTACCAATGGGCCGACGCTCGTCCCGAAACTACCCCCTTTGTTCGCGAACTGGAGAACCGCTCCCTCGTGGTAGGCACCATCGACTTCGATGACTCGATCGATGGGGCAGCTCTGGCAAAAATCCTCCGCAACAACGGGATCCTCGACGTCGAGCCCTATCGGAAACTCGGCCGAAACCAGCTTCGGATCGGAATGTTCCCAGCTATTGACCCAGAAGATGTGGCGAAGCTGACTCAATCGATTGATTACGTCTTAGACCAAGGTGGTGCGCGCACCTAGTTGTGGCTCGCGCTTCACCAAGGCAGATTACGTTAAAGTAAAAATTGATATAACTGCCTTTCAAATAAAAGGAGATCAGATGCGTGAGCTTTTCCTCGTCCGCGAGGAATCTACCCCCACCTCGCTGGTCTTCCGGCCGGCGGAACCAGATAGCGACGATAATTCTGGCACTCAGTTTTTCTTAGAAGTCACTCCCGATCTTCGCGCTATTCTGTTAGGCCCCCAACCCGAGTCGGATGCCACTACGAAAGACAGCAGCCAGCCGAGCGTCGAGCCTAAAAGTCCAAGTAAAGAGGATAAATCGGCATCTGATTCCGCCACCGTACTACATACCACTGTCCCTAGTCGCCGGGAACCTGATCCCGCACTCTCTGCGCCACTAACAATGCGTCCACGTGAGATTCAAGAACGAATTCGCTCTGGGGCCAGCGTTGCTGAATTAGCGGAGACAATGGGAGTGGCAGAATCGCGAGTGGAAGCTTTTGCTTACCCTGTTTTACAGGAGCGCTCACGGATTGCCGAGATGGCTAAACAGTCCCACCCCGTCCGAGATGATGGCCCCGCTAAACTCACGTTATTTGAGGTTCTGGCTACCGCTCTCGCAGCCCGCGGGCATGATTTAGCAGAAGCTACCTGGGATGCTTTTCGTGAAACGTCCGGCCAATGGGTTGTTACGGTGACGTGGCGGGCAGGCCTCAGCGAAAATACCGCCGAGTGGACTTTGCATAATCACACCACCTCGTCGGCTACTGCGGTGGCCCGGAATGGGATAGCGGCGGATCTGACTGACCCGAATTTCGTACAACCGGTCAGGACCTTGACCCCCATTAGTCGATGGGACGATGACCGTGCTGCGTCTGAGACAATGGTGACAAACGCGGAGTCCCCCGAGGAGGATTCTTCTGAAGCGGAGAGCGAGGACCTTTCCCCCACCGAACGAACTCGTGATGATATTCCGGCAGTCAAAGACTCCCAGGAGATCACCGAAGGCGAGGACCTCCTCCAACATCCTGACCCTGAGCATAACCCCACCAAACGGCGCCGCCGTGCAGTCACACCTCACTGGGAAGATGTGCTCTTAGGGGTTCGAGCAAATACGAAACGCCCAAGGAAATAGGCAATGACCTTCCCCGGCATGAGCAACCTCTCCGATAAGTCCAAGGAATATCATCAACCGGTCAACACCACCGTGACCTTGTGGTTTCTTTCTACCGCTGACCCCTCGGCAGTTTTAGAGAAAGAACCCCAGGCTGACCGCGGATTTGGCCGCAAATATCTAGCGCAGCTTAACCCATCCTGGCCGGTGACAAGTATCGGGCAATTTCCACTTAACCGTTCCGTCCCAGCCTCCAGCGGCGAATTCTATATCGCCGGATATGGTCGAGTCAGCGTGGTTCAAACTTTCCTGGAAAATTGTTCCCACCTGTCTGACATTGACCCTCGTCTCTTGAACTCTCTTCCTGCCGACACAGTCATCGCAGTTGCTCGTGGTGGCACTGGCCGCTGGGAAGAATTCGGCGGATTTGCCCGTTGGGAACAGGGAGAACTCAAGCGCAGTCTGTGCGCCACCCGCGAGGAACTATTCGAAGACGTTGGACTTCCCTACCCATTTGAATCACCATTTTGGGCCGGTGAGCGCGCGGAACAATTAGGTGGCATTTCGCTACCTTTTAACCCTCAAGACCTGGTGGCCGAAGCTGAAACCCAGTGGCTCGGTGTTCCCATTACCCCAGAAGGTCCCGATATTCCGGTGGCAGCTTTCGCGGTTGATGGTCGCCCTGCTCCTCGAGTAGATGGTTCGGCTCACCGGATTTTGCCAAAACCTGGGCAAGGCGATGCGTCGACATCTGCGGGAGACAGTGCAGAAAAGCAGTATCTTCCCGCAGCATATGATGATTATGAAGAGCATCGTCGCCAACTCACTACAGGTGATGATATTGCTCGGATTGCTGAGGCCTCGGCTGTGGTGGCCCGACGCCTGGGCAAAAGCACGGTTCGCGGAGTACGCACTGTAGTTCACCGGCTGCAGGAAAAACTACGGCATATTGACCGCAGTTAACAACGTTAGAATCTGGTTCTTACTCTTTCCCAACAGGCTACTGCGGCGGCGGTGGCCACATTGAGTGAATCAGTGTTGGGGGCCATAGGAATCCGCGCTCTGATGTCGGTAGCGCGCATGGCATGTTCGCTCAACCCCGGCCCTTCTGCCCCGACCAGTAGAGCCACTTTTGACCAAGGTTGATGATTATCATCGACCATCGCCTGAGAAAGAGGGACTGCTGCTTCATCAGGGGTTAAGGAAATAAGACGAAAACCGCGATCTCGCAGTACATCAAGACTTCGCTGCCAGGTAGTAGATTTGCCTTCCAATCTGGCCCACGGAACTCTCAACACATGCCCCATAGATACCCGAACTGATCGACGATAAAGCGGATCGGCACAACCAGCTCCAAATAACACCCCGTCAATTCCTAAACCCGCGGAATTCCGAAAAATAGAACCGATATTCTCATGGTCCCCTACCCCTTCAAGGACCACCACGGTACGAGCATGATCAATAATTGTAGAAACCGAAGGCAAGGGAATCCGGTCCGCCGTTGCCAAAAGCCCGCGATGCATATCAAAGCCAGCAGCTTCGGCAAGGACCTCGCGACTCACCTCATATATCGGCAGATCCCCGGATAGCGGATGTTCAGCAAGGAAACTATCAAGCCGATGAGGAAAACCAACCAGCTGACGCACCGGGTAGGCGGACTCCAGCAATCGCCCAACAACCAGAGGTCCTTCGGCAATAACTAGCCCCTTTCCACCTGGTAGATCTGGGCGTCGATCCGAACTATTCAAATTTCGAATGTCATCCAAACGAGGATCGGCTGGATCACTGATGGTTATACGTCGCAGTGGCATAGATTTAATTTATCCCAGCACGTCCATAATCGGGTCAGCCGCAAAAAACACGACGAATAGCGCTGATACTAGCCACATGATCCAGTGGACGTGTCGCGCCTTTCCCGCTGCAACGGACATGAGGGTAAAAGAGATAAACCCTACTCCTATTCCATTAGCGATGGAATAGGTAAAAGGCATGACCACGATGGTTAAAAAGGCGGGGAGAGCGATGTCGAATCGAGTCCATTCAATATCTCCGATCTGAGCTATCATCATCGCTCCGACCACGACTAACACTGGGGCAGCAGCTTCGATGGGAACAATCTCATAAAGCGGAGTCAGAAACATCGCCAATAGGAAAAGAACTCCAGTAACCACGTTGGCTAAACCAGTGCGCGCACCATCTCCCACGCCGGCGGCGGAATCAGCGAAAACAGTGTTGGAGCTTGCCGAAGCAGCACCGCCAACAATGGCACCGGCCCCCTCTACCACCAGTGCTTTTTTCAAGTCCGGAAGATTTCCCTCAGCATCTACTAGGCGTCCTTGTTTACCCAGCGCAGTCATCGTTCCCATGGCGTCAAAAAAATTCGCTAATACCAGGGTAAAAACCAGAAGAGTAGCGGTTAATGCACCCACTCTGAGAAAAGCCCCAACCACATCGACATGTCCGACAATAGATAGGTCGGGAATTCCTCCTAAGGAATCCGGAATGCCGGGAATAGCCAGGGACCAGCCACGAGGATTGGGGTCCCCGTTGGGCAACACCGAGGGACCGGCATGGGTAAAGGCTTCGACGATCATCGCGATGATTGTGGTGAGAACTATGCCAATGAATAATCCACCCTTGACATTGCGCACCACCAACGCGCCACAAATAATAAGCCCCAACACGAACACAAGAGTGGGCCAAGATGAAATTGAACCATCAATACCTAAACTCACCGGAACTGTGGTTTTCGCGGTATCAGGAACACGTCGCACAAAACCGCTGTCTACCAGTCCGATCATCGCGATAAAAAGACCAATTCCTACCCCGATCGCGGCTTTCATTGAGGAGGGAATAGCTTGGAATACCGCTGTTCTAAAACCTGTGACCGCCAAAATGACAATCACCACCCCGTCGATGACCACCAACCCCATGGCTTCAGGCCAGGTTAGGCCTTCTCCGCTGACCATGGTGACTGCCAGCATGGTGTTAATTCCGAGCCCGGCGGCAATACCAAAGGGGTAACGAGCTATGAGACCGAAAGCTATGGTCATAACTCCGGCGGCTAATGCGGTAGCAGCAGCAACTTGCGGAATCCCTAGGCGATAGCCGGTGTGGTCTGGAACTGTTCCTAAAATCAGTGGGTTCAGGATGACGATGTACGCCATAGCGAAGAATGTCACCACCCCAGCCCGGATTTCGGTAGCTAAGGTGGACCCACGTTCTGTGATGTGAAAATACCTATCAAGGCCGGCTTTCATCTACTATTCTCTTCTCTTGCGGCACGATCTTGGAGCGGCTTCTCCCCTCTCACTAAAGAAGAGTCAACCAGGGGATTGCCAAGGATAAGATTGGCACCCGCTAAGATTATTCTCAAAAAGAACGCCATTATTGTGATAAAGGACACTATTTTTCGCCAAAGGATATGAGAATGCGACAATCCACCCCTCGTTTCGCGACCCGGGGTTTCGGTGGCGTTCTCCTAGCTTCGCTCTTTCTCCTTAGCTCCTGCCAGGTGTCTCCCTCACCCCCTTCAGCCCCACCGGTAGAGCTCCTCAAGCCCACGGTGATCCAGTCTTTCCCCTTTGATAAGAGTAGCTTCACCCAAGGCCTAGAAGCAGAGTCATCCGACACACTGCTCATAGGCACTGGACAAAAGGGTCAGTCACGGGTTTATCGCAGCACCCTAGCCGGACAAGAGCTTCAATCCAGCCCTATTGATCCTGAGATTTTTGGCGAAGGTATCACCCGCACCGACTCCGCAATCTGGCAATTAACGTGGAAAGACCACCAGCTGATTCAACGAGACGTGGACACCCTCATGCCGGTCCGCCGGCTTCCACTGCCTACCGAGGGCTGGGGTATCTGCCACCAGGAGTCCGGAATTTATTATTCCGACGGCAGCTCTATTGTGCGCCGGCTTAATCCAGATACCCTCACCGTAGAAGAACAGGTGAACGTAACCCAGGCAGGACAGCCGGTTCCGGGGCTTAACGAGTTGGAATGCGTCGGCAACGACATCTGGGCAAATGTCTTTCCCACTCATCGCATAGTCAGAATAGATTCCCACACCGGAGCGGTAACAGCCAGCGTCGATGCTAGCAATTTACTCTCCCACGCTGATCCCGACCCAAATAATGTTCTTAATGGAATTGCGTTCCTCCCCGAGAGCGGGCATTTTCTGCTCAGCGGCAAGCGATGGCCACAGCTTTATGAAGTCCGAATGGATCCCGTTTCTCCAGAGAACTAAGCCACCAACTAAACTTTCACGGTATGGCCCGATCTCGGCAAGCAAAGAAGAAATCTCTCATCCAAGTTCTGGCTTTAGTGGTAGCCGCAGTGATTGTGATTGTGGCGGTCATTGTTGCTCAGAACTGGTGGAATAATCGTCCAGATCCAGAACCACGTGACGTCTCTATTAACGCCACGGTTGGGGATCGAAGCATCGAGATTTCGCCCTACCAAATTTGCGAAGCCGGGGTCCCTTGCCCCGAAGGTGATATTCCGAGCCTGGAAGTAGGGCCCGACGAGGAGCTGACCCTCGAAATTCCTCGCGCCATTTATAACCACGACTGGTCCGTAGTCACCATTTATGACAATCCAGCCGCAAATGACCAAAGCAACCATGGCCCCTATGACACAACCTCCCTCGCTCTCCAGGGATCTAAAGATCCGTTGGAAAAGGGAGGGGAGCGTCCTCGCTTAGTAGTCGTCGAAATTACCTCGATGATGATTGGCCACAATGACCAAGGTGAAGAAACGGTGTACCAAACGGTGTGGTCATTAAACGCCCGCGGAGCGGACGCATTGGGCAAATAATTCCCTGTTCACTCCCTGTGCCGCTATTCCCCGCGCTCAACACTAACTAAGGCCATCTACGGCAGCCCCCCCCGCATCTTGGGTTAGGAATCTAACTCCCGTGCGACTGCCCGCAAAATGCCCGCTATTTGGTGGCCTTCTTTCCCCTCAGGGTAATGACCGCGCTGTAAATCAGGCTGAATACCCTCAAGCAGAGTCATCACATCCGCAATCATGCTATTCAACTCTTCCGGAGTATGCTGGCGTTTTTTGTTTCGACGAGATCGAGCCGATTCTAAAAGCACCACCCGTAATGCTTTAGGACTTGGGCGTCCTTCTGCAAAATCGAATTCAATTCGGTCTCCAGCATGGAGTTCCTTAACTCCCTGGGGAAGAACCTGCTGGGCGACAAAGACATCCTCATGTCCGGGATGGGAAACAAACCCGAAACCGCGTTCGGGGTCGTACCACTTCACTTTGCCGACTGGCACCGTTGCCACCGCCTTCCAACTAAAACAGAACAGAATGTTTGATTATACACCCGAAAAACAGCGTTACTAGATTTCGCCGAGATAAATTTCACACCGACAATTTAACGCCATGACCTGGGATTTTGATTTTTTTAAAAATTTTCTTCATCAATGCGCGCTCAGAACGTGACATAAACGTTATCAACAGTTATTCTATCCGACATGCACCGTCGAAGTGGCGTCGCGCGTTGATGCTGCTGACTCGGATTGAGATTACGGTGCGTTAAGACTATTCCGAACAGAAGAGCCGAACATCGTGGCACAACTGACGTGGTGATTTCATCCTCAGTTGGTTACACGCAGAGAGGATCCCTGAAAGACATGGCCCGACACGCACGTAAGTCCAAGAGCTTCGTCAAGATCGCCGCTTCCACGGCTGCCCTTGGCACCGCGGCTGTCCTATTTTCCCCGACCGCTTCTGCGGCTCCAGATTCTGACTGGGATCGTTTAGCCCAGTGCGAATCCGGTGGAAATTGGCACATCAACACCGGTAATGGTTATTCCGGTGGCCTGCAGTTCTCCCCGTCTACTTGGACTGCTCATGGTGGTGGCGAATTCGCTCCACAAGCTCACCAGGCTACTCGTGAACAGCAGATCGTCGTTGCTGAGCGGGTTTTAGCTTCCCAGGGCTGGGGCGCATGGCCAGCATGCTCCGCTTCCCTCGGGCTGAACTCGGCCCCCACTGACCGTTCGGCCCCTGCAGCCCCGGCTGCTGCACCCTATGCTGCAGCAGCAGAAACCACTGATGTCGCTACCGGCGTCGCCAACGTTGACTCTGCCTACCAGCAAATCCGCGAAGCTTTAGCTGCACGCGGCGTTGCGGTTCCTGCTGACGTCGATGCCTTGTACCAAGCTAACCGTGGTCACTTCGATGCGTTCTACAGCCAACACAAAGCTGAGGTGGACGCTCTCGTAGCACAAGCTCGCTAAGGCTCTGAGACAAAGATCTCCAGAATCAACACATTATCCCTCCCTAGAAGTCATCGGCTTCCTCGGGGAGGGATTTCTTTTTGGTCAGGATTCTGTTAACGATTTATCCGGGTATAGGGATGAACATACGGCAGTTCCTCCGCAGGAACCGGAAACTCTAAATCATCCCCATAAGGGCTAGAAGCACCGGCGAGTTTAGAAATCATTTCTGTAACGGCGTGCCCATCACCGGGAATGTGTTGCGGCCAGCCCGGATCGACGTATTTTTTCTTCTCCATGTTTGCCATATTTATATTCTGTCAAAATCGACGCCAAAATGTAACTCCACAAGCAAATCCGCGCCTGGATGGGGGATATTTTCTAACTATTGTTTGACACCTGCTCACCCCTGAGAAGCGGAACTGGCATACTAATTCAGTGCCACGCCGCATCGGATAGCGTCCGACGCAGTTAAAGCTTAGCGACAGAAAGATTAGCCCGATGAAGGTCTTCTCATTCCCAGTTAATGAAAAATATGCCAGGAAGCATAATGAACTGCTACGCGATACACGCCGGCTCCAGCTCTCTGCTCTTTTTTTAGCGCTCCTCCTCGTGGTTGTGGGCACCGCGGTGGCATGGTATCTGTCGTGGACCCTCATGAGCTGGATCGTTCTGGGAATTTTCGGAATTCTCGCTGTTATTTTTATCATCGTGGCTATCACTATCCCCTCGCAGGTAGGATCAGCTCAGCATCTCTACGACACCTATCCCCTAGCGCCAGCCATTGTGGCAGAAGTTAACCCACGTGACGTCGTCCTTTTGGCATTGGTAAACACTAACGTTGACCCGTCGAAGCCACCGCGCTGGGGTTTAGCATTAAGGACATGCTCGAATATCGAACCTCATGACCGAATCTTCGGAACACGTGTCCCCACCGCAGCTGTTTCAGGCCGACGAACCTTAACTCATCAAGACCATTGGGATGAAATAACTCCCATGCCTATTGCATGGGGCACCATGGACAAGGACATCATCCATCGCGCCATCGACGCGATTCCGCAGGATATGTGGGCTAGATTGGAAAAGAACAAAGACAAATTGCCCGACGTCCAACAGACTAAAAGGAATTTATTGATCCTCTCATGAGGTTGCGAATATGGATCACGTAGTCTATACGCTATGAACCGAGTAGTACAAAGATTACGACCATTCCAAGAAACTGTTTTCGCCACCATGACCCAGAAGGCAATAGACCACGACGCTATTAATCTGGGCCAAGGATTTCCAGATACTAATGGGCCCGAGGCAATGCTCTCACAAGCCTCAGAAGCCATCCTTCATGGCGATAACCAATATGGTAACGGGCGGGGATTACTTGCTTTACGTCAAGCTATTTCCCAACAAAGATCACGCGATTACGAGATAAATTATCAACCTGAGACAGATATTCTTGTCACCGTTGGCGCTACCGAAGCTATCGCTGCCACTATCCTCGGCCTGGTAGAACCAGGAGGCGAGGTCATCGTTTTCGAGCCTTATTATGATGCCTATGCTGCTGCCATCGCGCTTGCTGATGCTAAACGAGTATCGGTTCCGCTCAAAGCTGAAAATAACAGCTGGGATTTAGACGTCGCAGCTTTCGAAGACGCCATCAGCGACCATACGTCACTAGTTATCCTCAACTCCCCCCATAACCCCACAGGTTCTGTTTTTTCAGCCGATACTCTGAAGAAATTCGCAGAAATCTGTATCCGCCACGATCTCTTAGTGCTATCCGATGAAGTCTATGAAAATTTACTCTTTGATTCCTTAAAACATATTCCCATTGCCTCTATGCCGGGTATGTTTGAGCGAACCATCACCGTGTCGTCAGCGGCAAAATCTTATAACGTCACAGGCTGGAAAACTGGTTGGGCTCTAGCACCTCAACCACTCCTAGACGGTGTTATTAAGGCAAAGCAATTCCTTTCCTACGTGGGTGCTACCCCACTTCAACCAGCGGTGGCATACGCACTTAATAACGAAAACGAGTGGCTCACTAACATGGTGTCCGAGTTAGCTCAAAAGCGCGAATACTTGTCATCAGTTCTCAATGAAGCAGGTTTTCACGTCGCTCACACAGAAGGCACCTACTTTATTGTTGTCGATATATCACCGCTCGGATGTGATGATGGAGTGGAATTCTGTTTCCGACTCATTGAGGAATGCGGAGTAGCCGCTATCCCGATTCAAGTATTTAGTGATCACCCCGAAAACTGGAAAACCAAAGTGCGATTTGCCTTTTGCAAACAGGATCACGTGCTTCATGAAGCAGGCAATCGTATCCTTCAATGGGCGAAAAAGAATCGTGTAGAAGGCCGTTAATTAAATACTGTCGCCGGGAGTACAAGCCGACGACATTTTCCCCGCCAGTGAAGTGTCCCAGGTTTTGTTCCGTCTGAGTAGATGGGAAAATCTGGAACATGCCAAGAAAATTTGATCAGGATGCGAAGGACCGCGTCGTTCACTTGGTGGAGGATCGCATCCTGGCAGAGAATATGTCGATGCAGGCCGCGTGCCAGGCAGCGGCGCCGAAGCTAGGCGTCTCATGGCATACAGCCCGGCAGTGGACACAAGCTGCTCGCCGCGACGGTCGTATTGCCGAGCCGTTGCCCGGAGACCTCGTGGCAGAGGTAGCCAAGCTTCGGCGTGAGAATCAAGAACTTCGCGACACCAACGAGCTGTTAAAGGCCGCGTCGGCTTTTTTCGCATCGGAACTCGACCCAAAACGTCGGAAATGATCCAGTTCATCGATAAACACCGGAATCATTTCACCGTCGCGTTCATCTGCACGACGTTAAACACACACCGTGTTGGCGGTTTCCTTACCTCTCGTGGGTACCACCAATCTAAGGCTCGGGGATTAAGTGTCCGTAGCCTTCGCGACGCCGCACTAGTAGAGCGCAGTACCGAAGTTCATAAACAAAACTACGGTGTCTACGGGATTCGCAAAATGTGGCACGCGCTGCGCCGTGAAGGAATCGACATTGGAACGTGAACAGACCGCGCGTCTGATGCGCCTTGCAGGCGTGTCTGGCAAAGGTAAAAGCCGGTCTCCCGTGACGACACATAAGCCCAAGGGGCCCTACACTCGCCCCGGACTTGGTGGGTCGTGAGTTTCGAGCCTGTGGGCCCAATCGGCTATGGGTGGTAGACATTACCTATGTGCGCACCAGAAAAGGGTTCGTGTACGCCACCTTCGTGACTGATGTGTTCTCCCGGAGGATCGTCGGCTGGGCGTTATCTGACTCGATGCGCACCGAAGCGTTGCCGTTGCAAGCACTCAATCAAGCCATTGTGTGCGCCAAGAAGACCACCGGTCTAGTTCACCACTCGGATCACGGCTCGCAATATGTGAGCATTATCTACAATGAGCATCTTACTGAGCATGGAATTATCGCGTCGACCGGCACTGTTGGTGACTCTTATGACAATGCACTGGCTGAAAACGTCAACGGTTCCTACAAAAACGAGCTGATTCATACCAGGTTGTGGACCGACGTGGTTGATGTCGAGATTGCCACGTTTGAGTGGGTGAATTGGTGGAACGAGTCAAGGCTCCACCAGAGCCTGGGCTACCGGGCGCCGGCGGATGTTGAATCAGAGTTTTGGAGCCGCAGCCCTTCCCAAGAAATAATAGAAATCAAGGCACAAGCCTAGGAACAAAACCCGAGGCACTTCACAGCGCCCAGATATACACTTCAGTTACCCGACGCACGAGAGTGCGTCCTACGGTGTTCCCCCACCCCTACCCCCCCGCAGGGGCATAACAAAAAGGTGGGGTGGGGTGGTACGGGATCACACCATACCACCCCACCCCACAGGGAATTAATCAAATTATCACGTGTTGGCAGCAACCTACTCTCCCACACCCTCACAAGTGCAGTACCATCAGCGTAAACAGGCTTAGCTACCGGGATCGGAACGGGACCGGGCGTGACCCTGCCACCATCAACCACCAACACACCCACCAACACAACCCACCACACCCACCAAGGGGTGGCAGTGTCATGCCAGACACTATACAGCAGACGCAAACACACACTATCAATCCCACACACACTCATTTTTTGTGTGTTATCGGTCTATTAGTACCGGTCATCTCAACCCCTCACAAGGCTTACAACCCCGGCCTATCAACCCCATCATCTCTAGGGAACCTCAAAAGAAACCTTATCTTAAAACAGGCTTCCCGCTTAGATGCTTTCAGCGGTTATCCCTCCCGCACGTAGCTAACCAGCCATACCATAGGCACAATAACTGGCACACCAGAGGTACGTCCGTCCCGGTCCTCTCGTACTAGGGACAGCCTTTCATCAAGTTTCCACGCGCGCGGCGGATAGAGACCGAACTGTCTCACGACGTTCTGAACCCAGCTCGCGTGCCGCTTTAATGGGCGAACAGCCCAACCCTTGGGACCTACTCCAGCCCCAGGATGCGACGAGCCGACATCGAGGTGCCAAACCATCCCGTCGATATGGACTCTTGGGGAAGATCAGCCTGTTATCCCCGGGGTACCTTTTATCCGTTGAGCGACACCCAAACCACAATGAGATGCCGGATCACTAGTCCCAACTTTCGTTCCTGCTCGACCTGTCAGTCTCACAGTCAAGCCCCCTTATGCACTTACACTCTAAAACCTGATTACCAACCAGGCTGAGGGAACCTTTGGGCGCCTCCGTTACCTTTTAGGAGGCAACCGCCCCAGTTAAACTACCCACCAGGCACTGTCCCCAACCCAGATCATGGGCCAAGGTTAAGACATCCAATCCGGCCAGAGTGGTATTTCACCAACGACTCCGCTACCACTAGCGTGATAACCTCACAGTCTCCCACCTATCCTACACAAACCGAACCGAACACCAATACCAAGCTATAGTAAAGGTCCCGGGGTCTTTTCGTCCTGCCGCGCGTAACGAGCATCTTTACTCGTACTGCAATTTCACCGGGCCTGTGATTGAGACAGCAGGGAAGTCGTTACGCCATTCGTGCAGGTCGGAACTTACCCGACAAGGAATTTCGCTACCTTAGGATGGTTATAGTTACCACCGCCGTTTACTGGGGCTTAAATTCTCCGCTTCAACCCACAACAGGTTTAACAGGTCCTCTTAACCTTCCAGCACCGGGCAGGCGTCAGTCCGTATACCTCAACTTAACCGTCTTCGCACGGACCTGTGTTTTTGATAAACAGTCGCTTCCCTCTATCCTCTGCGACCACCAACAGCACCACCACAGACAACATGGGGCACCACCAGCGGCCCCCCTTCTCCCGAAGTTACGGGGGCATTTTGCCGAGTTCCTTAACCACAGTTCACCCGAACGCCTTAGTATGCTCTACCCAACTACCTGTGTCGGTTTCGGGTACGGGCCGTACACACACATCGCTAGAAGCTTTTCTCGGTAGCACAGGATCACTAACATCACCCACAAAAAGGGCTACGCATCACGCCTCACCTTTACAAACAAAGACCGGATTTCCCTAGCCTTTAGGCCACACGCTTACACCACCATAACCACCAGATGGCTTAGCTACCCTACTACGTCACTCCATCACTTGACTACTACCAGATCAGGCCCTCCCAACACCATCACACCAACCACACACCCACAAAAGGATGCGCAGCACAATAATGCAACAGCACGAAAGTTAGTATCACTGATTCATCATGGTCGCATGCATACAGGTACGGGAATATCAACCCGTTATCCATCGACTACGCCTGACGGCCTCGCCTTAGGACCCGACTCACCCTGGGAAGACGAACTTGACCCAGGAACCCTTAGTCATACGGCGGATAAGATTCTCACTTATCAATCGTTACTCATGCCTGCATTCTCACTCGCGTACACTCCATCACACGGTCACCCGGCAACTTCACCACATACACGACGCTCCCCTACCCAACAACACACAAACATGTGTTCTTGCCGCGGCTTCGGCGGTGTACTTAAGCCCCACTACATTGTCGGCGCAGAACCACTCGACCAGTGAGCTATTACGCACTCTTTCAAGGATGGCTGCTTCTAAGCCAACCTCCTGGCTGTCTTCGCGATCCCACATCCTTTTCCACTTAGCACACCCTTAGGGGCCTTAGCCGGCGATCTGGGCTGTTTCCCTCTCGACTATGAAGCTTATCCCCCACAGTCTCACTGCCATGCTCACACTTACCGGCATTCGGAGTTTGGCTGATATCGCTAAGATGATCGTCCCGCTAAACCAACCAGTAGCTCTACCTCCAGCAAGCACACACAACGCTGCACCTAAATGCATTTCGGGGAGAACCAGCTATCACGGAGTTTGATTAGCCTTTCACCCCTACCCACAACTCATCCCCTCAGTTTTCAACCTAAGTGGGTTCGCGCCTCCACAACCTCTTACAATTGCTTCACACTGGCCATGGGTAGATCACTCCGCTTCGGGTCCAGGACATGCCACACACACCCCATGAGGATTCGCTTTCGCTACGGCTACCCACCAAAGGTTAACCCAAGCGACATGCCGCTGACTCGCAGGCTCATTCTTCAAAAGGCACGCCATCACCCCACACAGAGGCTCTGACGGATTGTTAGCGCACAGTTTCAGGTACTATTTCACTCCCCTCCCGGGGTACTTTTCACCATTCCCTCACGGTACTTAATCCACTATCGGTCATATCAAGTATTTAGGCTTACCGAGTGGTCCCGGCAGATTCACAGCAGATTCCACGAGCCCGCTGCTACTCGGGGACAATTCACAAACCATCACAATCACAAGTACACGTACAGGGCTATCACCTTCTACGACGAGTGCTCCCACACCACTTCCGCTCTTGCAACCACAACAATCAACAGCCTGGCAGAACTGTTACGCAAAAAACCCCACAACCCCTAGCATGCAACCACTGCCACGTATCACACACACCAGGTTTAGCCTCATCCGCTTTCGCTCGCCACTACTCACGAAATCACAAATTGTTTTCTCTTCCTACGGGTACTAAGATGTTTCACTTCCCCGCGTTACCCCCACCATGGCTATACATTCACCACGTGGTCACCACCCATAACGATGGCCAGGTTACCCCATTCGGACATCCTCGGATCAACGCTTAGCTGACAACTCCCCGAGGCTTAACGCAGCCTCTCACGTCCTTCATCGGCTCGATATACCACAGGCATCCACTATACGCCCTACACAACACACAACATGCTGCAGAAAAATAGAATAAGATGCTCGCGTCCACTATACAGTTCTCACACAACACCAACCACAGCACACCACCACCCACAAACAAGCAGCAGCACACCACAGCCAGACAACAAGGAAAACACTTAACTGTGCCATCCCAGACACCCAACAGCCACCAGCAGCACCACAACAAACCCACACGCTACCAACCATGACCACGCATGACGTTTCACAACCAAAAAAACAAAAAACAAAACTCCCTAGAAAGGAGGTGATCCAGCCGCACCTTCCGGTACGGCTACCTTGTTACGACTTCGTCCCAATCGCCGATCCCACCTTCGACAGCTCCCTAACGAGTTTAGGCCACTGGCTTCGGGTGTTACCAACTTTCATGACGTGACGGGCGGTGTGTACAAGGCCCGGGAACGTATTCACCGCAGCGTTGCTGATCTGCGATTACTAGCGACTCCGACTTCATGGGGTCGAGTTGCAGACCCCAATCCGAACTACGACCGGCTTTCCAAGGATTAGCTCCACCTCACGATATCGCAACCTACTGTACCGACCATTGTAGCATGTGTGAAGCCCTGGACATAAGGGGCATGATGATTTGACGTCATCCCCACCTTCCTCCGAGTTAACCCCGGCAGTTTCTCATGAGTCCCCACCACTACGTGCTGGCAACATAAGACAAGGGTTGCGCTCGTTGCGGGACTTAACCCAACATCTCACGACACGAGCTGACGACAACCATGCACCACCTGTACACCAACCACAAGGGAAACTACATCTCTGCAGCGATCTGGTGTATGTCAAGCCCAGGTAAGGTTCTTCGCGTTGCATCGAATTAATCCACATGCTCCGCCGCTTGTGCGGGCCCCCGTCAATTCCTTTGAGTTTTAGCCTTGCGGCCGTACTCCCCAGGCGGGGCGCTTAATGCGTTAGCTACGACACAGGAACCGTGAAAAAGTCCCTACACCTAGCGCCCACCGTTTACAGCATGGACTACCAGGGTATCTAATCCTGTTCGCTACCCATGCTTTCGCTCCTCAGCGTCAGTTACTGCCCAGAGACCTGCCTTCGCCATCGGTGTTCCTCCTGATATCTGCGCATTTCACCGCTACACCAGGAATTCCAGTCTCCCCTACAGCACTCAAGTTATGCCCGTATCGCCTGCACGCCCGAAGTTAAGCCCCGGAATTTCACAGACGACGCGACAAACCACCTACGAGCTCTTTACGCCCAGTAATTCCGGACAACGCTCGCACCCTACGTATTACCGCGGCTGCTGGCACGTAGTTAGCCGGTGCTTCTTATCTAGGTACCGTCACCAAAGCTTCGTCCCTAGCGAAAGAGGTTTACAACCCGAAGGCCGTCATCCCTCACGCGGCGTCGCTGCATCAGGCTTGCGCCCATTGTGCAATATTCCCCACTGCTGCCTCCCGTAGGAGTCTGGGCCGTATCTCAGTCCCAATGTGGCCGTCCACCCTCTCAGGCCGGCTACCCGTCGCCGCCTTGGTAGGCCATTACCCCACCAACAAGCTGATAGGCCGCGGGCTCATCTCATACCGAAAAAACTTTCCACCACACCACCTACAATGCAGTCCTATCCAGTATTAGACCCAGTTTCCCAGGCTTATCCCAGAGTATGAGGCAGATCACCCACGTGTTACTCACCCGTTCGCCACTCGAGTACCCTGCAAGCAAGGCCTTTCCGTTCGACTTGCATGTGTTAAGCACGCCGCCAGCGTTCGTCCTGAGCCAGGATCAAACTCTCCATAAAAAAGGAAAAAACCCTTCCACAACAAAGAGTCAAAACCTAACCAAAAAAACAAAAAACCATCACCAATGACACAGCACATCCGACGAGGACAACACACCATACCACCAGCAACAGCCAAAGCTAAATTAAAAAAACATTATTGATCACCGTGACACCACAACAGCAAGGAATAGCCACAACCCCACCACAGCACCACGAGGCCCATCACACAACAAGCCACAACCAATAACGCGTGAATCCATCACAAAAAAATACTACTGGCACACTATTGAGTTCTCACACAACACACATCACCCACACGAAACCACAACACAGCCCCACGCGGTGACCCGACTAAACTTACACACCCACCACACAACACACAAATCCCCAGCACACACCACAAAAAACCGGGCTAGGTTAGTGATAGCAAGCCATTAAGCCATCATCGGTAGTGATAACTGTAATGGGGGTTTCAAAGACTTCGGTCAAGATCTCATCGGACATCACCTCCGGTACTGAGCCGAATTGCTGCACCTTTCCTTGTTTCATCATGCAGACATAATCGGCATAACGGGCAGCGAAGTTAATGTCATGGAGGACAACAACTATGGTGCGTCCAAATTCCTGTGCCGCTGTTTTGAGATGCTTCATCATCTGAACTGAATGAGCAATATCAAGATTATTGAGGGGTTCGTCAAGCAAGACGTAATCCGTCTCTTGGCTCAGCACCATTGCTACATAGGCTCGTTGGCGTTGTCCCCCGGATAATTCATCGAGGTAGCGGTGCTGCAGTTCGCCTAGGTTCAAAAAAGAAATGTATCGGCTAATTATTTCCTCATCTGCTGCGGTTAGTCGCCCGCGACTATATGGGAAACGTCCGAATCCCACGAGTTGACGAACAGTGAGTTTAGTAATGAAGTGATTTTCTTGGCGGAGGATGGACACGACCTTAGCCAGATCCGACGACTTTGTTCGCTGTACGTCATGTCCACCTACGGATATCGTTCCACCATCGAGCTCCAAGAGCCGGCCCACCATCGTCAGCATGGTTGATTTTCCAGCCCCATTGGGTCCAATTAACGCGGTAATTCCACCCCTAGGAATCTCGATATCAAGGGGCCCAATTTCCGTATCTACGCCGTACTTTTTCCTGACGTCTTTTAGGCTGATCACAACTTCCCTTTCCTCAAGAGCACGATAAGGAACACAGATCCCCCGATCATCTCAATAAGGATCGATACGACCCCCTCGGCGTAAAAAACATAGTTCATAAGAAAATAGGATCCACTGAGAATAACGAACGCAATCATTGCCGCCATGGGGATGATAAATCGGTGATCATAGGTATCACAGAATTGATAAGCCAGCGTCGCAGCTAAAAACCCCAGAAAGACCATTGGCCCAACCAATGCCGTTGATACCGCGAGCAATATTGAGACACTAATTAATACCGTGATGGACATCGCACGGTGATTAACTCCAAGTGTATAGGCGGTGTCTCGTCCTAAGGCGATAATGTTTAAATTTTGGGAGGCGATAAATAGGAAGACCGCTACTATTAGGACTAGTGGAATAGCAATTGGGTAATATTGCGGGTCTGCATTAGAGACTGATCCGAATAACCGTGAGGTCAACACATCAAATTCTGTTGGCGTTAATAAGCGCTGCATAAATGCTGAGACTGACCCCAGTCCCCCACCCAGGACAACGCCGATTAACAGCATGGCGTGCAAATTGGCGTTTTTGCTGGTTAATAACCACCCATACAGGAGTAGAGAAAACCCAATCATGATGATGAGCTGAATAACAAACATTTGGATGTTATCGGCGATCACTAGGCCAGCGGTCCCGAAAAAGAAAACCGTTGAGGTGTGAATAGCCCGATATAAGGCGTCGAACCCCATGATTGAGGGTGTGATAATCCGATTATTGGTGACAGTTTGGAAGGCTACGGTGCCCACTGCTTGACATACCGCTGTGATTGCCATGGCGATGACTGCGGTGAGTCGCCGCTGTGCAATGAGCCAAAAACTCGAAGTTCCGAATTCAGCTGGGTTGTTGAACGTGAGTAAGACGCTGCTAAATACCAGTGAAGCGCCCAGGAATATGAGAAAGAGAATCCAGTATTTACGGCGGGCTGTTCTGTTTCTAAAAGACCCTGTGGTCAACGGCGAGAGCGTCGGAGAAATAACATTATTTACCATGGCGCTGCCCCTGAATAATAAGGGAGATGAACACTACCGCACCAATAATTCCTAGGACTACTGATACTGGAATCTCAAAGGGAGATATGAGGGTGCGCGCACAGAGATCACAGAGTGTGACGATGGCGATTCCTAATAAACAAACCCAGGGAAGATTAGAGCGTAAATCATCGCCGCGAAACATAGAGATAATATTGGGAACTATTAAGCCCAGGAATGGAAGATTGCCGACAACGACCGTGACTACCCCGGTAGCGATGGCTATTAGACCTGTCCCTACAATAACCATCTTGTTGTAATTGAGCCCAACATTTGTAGCAATGTCTTGACCTAATCCCGCTACAGTTAAGCGGTCCGCTATTAGGAAAACAACGACGACAACGCCGAGGACTATCCAGAGAACCTCATACTGACCCTTATAAACAGAGGTAAAACTGCCTTGGAGCCAAACTCCGAGGCTCTGCATCATGTCCGTTTTAAGAGCAAAGAAAGTAGATATTGCGCTTACTACTGCTCCTAACATAATGCCGATGATTGGCACGATGAGAGAGGATTTGAGGGACACCTGCCTGAGGAAAAGAAAGAACACCATGGTTCCGATGAAGGCAAAAACTACAGCTCCTACCATTTTGCCGAGGATTGAGGCCCCGGGGAGGAAAAACATGACAAAGAGCAAACCTATTCCGGCCCATTCGGTGGTGCCGGTGGTGGTAGGTTCGACAAATCGATTTTGGGTGAGCAATTGCATGACTAAGCCCGACATAGCCATAGCTGCACCGCTAAGAACTAGTGCGATCGTGCGGGGTATTCGGCTGTCACGCAGCATGTCCCAACCATCGGTGTTATGAAAAATGTCGTATTCCCCGCTGAGGAGGGAAATCACGAGGAGAGTCACGACGCCAACAATTCCCAGCACGAGAGGCCAAGAGAATAATGGTGTGCGGGTCGCAACCCGATCTATGTCGCGTTCTACCGGAGCATTTTTTAGGAGTGTAGCCATAAATATCATGTGCAATGCCAAAACCGGAGTAGCGCGTGTATCGCGCCTCTCCGGTGAGTTTTCTAGGTCATAACCTGCACTTATTTTTGTGCTTCGAAAAGGTCCGCCATCCCATTGAGAATCTCAGTGTAGGTGATGATGTTCTCATTGGTGTAGGTATCATCCGGCGCATAGTAAACAGCTTTGTTGCTCACGGCTTTCACCTTGCTCAACAAATCATTTCCTTCAACCACCTGCTGTGCGGCTGGATGCCCTTCGGTCCCCTTCTGCCCGATTCCCGCATCCCTATCCATAACCAAGATGATGTCCGGATTGGATTGCGCGATAGCTTCAACAGAAATGTCATCACCTTTGTGATTGTCTGAAGAGTTAGCAACCTCCAAAGCGGGTGTTAATCCAATGAGGTCAAATAGCGCACCATAGGTTCGTCCCTGATGGGGGGCGATATATCCGATTTCCCCTCCCGACACGTTGATGGCCATGACTTTCTTAGCTGGATCATAGGCCTTCTTCACACGCTCAACTGCCTGATCGAAATCCTTAATAAGCTGCTGCGCTTCATCTTCTTTGTCGAAGATCGTCCCTAGCGCCGCAGTTTGCCGCTTCAGCTCACTATCTAGCGGTTGACCATCCCGAGGATCAAGTTCGACGATTGGCACATCAGGGTTGAGCTGCTTGATGGCATCATACTGCCGGGAAAAACGCTGCCCGTTAATGATCAAATCCGGATGTGCAGCCACAATTGCCTCTAAATTAGGCTCTCGGTGGCTGCCAATATCTACGATATCATCGTTGTTCTTATAGTCCGGAACAGTGAAAGGAACAATGGTTTTGGGGGCTGCTGCTAGCTTTACTCCCCAATTGTCCAGAATTTCAAAAGCGCGGTTATCAGTCACTACTACCCGCTGCGGCGGCACAGGAACCTCTTGGGTTCCGTGGTTGTCTTCGATACTGATTGTGCGCGCAGCCTCAGCTGCTGAACTGGCGGAGGATTGATCCGATCCCGCTTCTCCTCCCGTGGAGCAAGCCCCAAGAGTAAAAACAACAGAAGCGAATAGTACCGCAAGATATTGGCGCTTTTTATTCATGGCGTCCTTTTCATCTGGATTAATTGCGTTGCCACCGAAGCTCGATGCCAGCAAGAGGACAAGGCACCACATGCCGCCCATCAAGCTTGGAAGCTAAGTATAACCAAACTTCCATTAGTTAAGCAATCCTCACTTAACAAAATGGAGGATCTCTGCAGCTAATTGATGGCACGACATCTAAGGCATCACTCAGTACTTTGTTAGAACTTCAACAAAGCACATTCTCACTACCCCCATACAGGGGTTTCAATTTCATAATTATCATCACTTTTGAACCCGAATCTAGACTGCATAAGTCCGCAAATATAGCCCTTGTCAGTCATAAAAAATCCCCTACTGGGATGAAAGGCGGTAACGTTTAGACTATGAACACATATCAAGGACGGAGAAGAGGCCCAAAGCCCCAATTTAATGAACTACATTTGATTGAGTCCGCTTTAAACGCCGGTTTGGATAAGTTCACCTTGACGGGGGTAGCACGCGATTTGGGTGTATCTACCCCATCTCTGTATCGAATCATCGATGCGCGTGCAGATTTAGTGGACTTGTGCTTAAGGCATATTTCCCAGCAAAAATTCCTACCGTCCCCTGTTTCGGTTACAAAACATAAGGGCGAGCCGGAGTGGCAATCCTATATCTGGGGGATGTCGGAGATGCTGTGGGATCTCATGCAGCAATACCCTGGTTTAAGTTTGGCCTTAGCTCAACATCCTGGAGCGCCTGCTCACGGAGAGCATTACATTGTCCAGCTTAAAGACAAACTTGTGGAAACCGGTTTTCCGGGTAAAGAAGAATCACTGGACTTTATTATTCACCTCATCGGGGATACGGTCATCACCACTGATATATTCACGACTCATATGCGCAGCGTGGATAGCTATGACTTAGCCAAAAAGAATCCTCATCCCGATGCGGATGAGGTTAATCAAGTGGGGAAGGCCCAGTTAGAAACTAAGGTGCAATTTATTATTGACGCCGTTGCCGCTGGCGTGAATTTACCTACTGCGTAACAATCCCCCACGGTAGCTGTTCCAGCAAAGTAGGTATGGATCCGCCCCCGCCTACTTTGCTGTGACCTGCAGATAAGACAATATCTAGCTACCGTAGTGCAACCATACGGCTTTGGTTTCGGTGTAGCAGTCCAAGGCTTGGGGGCCCATTTCTCTACCCCATCCAGACTGCTTGTAGCCACCCCATGGTGCTGCCATATCTGGAATCGGAAGCATATTGACAAAAACTGCACCGGACCGTAGGCCATTGGCGATGCGTTGACTCTCAGCTATGTCCTTGGTCCAGACCGAAGCAGCTAACCCATATTCTGAAGCATTAGCACGCTTGATAACTTCATCCAGTTCATCTTGGCCGTCGTAGGCCATAATGCTAAGTACCGGGCCAAATAGTTCCTCTTTTGCCAAAGTGGCCTCATCAGATACGCCACTGAAAATCGTGGGTTCAAGGAAATAGCCTGGGCGGTCTATCCGCCCACCTCCGGTAACCAGTTCTGCCTCCGAACGCCCAATATCAATAAATTGGGCGACGCTATTGAGGTGCTTCTCAGACACTAAGGGGGTAAATTGGGTCGTTTCTTCAGCTCCTGCCCCGACGTTTAACGAAGTCACCGCTTTTGCTAGCTTGTCGACAAACTCGTCATGTCGTTGGGCGTCTACGTAAAAGCGGGTGTAAGCGGCGCATACTTGGCCGGAGTTAAGTAGCGCTCCACCCACGTTGCCGGCTACCGCTTGATCAATGTCGGCAGTGGCAGTAATAATCGACGGGGCCTTGCCGCCAAGCTCCAGCGTTAAACGCTTCAAATTGGAATCCGCCGCAGCATGAGTAATCACCTTTCCGGTCGCCGTGGAGCCGGTATAGGACAGGTGGTCAATATCAGAATGAGAAGAAAGCATAGCTCCTACATCCCCACCACCAGTAACGATATTTACTACGCCGGCGGGAACTCCAGCTTGTTCACACAGTTCCACCAGGCGAATCGAGGTCAAGGGTGTTACCTCTGAAGGCTTAATGACTACGGTATTTCCCGTAGCTAAAGCAGGTGCCAACTTCCACGCAAGGATCATCAGCGGGAAGTTCCAGGGGGTAATGAGCGCGTTGACACCAACTGGTTCACGTCGGGTGTAATGCAAGGTGTTAGGGAAACTCACGGGGTTTGTTGTTCCCTGAATTTTGGTGACAAATCCCCCAAAGTAGCGGAAGTGTTGGGCTGCGCCAGCCACGCTGACTCCGCGAGCCACGGAGATCGGTTGACCTTGGTCAAGCGTTTCTAGTTGCGCCAATTCCTCAGCATTCTGCTCAATGAGATCTGCAATAGTAAAAAGGATTTTAGCTCGCTCAACGGGAAGAAGATTAGCCCATTCTGGCGCGCTCAACGCCTGACGGGCGGCGGCTACCGCATCATTAACCTGCTGTTCAGACGCGCTTTTTACCTCGTGGATCACGTCTTCTGTAGCCGGGTTGATGGTAGCGATTGCCGCACCATCACCTGCCACCCATGAACCGCCAATATAGAGCTGCTGATCTGACCGAACGTGAGACATTGGTATCCTCCCAAATAACTCCTAGGTGATGTTCCTCACCTTTTTGGCCCAGCTTAGGTGATGCATCTCACTTATTTTTGTCGGCTGATGCAGCGGACTTGCCCCACGATGCAGGTTTCCTCGTCTTCGGTATCTAGCGACCATTGCGCGCTTGGCGTGGAGAAACCCCGAAACGCTTTTTAAATGCGCGAGAAAAATAGGCGGCATCGGGTAATCCGCAGCGAGCAGCAATGGCACCTATCGACAAGTCATCGCAAGTTTGGTCGTTAATCATCACATGGGCGCGGTCCAGGCGTCGCTGCTTAATCGTCGCCGCCACACTCAGATCAGACTCACTAAACGCCGAGTACAACTGCCTCAAAGAAATAAAATGCGCCTTCGCGATGGCACTCGGATTGAGATGCGGATCATCCAGGTGAGCGTCGATAAATTTTTTAGCACTGCGCACCAACTGCGCTTTTCCGTCGAGGGAATATCCGACGTCTTCAGCAGCCGCAAGGATAATCGGTCGCAAAATCGCCACCGACATTTCCGCTAGTTGACTACCTGTGCGGGTATTGAGCGCATCGAAGTTCTTTGCCAACTCCTGGAAAAACGCGGTCACTACTGAGCTTAAGGCTCTTTCTTTGGTGAGAGTTATCGCGGTTAAATCATCGAGGACCGCGATGGGCATACTCCAATCTTCTCGCGGAACCATGAGCACTAGGATCTTTGAGGGGACGGGGAAAAACAGTTGGTAGGGGCGTGAGGTGTCGTAGATGGCAATATCGCCTTGGTTGAAAAAGGCGGTGCGCCCATCTTGCTTTAAGACGGCCTGCCCATACAGCAGAAGAGTGACTTTTATTTTTTGGCTGTGGGAAGCGGCAATGAGCTCTTCGGTTCGGTGTACCGCGTGAGGGGCAGCTTGGATGAGGAAGAAGTTGATTCTCCCGACGTCGTGGGCTTTTACCGATCCCATAAACGTGTCTTCCTGAATTGCGGAGATGTCTAAAGGAACCACGCTCGCCGACACCATTTCCCGAAACTCAGCTAGTTTCACCATGCCAAGACCGCTATCCATCCTGCTCACCCACTCTTTCCAGAGAAGACAACCAACCCTTCTGATGCGCTATGCCTCATCCTCGCCCAGCGAGTAATGCCATAACGGTATAACAAAACTTTTTCTCCAAGGAGAAATGTGGGTACCTTTTCTAGTTTTGTCCGACGCAAGAGAAAACACCCGGTCAAACCGACCGGGTGTTTTTCGTCTTTGTGGAGCTGCCGGGAATTGAACCCGGGTCCTCCGACATCTTGCCAGGGCTTCTCCGTGCGCAGTTCGCGCGCTATCTTTCCTCGACCCTCTGGATCAGGCGAACGTGTCCAGATGATGAGCCCAGTTAACGGTATGAAGTCCCTTCCCGCCCCGCTAACTCGGCGGAAAGGCTAGTTCCCTAAGTCGATGCCGGCGCCCAGAACGGGAACAATCCTGGGGCCGACAGACACGCGGTCGCTGAATTAGGCAGCGAGGGCGTAGTCACGCTGAGAGGTTTTCTCGGCGCTTATCAGTTGCTACGACGCTTACGGTGGTCTCTAGCCTGCACCGGCACGCTTCCCCTGGCTTAATGCGCGAAGTCGAAACCACATCAGCCCCTGAATCACACATTCACGACGGGCACGTGCCTTTGTCGTGGTGGATTTACTTTACCTTTTGATTGCTCATCATGCAAACCTGCTGCTGTCTTCATCGTGTCCACCACAAAACAGTGCTTTAGCCTGAAACGTCTTCTCCTTCAGCGCCTCTAGATACAGCTTGACCGTATCCCCCACAGTGCTCGGATAGATGTGGGACGCTCAGTGCATCCGCTGCCTGATCCCGCGTTCCATGTCCCCTATTCCCGCGGCACTCTTAAAAACTTGAATGTATTCCCGCTAGTGGGTCTGTGAAGCTACGAGAGCCTGTGCGCCCAACCTTTTCTGCCACGTCACGGTACGCCCGCTACGATCGAGCGCACTGCTCCGCTAACCACTGCGCCAACACGTGAGCGTGGTTAACACTCCGATCCCGAGCAGCATACAGCATAGTAATTGGGGATTTTTCTACTAGCTCCATAAGGATCCTGGTATCGTCGTCTCCCCCATCAGCCAAAGCAGCTAACTCTACACGGTATTTCTGGCTAAATTCTGAAAACTTCTCTGGGTCGTGGTGAAACCATGCTCTTAATTCGGGGCTCGGAGCAACTTCTTTTAGCCAACAATCAAGATGAAGTTCACTCTTTTTCACTCCCCGTGGCCAGAGCCGGTCCACCAGCACTGTTGTCCCCTCAGCCAATGAGCGATCTTTGAGGTAATCATGAACTTTAACAACCTTGATTCTTGGCAATAACAACATGATTTATCCGCTCATGCCCTTAATCCGACGCCCCAACTCCTTAACTACTTCGCGTTCTTCAGTCCGACGCTTAATGGCATTACGCTTATCATAATCTTGCTTACCTTGAGCCAATCCAAGTTCCACTTTGACCCGGCCGTTTTTCAGATATAGCGACAAGGGGACAAGAGTGCGGTTTCCGTCGCGCACTTTTCCATAAAGGCTGTCGATTTCACGCCGGTGTAATAACAATTTCCGGGTGCGCCGTGGTGAGTGATTTGTCCAGGATGCCATGGCATATTCGGGAATATGCAATTGCCGTAGCCACACCTCGCCCTCATCAATGGTGGCGAAGGCTTCTGCTAGGGACGCTCTCCCCGCCCGAAGAGACTTAATTTCCGGACCTACTAAAACAATGCCGCATTCATAGGTATCCAAAATATTATAGTCGTGCCGCGCCCGCCGATTACTCGCGATAATTTCCCCACCAGGAGGACTTTTCTTCTTTTTCTTTTTAGCCATAATGCCCCTACCCTACCGAGTTCTGGGTCATTTGTTAAGAAGCCCCTCGGCACAGTAGAGGCAGATCGGGAAACGCTATTTCCTTACATAAGCGCGCAGAGTTACTTGAGCGGTGACGGCCGCAAACACCAAACCAATAACCAGCACAATGGGAATGACTTCCCAAATTTGCCCGGTGGTAATAGGCGCAATAAGGCGGGAATCGTAGAGCCCTGATAAGGCTTTATCTACCACAAAGTGTTTGCCTAGGAATAACCCGAAACCCGCAAACACCGCACCAATAAGAGCAGCCACCGCGGCTTCAAGAACAAACGGTGCTTGGGTGTACCAGCGCGACGCACCGACCATTCGCATGATCGACATTTCATTGCGCCTATTAAAAGCCGCGATTTGCACCATATTTGCGATAAGGAAGACCGCCGCCACAGCCTGGATAGCCGCGATCAGGAAAGTGGCGTTACGCACAGCATCCAGGTTCTCTACCGCTCCGCGTAGATCATCACCTTGATCAACAACCGCACTGACTTGCTTCATATTCCGCACCGGATCCAAAGGTGAGGAATCAAGAGGATCTTTAAGCCGTACGTGGATAGCCGCCGGAAGCGCATCCGGAGACGTTTCCTTCACTAGCTGAGGATCAGTGTGTTGGAAGATTTCCACAAAACGGTTCCAACTAGCTTCACGAGAACGGTAAGTGAGGCTTTCAATCCCGTCTACTCCGTCGAGTTTATCCATGACTTCCCGGCAAGCATCGGAGGAACAGTCTTTGTCCTTGGCGGAGATATCTTCATCGAGCTGCACCATGACTTCCACGCGGTCCAAGTAAATCTCTTTTGTCCCCTCGGACATTTTTGTCACGAGGATACCGGTAGCCAAGAGAGCTAGGGAAATAGCCGTAGTAATCACCAGAGCAATGGTCATGGTGATATTTCGGCCCAAGCCACGGAAGGCCTCTCTGAGAATAAAACTTAGTTTCATGCCTAGTACTCCTTCCCCGGCTAGCGAGATTCCCCATAGACGCCACGGACATCATCTCGGACCAGGCGTCCCAGATTCAGTTCAATGACTCTTTCTCTCATGTCATCCACCGCGCGTTGATTATGCGTAGACATAATAACTGTGGTTCCGGTCCGGTGAATTCGGCTGAGCAGGTTCATAATTCCGTCTGCGGTCTCTGGATCTAAGTTTCCCGTAGGCTCATCAGCTAAGAGGAGTAACGGCCGGTTCACAAAGGCACGGGCTATGGCAACACGCTGTTGCTCACCACCGGAAAGCTCATGGGGCAAACGGTTAGCTTTTGCCTCTAGCCCGACGAGTTCCAGGGTTTCTGGAACAATAGATTTGATTTGGTTCTTCTTCTTACCGATGACTTCCAGCGCAAAAGCAACATTGTCATAAACATTGAGCTTGGGGAGAAGGCGGAAGTCCTGGAAAACATAGCCAATCCGCTGCCGCAGTTTATTGACCTGCCGGCCGCGAAGCTTGTTGACGTGGAAATCGGACATCCACACATCTCCGGATGTGACGTTTTCCTCGCGGATCAATAATTGAAGGAAAGTAGACTTCCCTGATCCAGAGGGGCCGATTAAGAAGACAAACTCGCCTTTGTCAATGGTCAGCGAGATATCATCGAGCGCCGGCCGCGTCGAAGTGCGGTAGGTCTTGGTTACCTTGTCAAACGTGATCACCCCACTACCATAGCGTGACTAGTGGGACAGGTGAAACAGATGTGACTTAGGTTTCGTTCTTTCGCTGCTCAGCAACCCGCCACCGGATGCCCGCCTCTAAGAAGCCATCAAGATCACCGTCGAGCACTTTTTGCGGGTCCCCTACCTCATAATTAGTCCGCAGATCCTTGACCATTTGATAAGGATGAAGGACGTATGATCGCATCTGATTCCCCCAGGAAGCATTACCTCCTGCACCCAAAGCGTCAAGCTCAGCGCGTTCCTCGGCTCTTTTGCGCTCTAAGAGACGGGCTTGGAGCACCCGCATCGCAGAGGCCCGATTTTGCAGCTGAGACTTCTCATTCTGACACGTCACCACAATCCCGGTCGGCTCATGGGTAATCCGCACCGCTGAATCGGTGGTGTTGACTGACTGACCACCAGGGCCGGAAGAACGAAAGACATCCACTTTAATTTCTGAATCCGGAATATCAATGTGATCTGTCTGCTCAACCACCGGCAGCACCTCAACTTCAGCGAAGGAAGTTTGACGTCGAGCCTGATTATCAAAAGGACTAATGCGCACAAGTCGGTGTGCTCCTTGTTCCACCGACAACGTGCCATACATATATTCCCCGTGTACCACTAACGTGGCGGATTTAATTCCCGCCTCCTCGGCATAGGAGGTGTCATAAATATCTACTTTGTGGTTGTTCTTTTCTGCCCATCGGATATACATGCGCATGAGCATTTCAGCCCAATCGGAGGCGTCTACGCCTCCAGCCCCAGAGCGAATATTAAGAACCGCTTCACGCTGGTCATACTCCCCGGAGAGCATCGTTTTTACTTCAAGGGCTTCCACCTCAGCACGAAGTTCCGCCAATTCAGACTGGGCCAGATCTTCGCCTTCGGCTTCTTCTTCAGCAAGTTCAAAAAGTACGGGCAGATCATCCAAGCGCTGACGGAGGTTGCGCAGCTTCTTCAGCCGGCTTTGAACATTGGAAAGCTCAGTTGTCACTTGTTGCGCGTGATCAGGATCATCCCACAAACTTGGGTCAGCTGCCTGGGCTTCTAATTCACGTACCCGATCAGCCATCTCACCTGGGTTCATGACCTTTTCAATGGTGGTCAACGTGGTCCCAATATCATCAATTGAAGAGCTGATTTCCGGTCGCATGTCTTCGCAGTTTAGCCGTTCACTTCAGCACCCGACACCAAGGCAGGGCACAATAGCCTCATGCAGGACTCTCTCAGCCTTTTTCTCGATACCCACCGCCACTCCGATGATGCTCAGATCGCCCACGATTTAGTCCGCACAGCAGGTCAACTGGCGTTGCAGATGCGCCAAGAAGGAATCACCACAGAGTACAAGACCTCTATTTCTGATGTGGTCACCGACGCTGATAAAGCAGCAGAGAACCTGGTATCCAAGGCCCTCGCCGCATTAAGGCCCGACGACGGCATCCTGGGCGAAGAAGGCACCCAACGGGCTAGTCAGTCAGGGCGAACATGGGTCATTGACCCGGTAGACGGAACCTATAATTTCACCTCTGGGTCGGATTATTGGTGTTCCGCTGTGGCGCTGGTTCACGGGGACACCTCTGCGCCTGACCGCATTGAACTTGGCGCAGTTCATCGCCCCACCACAGATCAGACCTGGATTGGCGGCCCTGAGCTCCCCACCACTTGTAATGGCGCACCGCTGAACCCCCTTGCGCAGGACGGGAATCCAACCGCGGATGCTCCCCTTCCCGGCTTAGCTGAGGTGAGTTTGGGAACTTATCTCCACCCCAGTTGGATGCAACGCGAAGAGGTGCTCAAAGCCTGGCTATCGGTAGCCAAAGTTCCAGCAACTATCCGCATGTTTGGGGCAGCCTCGGTGGATCTCGCCTTGCTAGCGTCGGGCACCCTTGGCGGTTGGTTACAACACAGCGTTAAAGATTGGGACTGGCTTCCCGGCGCGGCTTTGGTCAGTGGTGTCGGTGGAACAACCGCCGCAGTTGAGGCCGGCGGAGTCACCTGGAAAATCGCCGGAACCTCAGGAGTAGTTTCTGATATCTCACGCCTACTGATCAGCTAGCAAAGCTCATAGACCGTACAATCGGCACCATGACTTCCTATGCCGATGATCTTGCTTTTGCCTTGGAATTAGCAGACGCCGCAGATTCACTGACCTTAGACCGTTTTGAAGCCAGCGATTTAAAAGTGGACTCAAAACCAGATATGACTCCGGTATCTGATGCTGATTTGGCAGTAGAAGAAGACCTGCGTTCAAGGATCAAGGAAGCTCGCCCCTTTGACACCGTTATTGGTGAAGAATTCGGTGGCGAGGTAGAGTTTCACGGTCGCCAATGGGTCATTGATCCCATTGACGGAACAAAGAATTTCGTTCGTGGTGTCCCTGTGTGGGCAACCCTGATTTCTCTCTTGGACAACGGGAAACCCGTGGTGGGTGTGGTATCTGCCCCTGCTTTAGGGCGGCGGTGGTACAGCGCCGTAGGCGGCGGCTCCTGGCGCGTCATCCAGGGAGGTTCCCCCAAGCGCCTGGAGGTTTCCGGCGTCACCGATATTGCCGACGCCTCCCTATCCTTTTCCTCGCTCAGCGGCTGGAAAGACCGCGAATTACGCGAAGAATTTATAGCACTCAGCGATAAATGCTGGCGACTTCGCGGCTATGGGGATTTCTTCTCTTACTGTCTCGTTGCCGAAGGAGCGGTGGATATTGCCGGTGAACCGGAAGTATCCCTCTGGGATTTAGCCGCCCTTTCTATCCTCGTGAGCGAAGCCGGCGGACGTTTTACATCCCTAGCTGGCGAAGAGGGACCCCACGGAGGCGACGCCGTCGCCAGCAATGGGCATCTCCATGACCTAGTGTTGAGCACACTGCGCAAGGACAACTAAAAACCCTGAGCTTTCTGCCAGAAGCCCCTGGCAGAAAGAATGTCAATCTAATTTGCTAAGCGGAACCCGGACCCTGCTGCCCCACGACCGTTGATGTCTGCTAGGCCACTATCAGCCCGGCGAACCACCGTGGGCATGAAGAGCATTCCTTGAAGTGGGGTGTGGCAGGCAAGACTGTAGTCCGGGTACACGCCGCCAGATACCCACCCCACCAGCCGATCACCTTGCCATACCGGCGCCCCGGAATCACCTTGCATGGCACACACTTGAGTGAGGAACACATCGGAGTCTGTGTTGAGTGTGATCCCGCAGGTGGTCCCCGTGGCAACTCCGGTTTTACAAACTTGTTCCCCCGGGTGAGGAGCACCACCAACCGTATTGACCGTTAACCCGTTATAGCTCCGGGTAACTTCAGCATTGTCATGAAACTGGATGAGGGAATAATTCGCAGCTGGGTTACTTGCAACAACTGTGCCGCTGGGGCCAACTCGCCAGGAATCTGCAGAGCTTACTGAATCACCCTGGTTACCACAGTGGCCCGCAGTGATACCGATCATCCTTCCTTGGGCGTCATAGCCTGCTGCAGTTAACGTGCAGAGGTTAGAGTTCCCCACATAGATGGGGGTTCCCGGCCCGTACAGTGATTTACCTTGTTGCTCTGCGGCATGAGATTCTGGCGGAATATCGGGGGCATCAAAGTAGCTTCCATTAACCCGGTGCAGCACTAGAGGATCGAGAGGCTTGCCTGCCAAAACACGAGACAGGAGGTCATTCGTCCAGTGATAATTTCGGTCCTGGGGACCCGGATTCGTAGGTTGAGCCATGGGCGCCTGAGCGCTGAAAGGTTGTGGCGCTGGGGAGGTTACTGCGGGTGTCGGTGCCTCCACTAGTTCCGGAACAAAGTCAGGAATCAGGGGTCGGAATTCTTGGGGAATAGCGGCAGAAACAGCCTGCTGTACCGCGGGTGTGGAAAGTGTCTTTTGTGCCTGAGCTGATAAAGAATCCAGCTCACTCGCAGAAGCTTGGTGGAGCGGTAGTCCGGGTAAGAGACCAGCAACCCCTAGACCGATCATTGCAATTGCTGTTTTCCTGACTATTGAGCGCATGTTTCACACTTTCCCGATGGCTACTGCGGTGTCCGCGAAGAAATTAATTGACATCAATTATCTTGGCATAGAAACTAGCGGCACCATCCAGGAAAAGCACTGCTCACGGAGGTAATTCTAAGGCTGAGAAGAATTACAATTTGGTCACAGTTGAATTGGCACAGCTAGAAGCAGACCGCCATGATACGTTCTCCCCTCTTTTGCGGGTAGTCAAAGGGAGATATCAAGAATCTTTTTTATTCGCCATGCAGGATTTACGTTCCGCCTCCACCAATTTCAGGTCATCAATGGTTACTAAATTGGAGTCTAAACAAAACTGAACCAAGGTAACCTTCCGATTGCGTGGAAGGTTTTCTTTAGAGCCCACTAATCCCGGAACGAGATCCCGAAGATGATGACAAAGCCGGTCTAATTTCCGTTCTAATCGCTTGGGGTTAGCACTCCACCCCAGCAACTGTGAGGCTTCGGAGGTTTTGAGAATCTGCCCATAATCCCCGGATTGAAAGACCTTTGAAGCCAAGGCAGCGATGATCATTCGCTGTGGAGCATCTAGCGGATCAAGGTCTGTGGTCTCCACCGGACTGAGGGAGGATTCGTCATCTTCGTCCTCAGGGATGTCCTCAACATCCAAGTAGTCCACATGCGCATCCATGACATAGGTTTTCCCGCCTACGCTGACTGAAATTAGAAAATCTTCCCAGCGGACCCTGGTAGCAGTTTGCGGCAGGAGCGAATGTAGAACTAGGTCATTATCTCCCAAGATGTTCACTCGGTAATGCGGTGAACAATTTGTGATTTGCCAATCGTCTCCTACTGCAGTGATTTCTAATAAGGTGCGATGCATGAGGCGATCATCTTCGCCAATTGCCAGATCTCCCAGTCTGCCTATGCTAAAAACACCTGAATCGGGCACCTCGTGCAATTGCGTCACGGTGCCAATCTCAAATTTCGGAAGATTCCTTCGTGACTCTGTGCTCATTATCTTGTGTTCCCTTTATGAAGATTGCCAGTTTCTGAGTAATACAATTCCGGCACCACACCGAAGTTGAAGCGAACTAATTCCGCTTCCTGTTCCACTTAATTGTTCTAGCGTAGCTCCTCTATTTACTTGCAAGATAAGGACATTGTTTGCTTTGTCTTGGATAGAACATACCGTCGACCTTTTATTGGCTTTATCCCAATAGTCCTGAGTAATTGTTATTTGAAGAGTGACTTCCGGAGTTAAGACATATTCTCCGCGAATAAATGAACCTTTCCCGAGAAACTTCTCCTGTGCCTCAGACTTGTTTTGCGTTACCTGAGCTTTGTCCCTTGATCCCGGCGGGTTAAAGATATAAAGCATCCCATCTTCTTGATTAAGACCTGGATTTTCCAGATTGATCGAAAGAGAACAACCTTCGTCGACGGAGATGTCATCGGGAAATGATTCCTCGGCGGGGAATTCCGCAAAATTATAGGTGCCAAATTCATTTTGCTCGGAGTTCAGAGCAGAAAGAACCTCCGTGCTTGGACAGTCTCCAGGTAGCGATAAGGAGCCCTCGGGAAGGGAATTTTGAGATTTTTGGTATAAGGAAAAACTGTTAACCCTGAGAGCAGAACCACGACACCTGCTACCGTCAACCATGTTCGCCGTTGTCTTGACTGCTCTGAAAAGCTGAAGACACTTCTCTAGCTGATCCAGGAATTCTGCATTAGAGCTATATCTGCGCTCTGGGTCTACACTTAGGGCGCGATAAAACACATTGTCGGCATTTCGTGCGCCTGGAAGTGAACATACCCTGGAGAATTGCGGCCGAACTTCCGAGGACTGAATGCGCTGATACTCCGCCAACGGCGAACTACTATTTTTTAACTTCTTATTGAGATGAAAAGGGCGGGAACCACTGAGAAATTCAAAAACAAGGACCGCGAAAACGTATCTGTCACGTGCCGGGTTGGCGGAATGTGGGCCAAAAGACTCCGGCGACATATAGTGCGGTGTGCCGCGTGGTGACGTCGTCTGACCGCTCCGGAGATCAAGCCCAAAATCAGAAATTAAGGCACGGTATTTTCCGGCCCCGAGTCCAGATACGACGATGTTCGCTGGCTTGATATCACCGTGAATGATGGGAGGACTACGATGATGAAGCTCATCAAGGGTGTGCCCTACTTGGCGAAAGAGGTCCCAGAGCACCGTGAGCTGTTCTTCCCTGGACCAGCCGTTGTCTGACATCCGCCGGACGAAGGTGGCAAGATCACCCATTTCACCATAAGCCATGGTGAACCATGGGTAGGAACGAGAATCGGAGTGGTGATAGAACCCACTGCTGTAGACCGGTACAACCCCTGGCAAACCGCTACGGGAAACTTGTCGAGCCTCCGCCCACATTCGGTCCAGTGACAAGTGTCCCTGTGGAGTAAGGAGTTTGAGGCACTCGTAGCGGTCCAGAATTGTGTTCCACACTAAATACACCTGAACCGTAGGGGCTAGGTATAACAGAATATCTACCTCATAGTCGTCCAGATGCTGGCTGATTCTAAGAAAAGGAGAAACGTCGGACATGCGCGGCCTCGTTATTATCAATTCGAGGTGGCAGCAATTTTTTCTTGCGCTATCTGAGCACGTTCTTTCCAATAGGGATCATTAGCGCTCATTTGTTGTTGAGGTGGAACAACCGTACCTTTATTAGGAACTGCGGCTGAAAAGCAGTGTCCGCCGCACCACAACTGACGGGGATTTTCCTGGCTGCGGCATTCCCAGATACTGGGTTCTCCCGACGTTTGAGTGGAACTGTCGGAACTCTGAGTGGAGTAGGTACCCAGCTGACAGTTGTACGTATCCTCCCCTTGAGAAGCATCTTTATAGGTAACTTTAATGTCCTTGAATTCCCTGGGGATAGCCGATTCCTCTGGATGTGCAGCGGCATATTTCGCAACATCGCCGATGAGAGCGTGAGTAACATCAAAACACATCGTGTCTGCTTGCCCACAGCTCATATTGGAAACTGACAAACCTTGGGCAACAGACTCTACTCCATCAGGAATGGTTTGGTTTGATGTTGCAGCACACCCGCTCGTCTGCGGTTTTTGACCTTCTTGACAGGGTTTTAATAAATCGCCATTCTAATTTATATATTCAATAGTTGAGTGAGACTCCGCGCTAGATGCGGTGTCTTTTTTATTATTTCCAATAAAATATATGCTAACACCAATAATCGTGAGCAATATAATTATTAAACACAGAAGAACAATGACGATATTATTGTTTTTAGAATTATTCTGCATTGACGGCTGAAAATAAGGACCGCTTTGTAAAAAACCTGCCCCATCGCCAGAACTTACACCATTAAAAGTTGCATCTCCAGGGTTCCATGTCTGTTCTGAATTCTGACTATTAGGCATACTTAAACCTTTACCGCAACGAGTTTCTCTTTAACAGCTAAATCATTATTTTTGTTCAAAAGTACCCATAATGCACCGAGCCACTGTTGAAGGGTTATCAAACATAGGCACATGACCCAGTCCAGGAAGTAGTCGCAACTCTGCTTGAGGAAGTAGACTCTTCTGCTGCTTCCATCCGCATATTAGAGGTAAGTCCCTTGTACCCCAAAAGCAAATTATTGGATGGTGACAAAGATCCTTAGTGAATTCCCATCGAGATTTACGAGCTGCTTCCGCACACTCAACGGCGGCCATCGCTCTTGCATCTCTTAACGCCACCTCTGCTGGAATTCGCCACGGTTTTGCGGAAACAGTACCCAGCATTAAGACTCGCCCGATACTTGATCGAGATAACCACGGTAGTAATAGATCAATTCTTTTGGCGAGGCTTTGCATCGCAAGAAATTGCCATGCAATTCGGCGAAGATCAAGGCCGTTTTTAAAGAATCCCCCTGGGTTAAAGGTTTATGGCAACGGCCGCCTTACCTTGCAGCGCCAACTGTATTGCTAAAAATCCCCCCCAAGGAATTCCCTACCACCCAGGGTGATTCCTGAGCGCAGGTCTGATCTATAAGCTTGTCGAGATCATCAACCAAAGCCTGAATATAATCCTGGTGAGATAAATCCGACATCGGAGACTTCCCGTGGCCTGGTAAATCCACTACGAGCAGTCGATAATCTTTCCTCAAGATCGGAACGACCTCCTCCCACGCATGACGCGAATGGCAGAGCGCATGCAGCAACACAATGGTGGGTGACTTATCAGGGTTGATTTCCGTGTATGAGATTGCGTCGGGCACTGTCTTTCTACTCCTTACCCCACACGGTCCGGAATGATCGTGCTTTCTCTCCGGCCAAATCGTTCTTGGCCTGGAGCAAGATCAACACCACAACCAGTGTTTTGATCCAGTCCTCTTTGTAGGCGAACTGAGGAAATTCTGGAGAGGAATCTGCACCAACATGATGATAGAACTGTGGTGAAGATAATTTTTCCTGAACAACCTCATAGCTCTAGCATATATCAACACTGCCAAAACATATATACAATCTCTTTTTGGTGAAAAATGTCCGACGGATGGGCGTGATCGTGACCTTTCCCTGGGGAGAGAAAATGCTCATGGATGGCAGAAAAGCAGCCGCCCCCATGCACCTAGGCGATACCGTGGGGCGGCGATGTCTTTGGGCCAGATCTAGGGGGTCAATGGCGAATCAGAGTTATCTGACCCCAGGCCAAGGAAAGCATTAAGCCTGTCAGCTATGGCTTGTGCTCGAACATCAATAAACTGTTCGTAATTTTCTTCTAGATCTTTCCCATCAGAAAAGTCCACCAAGTGGGCTTTCAAATCCGCTTCGCTCATGGCGTGGCGATACTCCGAAGGACGTTTTTTGCCAATCCCTAAATTGGTATCCTTATGAATTGGAGCAATGTTTGCTATTTGATTAATCTCATCATCCTTGAGATCAGGGCGCATTTCTTTTAGCAATGCTTTCGGGAAAATATGGTGTTCGTCTATCTCATTGGCGCGATTAAGCGTCCTTGACATGATTCGTCGCCCATTACCTTCCCAATCACCAATATTGTCTTCGAGTAGCGCCATGAACAATGTTTTGTAAATCCCGGAGCTGCGCTGAACACCAATAATGTCCTTTTTGGAATACCGGAGCTTATTTAAATCCCCCAATCTATCAAATAGTCCTGAGACCCCGTTGTCTCTAAGAGTCTTAAGATCAAGATCAGCGACGGTATTACTACCGCTTCCAAAATGACCGTTCGCGTTGACTATGCGAGCCCAGTACTTAAGCTTTCCCCAATCCAGGGAAGCTTTCTTTTCTTCCTCAAGGTAATGGCAATAAGCCATAATGACCACTATATAGTCAGATGACATGCACTTTTTGCCGCTGAAGCCCCACCCAGAGAGGCGATCCACCGCCTTCTCTAGATACTTCTTCGCACGTGGCCAGGTTTCTTCCAGTTGCTTACCGGAAACGTGGTTCAGATTCTTATAGTGCACTGAACCGGTGATAAGCGCCGTCTTTGTCCGAAGGATAGGGTTGAGGTCAACCTCAATTTTCGTAACTAGCTGCTCCTGAAGATCTTCAAACTTCTCAAGAGAATTACCCCATTTTGCAGTGATCAGGGCCAATGCAAGATCCTCGCTTTTTAGCTTTACCCACCAGAATTTACCCGAATAAAAATCTCGGTGACTTCTTCGTAGGACAGCCCGCTATCAAGAACGATGCAGCTAAACTCGGTTTTACGTAACTTATCCAGATCAAAGATTTTTTTATAATATCTACGACGTGAATTAGAGTCAGAGATAGGCAAACTGTCATCGATATATTCCATTGCTGCGTCGGGATTTAAAGCAGTTTTTAATGGAATCCAATGTGGAGAATTTTGAAAATCCTTATCTCTCCCGATAGAAAATATCTTCTTTCTTTGAGAAAGTGAGTCAGGAAGATCTGTTTCAGCACCATCATCCTGTGAGTCTTTATCATGATCCAGATTAAAGAATACCTTCAGAGGCCTGACACGGCCCTTTACTTTTAGATCCTTACCCTCAAGAACTCGCATCAAAGAAGTCAAGCGTTGCTGACCATCGAGAAGCATCCTCTCAGCCATTCCAGAGCCAGGCTGATCAATCTCTACCGCAAAATCCCTTTGCCGGGAGGCTACACCATCATTTCCATCAGATAATTTCCACAACATCAAAGAGCCAATAGGATAACCTCGATACAGGGAGTCTAGGAAACTGATTATCCTTTCCTTATCCCATACGTATCCACGTTGCATCTCAGGAAGAACAAGTTTTCCATTCTGGATATCCTCCAAGAGACTCTGGATAGATTCTCCACTACTCTTCGCTATAGAATTTTCATTAGAAGCCATAGTTGGCACCCCTTTTTGCATTCTCAATATTCTTAAATAATGTCAATAGCGTTAACGAGATGCTACTTAAGTACACCTCTATAGGGTTAGTCCATATCTTTTCCTCTCATGGTTAATTACCTATAAAAATAAAAGACTTTTTATACAAATTTATTATTGCCATGAAATCTCTTTCTCAGAAGTAAGAGATCAGCTTTTATTAGAAATCCACCATCTTTTGCTCACCATCGGTGGGTGGTCACCAATAAAAATGTTTTCAACTTTATCTGCAAGATAATAGACTTTATCCCAGTTAATGGAAGTGTTTTCTTCAAGTTCTTCCCATGACATTTCATCAAAACTTAAACCTGATGGAACTGCATCACAAGGCAGCCTGCTTGCCGCCAAAATAGATATAGCTTCACATTCTAGGTAAAAAGTCTCTTCAGAAACTCTATCTCCCACTAAGGCATTAAAAATCTGATTAACTTGAGAATTTTCATTCCACACCACTGTGTAGCCGTCATCCATAAGGAGGTTTGCCAAGAATTCAATGATGTAGAAGAAGGCATATTCTGATTTGAGGAAATTAGGGTTAAGCTCAAATCGGTACCAACAATTCAAGGGCCCTAATGCTGTTGGATCTGGTTCTTCCACCATCCGTGGCCCCAGGTACAGACGTGGAGCACCTACTACTCCATCTTGAGTAAATGAGTAGTATTCCCCACTAACTACCACTGCTCCACACAACCAAAGGTTGGCTAGGCAGTGGATTTGAGCTTCATTAAAGTCAGGAAAAAGATCCTTGTAGTACAAGATGAGCTGTGGGGCCTTTTCAGCCACCTCTGATTTTGGCCCACGCCTCCTAGTGTATGAAGAACGTAGATTTCTCCAGGAATATTGCACTGTACTAGTGTCTATATCCCATGAACCATAGAATTCTCTCCCTCCTGCCCTCATTACTTGAGCATCCGGATGAACTTTAAGGTTCCAAATCTCACAATCTTCTACTGGATAGGCAAAAATTTTATTATTACCTAAAGATAAAACTTCATCAGGTATTTGGGATACAATGTGGGCAATTGTATCAGCACTAAAACCTCTATATTGACAGCTCCACTGATAAACTAACTCTTTTAATTGAGGAGATCTATTATCTGGAAACTTCTCCATCATTTCTAATATACTCATCGGATTTTAGGTTCCCCTAGCTTCTAGATAATTGCTTAATTTCTAGAAGTCATTGTGCCAAGATTCGTGGAGAAGTCTAGGGGACAATTCCCCTCCCCCGATAGTTGCTCTATTGCTGCTCTAATACCCGGTGTTCTTCTTCAGAACCTACAAGGGATTCATAGATGAATAACCCTATGGCGATTATCGCAAATGTAAGCCCAAAACTTGCGATGGTATCTGTTGGATAGTGCGCAGCTACCGCCACTCTGCTTATCCCCATAATGACGCCATACGCAGCGCCGATCCACAAAAAACTATAAGCAATTTTTTGACCTAGTGGCCGAAGAAGTATTCCTAGCGCCGCCAGAATAGTTCCTTCTTCCGTATGCCCCGAGGGGAATGAACGATGCCCGTTGGGAAGATTAATATCCCACCAGAGCGTAAATTCGCCTTTACCTGCGGCAACTTCATAAGGCCGGAATCGTCCCCAAAGATCCTTCATACCCGTGTTGATTTCATGCCCTAGCCAGATCACAATCAAGGTACAGATCGCCGCTATGGTGAAGGCTTTCAGAGTGGCGTCGGACATCTTCGTGAGCAGCAGATGAGTAAGGCAACAGACGACAGCCGTCAGCACCAAAGCAACCATGACGGCAGGCAGAATCTGTTCCCAAGTCTGCTGTGATCCTGAGTCATTGTTCGCCACTCCGATGGCCACACCTTCTGCAGCGTTTTTACGCCAACTCCTTAGGTAGTTCATCATTTGCTCTGACCAGTCCAAGAGGATGAGAAATGCGCCCCAGGTGAGAAGGAGACAAGCGAGCCAGGAGAAGAACTGGGTTATCCCCCGAGGAGATAGCGATGACTTCCTGAAGAGATAATGGATGAGTATATTTAGGGCAATTGCAGAAATGATGACCGGCGGAAACTCTCCGAACGTTTGGAAGAAAGTCCCGAAAACACTGTTCTGATTAGCGAAGCGTGCCGAAAAACCCTGTTCAGTCCAGGTGAATGCGGCCATGAGGACTAGGATCGCGATCAGCACCACCACGTATCCGCGGTTGAGCTGGGAATGTGACACTTGGGGCGACGCCTGCTTGATGGGCACAGCTGAGCGCTGGGATTTAGACTTTCGAGTTAAGGAGATGTTACTCATGGAAGTAGTTTTAGGAGCCCAAGGTTACAGGTTGAGTCCGATAAAATAAATAGTAAAGAAATTTTTTGTGACATTGGGTTGAGGTTGCCCCCTGGGCTCCCCTCCCTCGAAAAGATGACACCTTCTTCAATCCCTGAATTGGAACTGAAACAGAAGCTCGTTAAACGAGGCAACAGCCACGTTTAACGAGCTTCAACATCCCCCACCGATGACCGAGTTTCCGTCTGAAATCCACCCGTACCATCGCCCTGCATTTATCTCAGATGAGATTTCTGGAAGATTCATCGTCAGTAGAGTCTGCATTGGATCAGCGGCGATCGTTCCACATAAGACGGTGGCCAGTGCTAGGCTCTTGCGCATGACTCGCATCTCGATTGCCGGGTTCTAGTCAACGGGGCTCACCAGACCCTGCTCACCATCAACTAGAATACTCGTTCCGTCCTTAATCTGGCTCGTTGCGTTTCCAGTACCGAGAACTGCCGGGATACCATACTCTCTTGCAACGATTGCTGCGTGAGAAAGCGGACCGCCTATATCCGCCACGACACCGCCAGCAACACTAAAAAGTGGAGTCCATGTTGGATCGGTGAAAGGACAAACCAGGATGTCTCCCTTTTCCAACCTTGAGAACTCAGCTGGTGTGTGAATCACTCGAGCAGTTCCCACCACCTGACCGGGACTCCCTGGAGTGCCGGAGACGGTTTCAGTTCCGGTGAAGCCATCCTTTCGGCTCCACCAAACTGCTTCTGCAGTACCACGCTTAGAGCACCGTTTAGCAACTGTTTCTTGCAAAGCAGGATCCGGATGCTTGAGACCTTCGAGAACCTCTTCGTAGTATAGGAATCGGGTGTCTGCTAACCGCTTGATCGAGCCATTTCGGATCAGTCTCCCAGAAATCTCTTTCATGACTATTCGTGCGACAACGAACAGCTCCTCAATCTGGTACAGAGTTCCTTCGCGTCCCACATGAAGAGCGCGAAGCTTTCGAACGGTCTTGCCCCAAAAGGACCGTAGAGGACCAGGAAGCGAGTCCCTCACCAATGCATCAGCTGGGACCTTACCTTTTTTTGGATTGGTCTCTGATCGGAGCGAGACAGCAAGTAGCTCGAGGAATTGCTCAGGCTTCTCGCGCCACGACTGATTAGAAAACGGCAAGTACATCCTCGATGTCCTAGCGCCTCTTCGCTCCAGAAACTGCCGGATTTCGAATGCAAGCGCTGAACCTGATGGGTGAGAAATAAGTGTGCTGATGACATCTTCCGGAGGTGACTCCGAAATGATCTCATCGAGCCCCTGGTCACGAGCAGAATCAGCTAAGACAGAAATAGAAGAAGAGATATCAGCAGTTACATAGTCCAGATCCTCATAAAGATCCTCTACAGATATTGTTCCTTTTAGCTTAGCGAGCCAGATCTGGCGTTCAGCAACTCCACGCCAGACTATCATTGGTGCCAAGTAGTACAGAAATCGATCACACATGAGTGTAGATGCTTCAGCAAGAATATCCCTCAGTAGTTCATCAAGCTCATCATTGTCAAGCTCGGCAGATTGATTCGCCCGTGCTAACAGCTCACTCCTTCTCGAGGCTGCCGCCGCTTCCTCGGCGTCCCATGCTTCTGGGTTGTGAGACATACCCTTTCTGAACATAAAAGGGAGCTTAATCAAAAGGGAGGGCGTAATCTTTGGCGCGACCGCATGCACGCGGATGATGCCATCCGTATCACCAAGGATAAGTGATTCAGCCGTTGCAGCCTTTAGACCTAGCTTCCTCATCATCCTCTGGACTGCATTTTGCAAAACGTGCACGGCCACGAGATCAATTGGATAAGGGGCAGGGTAATGCTCGATCAGATCCTCCTGAAGCACCTTCTCCATGCGGTTTTTCGTGTCAAAATGAGGCTTAACCTTAGACACTACAGTAGTGATCGGACGTGATTGGAGCAAGAACAATTCTTCACCGCTGAAAGCCCACTCGATATCTTGCGGTGATCCGTAATATTGCTCAACCTTACGTCCAAGCTCAGCCAGAACGACAATTTGATCGTCGTCAAGTGACAGCCGTCCCCTAAGCTCGGTGGGAACATCGGAGACTTCAGTGCCACCTGCCACCATGTCGATGCGTGTTTCTTTGGACCCCACGGTCGAAGAAACAATCTCATGAGTTACCCGCGACAACTCGAGCGTGTCCGGCGTGACGGTAGCGGCGACAACGCTTTCGCCCAAACCATATGAAGCACTCACGAGCATATGATCGTCGTTGGTCATTGGATTTTGTGTGAACAACACACCGGCTATGTCCGCGTCGACCATCTCCTGGACCACTACAGCGAGTGCGAGACCACTATTCTCAATGCCTTGTTTAGCACGGTACTCGATAGCTCGCTCATTCCATAGCGAAGCCCAACATTCCCGAATTGCGTACCAAAGTGCGTTGATTCCACTTACTCCCAGAATGCTGTCCTGCTGCCCGGCGAAGCTGGCTTGTGCCAAGTCCTCGGCAGTGGCTGATGAACGTACTGCTACAACAGGTTCACCGAGTTCCGCATAGGCTGCCTCAACCGCGATCATCAAGTCTGCGGGAATTTCAAGACAACGAATTATTTTCTGCGCCTGTCCATAATCTCTAGCCTCCGCAGCTCGAATGACTGCTTCGCTCACGTCCTTCGAAGCAAGAACGTAAGCTTCTGTTCCCACCACAAAGCCAGGAGGAACTGGCAGCCCAGCATTGAAGCACTCTCCTAGATTTGCGCCTTTGCCACCGACTACGCCGATGTCTTCCGCGCCTACCTGATTAAACCAATAAATCATTGTTAACTCATTTCTTTCATCTCTTTTGGCTACGTCTCTAACGGAAGAAAATCATCGCGCTCAGTGCCGTCCTTGCAGATACCAACCCTTTTCTGCCTTGTCTTGCCCAAGCAAACAACGCTGAAGCAACGCGGACGGGTTTAGGGATCAGAGCAGGCATCGGTGGTTCGTTTTCCGTACATACGACATCCAACAGCATCGGAGATGGTTCCACGACAAAATCGTTTATGGCCTTTCGCAACTCTTGTTTCGTGGTAATTGTGCGACCATCCCAAGAGCGAGAGCGAGCAAATGCGGCAAAATCGGGGTTAATGTATCCGGACTCAAATTCGGGCCATCCGAAGAATTCTTGCTCATACCGGATTGCAGCAAGACCGCGATTGTTCAGGACCACACACAATACTGGAGATTCACAGTCTGGAGTAATCGCGCCAATAGACATTCCCATGCCACCATCTCCGACGACGGCAACCGTGGGCTGACCCGTAAACTTTACTCTAGCCAAAGCTGCTGGTAGTCCGAAGCCCATTGTTGCGAAATTCCGGGACCAAATAGTCGATGCATGATGCTTGCGAAAGCGGAACAGCCACAGGGTGTTAATTCCCACATCTCCGGTGAAAGCGAATCCACGGTCAGCCGGTAAGCTCTCATCGAGCTGCCGCACCACATACGAGGGTCGAAGCTTACCTGCTAAAGTGTCGACCTGCCCGGCGTTATCCCACCAGGTGCTCCGCATGTAGCTGAGTTGATGAGAATTGTCGCTTGCTTTCTTGATTTCGCTCTTCAAAAGTGCGGTGACAAACGTGGATGAGTCTGAATGTATACTTAAGGAATCAAATTTTCTAGAAGCTAGAGTTTCCAAATCGCTATTGACATCGAGCACAACCTTGCTATTACCAACAAGCTCGAAAGCAGCACCTCGATTAGAAACTCCCAACATCAACACTACCTCGGCTTCCCGTAACGAAGTGTTAGAGTGCCTTTGCCCTGAACTTCCGACATAACCACCAAAGCAGGAAAGTGAATCAAATTGCGCACCCGCCATGGTCGCTAGAATCGGTGCATCTAGTTTGGTAGCAAGTAAAGCGATTCGCTCCCTATCTTTAGCGCCTCCACCAACTAGAATGACCGCATTCTGAGCGCTTTCGAGGATCGCTTTGCATTGTTCAATCGAGCTGGGCTGAGGCAGCGCTAACTGAGAGCAATTCTGTGTCCGGTGAGTCCGTCTCTCTATTCGTGATACCGTGGCGCCCGATTGAATACGAACGAGGCTTACTGTGCTAGATGTGCTCGACGCTACCTTTGCCATCTCGACCAGCGTCTCACGCTCTTCAAACGAACCACAGAAGTTTGAATGTGCCAATTCAGGAAGAATGCGATCAGCACTAACATTCCAAGCTTCTTCATGAGCCACGAGAACGACCGCCGCGCCGTCCATAGCAGCATCTGCTAGAGGATTCAAGATTCGCAACAAAGTGCACTCATCGCGCACTTCAATAATACTAACTTCGCCAAGCGTCTTTGCTGCAGCAACAGCTTGCATCGCGAAAGATTCCTGGCTTTCAAGACGAGAAGTTGAAGTGCACGAGCTTGCTAATTGCCACCGTTGTCGACCGGAGAACTGCAATTCCTCGGGGGACCGCGAAGAGGAACGATGAGTCCTGAGAATCAGCATCTCAAAGGGGCGGAGTTCGTCCGGAGTGTGCAATCCTTCAATCACTCGGACATTCAGCCCGAGTGCCTTACCTTCCAAACAACAGCGCTGGACTTCCTCCTCATCAATTGCTAAGTAAATCACAGCGATGTGGCAACCATGTTTCAATGCAGTTGTCACCTCAATCTGACTCTCAACCCACCCTGCCTCGTCGACAACGGCAATATTGAGCCTCGTATTGTCAAGAATCGCGCCAGCGATTGCTCCAGGAATACCGTATCCCTTAGTTGCCGCGGCGAAAGAGCTCGTGAAAGTGCGGTTGCGTTCCTCCAAATGGAGGAATACGCTCTCCAAAACTGTTCCGGGTTCGCAGGAGATCAAGTCAGCCTCCCCACTCACCCGATTAATCAACGGAACTACATCGCTAAACAAGTCGTTACTAGCAGGAGGCGAGAACTCCACTTTTGCCTGTTTCATGTGCTTTTCTAGAAAGTCGGACGCGATAGTACCGCAAAGGTTGATGTACTTCCCAGTTTCAACCCTCCAAGATGGGGTCTTTGTCAAGTGGATTACCGCGATATTGGTAAGCTGATTTTCCAGTTCATTAGGCCAGTCACCCACTACAATTACTGCGACTTCGTCACCAGACCAAGGAAGATAGGTGGCACTCGGCAGAATTCTCCGACAGGTTGGAATTTTCCCCCAACCTGATCCTTGCAAGGATGATGGGGAAATGTATGCCATGGAGTAAACACTCTCGGGGAGCTCAGTTGGACTATTTCTAGAGTCTCCGAGAAGGATTACGCTACTTACGGCCTCGTCAATTATCGAAGCGGCACGTTCGACAGCAGCACAATTGGACGACCATTGTGAGGCTGGATGCAGGGTGGGAGTTTGATCAACGGCGATAGAGCACGGATCCATTAGCACGTCGGGGGCCGAAATAAAAACAACTGGGCGCTTAGAGTGCTTGGCGCGAGGAGCCACCACTTTGATTCGGCTTAGACCCGCAATACTTTCACAACGAAATATCCCATCAGCCCAGGGTTCCAACAACTTTTCGCCATTGAGGTCTTGGAAGCCACGCATCCCAGCCATCGAATGTGGGACCGTTCCGGGCAGCAAAACCAGCGGAGCCTCGTCAAGAAAGGCGTCTCGTGCACCTACTGGTAGGTGGCCTACGCCAGGTCCATTCGTGGCCGTCATAATGGCTGGTGTCCCAGATAGTTTACCAAAAGCAGAGGCCATCAGCGTGCCATGTGTTTCGTGGTGACATGTAACGACCCGTATCCCACTGTGTTTCCGAGCAGCATCAAATAGTGAGTTAATGGAATCCGCAGGCAAACCAAACATCACAGAAACGCCGTCTTGAGCTAAAGCTCCTAAAACATAGTCAGCTCCTCGTCGACCTCCAACAAGCTCATTTCTGAACCGGCCCCATTCAGAAGTGTCAGGGCCACTGGCGTCAGTTAATGCTTTGCGAAGCTTCATTCTGCCCCTCCTTTTAGGAACGAGTAGTTAGTGACGATCCCCTTACTTAATTCGCTTTGCGATAAAGCTTCAAAGTCGCTAGCGGTGACCAAATCGGCGAGATATGATGAATGAGGGCTGTTAAGGATTTCGTCGAGCACGTGACCTTGATTCCGTAACCCCAGGCTGTTGCGTACTGCTACGAGCGTTTTTAGGAATCGTTTGTACCAAATACGAGTTGTTGCATCAGTTGGGAGTGAAAGTTCCATACATGCGAATATTCCATTTGGACGAAGTATTCTGCAGACCTCAGTTAGCGATTGCAAAGAGCAGTGAAAGTCATGAAATGCGAATGCAACCACCACAGCATCAAAGCTTGCGTCCTCAAATGGGAGAGCTTCTACTTCCCCTTGAATCAGAAGATCATAGATGCTGCTTCTTCGCTTTCGTGCAACTTCAAGCATTGCCTGATTCGAGTCCAATCCAACTATCTCAGCACGAGGATGATACCGTCGAAGCGCAACTCCCATCCCGCCGGTTCCACAGGCGATGTCAAGAATGCTCTGTACTTCATTATGCGGAATTAGTTCAGCAGTTTCCCGCCGCCATCGGCCGACGTTACCTGCGCTGGCGATCGAGTTAACAAAGTCATACCAGGGAGCAATGCGGGTAAATAGCGACTGGGGTGTAGGAGGCCGATTGGATTTACTCATAGCTTCCTCCTTGTTGACTGGTGTAAGAGTTGAACCAGGAACTTCCCACCCTCAGTTTCGTGATACGGTTCTAACAGCGCTTTTGCCTCTTCGAGTGTTTGGCGCAGCAAGTCTTGACATTTCTGCAGGACCCCTGCACTAACAAGAAGTTCTGTAAGCATCGAGAATGATTCAGAACCAGCTGGTGTATCAGATGCGAGAAAGGAGAGCAAGTTTGTCCGATTTACTCCCTCGAGCAACTCAACTGCGACAACCAGAGGAAAGCTCGGTCGTCTGTTTCTCAAATCGCTTAAAAGGTCTTTGCCAGCTGCTTCTCGGTCACTGAAGAATGGCAAGAGATCATCCTGCATTTGAAAAGCGATGCCAAATTTCTGGCCGACAGTGAAGAATCTTTGCCTTTCCTCTCTACTAGCATTCGCAAGGATTGCTCCACACACAGCTGCGAGCTCGAAGAGCGAACTGGTTTTTCCCTCAATCATTTGGATGTATCTTGTGTAGCTGAAGTTCAAACTCGAGGTCATCTGCGACTCCAGTTGCTGTCCAGAGCACAGCTGCTGCCCAGCAGTAGCAAACTGGCTGAGAATTTCCAGCGCACTGCGAGGCTCGATTCCTAGATTGACAGTATCTTTTACCCAGGCTGTGGTTTCAAAAATAAGAGAGTCTCCGACGACTATTGCCGTACCCAGATCAAATTGAGTGTGAAGGGTAGGACGCCCCCTGCGCCATTGATCGTTGTCGATAATGTCGTCATGAACCAACGTCGCGATGTGAAGCTTTTCGATGCTGGCAGCAATGGTGACTAGCGCTCTACTCACACTTAGACCAAGTGCATTGGCGATAGCGAAGAGCGTCAGCGGACGAATCAGTTTTCCGTGCGGGGTGAGCGCGTATTGAACCGCTGCGCTTTGTTCAAGCTTCGGATTTATGTTGCTGAGTTCGCTCTTGAGCTCTTCGGAGCTGGTTGCCAAGAAGCCTCCTGGATCAAGCTCAACTTTCATTGCAGTGCCTTCCTAACCTAGTGTCGTCAATCGGTGTTTCGTCAGCTTGTTGAGGAAGGTGGTTATTGGCGCGCGAATCGGCTCCAATCGCGTCAGCGAAAATGATGATGAATATGCAGCACAGCGCCAACGTCCACCCGCTGGTGGAGAGATCAACAAGCACCACCAGGTGCGCGAGAAATACCACTGAAACAGCCATGTCCCATTTCAGAACTGAGTTAAGATACGCCGGAGAATCGCTTCTCAGTAACCTGGCAACATGCAGCATGGCTACCAATACCCATGGGATAGCTAAGTAGAGATTTGCCGGAGCCTGCGTCAAGAACACAACAAAAGGGAAGAGCGAATAGCAAATCCATGTAGCGCACACGGCGAACATTGAGGCCTTTTGGATGCTTCCAAACCTTGTAGCTGAGTTACGAATGCTGGCAATCATGTCACCCTCGTAATCAGGTACGTTTTTCACACAACCCTTGGCCATAAAAAGAAGAACAAGGTAGGCAAGCCAAATCCACCTGTGCTCCTCTAGCGGTGAGTTCCATTTCGCCCAGGTCTCGCCAGCGGTCACGGCAATGAGAAACGGATAGGCGATAACTAAGGAGAAGATCAATAAGCCAGAGAATGGTCGCGCTTTCAAACGTAATGGTGGCGCTGAGTAAGAGAGCAACAACAGTACTCCCACCACAGCCAGGATGAACGCAAGCCACCCAATGGACGCACACAATATAACTACCAATGCCAGCCCATACCTGACCATCCTCTTGAGATTCTTAACACCAACCGCATAGACAAGAGAGATACGTCCGGGAAGGTTACGAGCATCTTCCTCTAGGTCGGTGTAGGAATTGTGCAGGTTGGCTACCACCGGCATGATAAACATGGCCATTGAACCCGCAATAATGGCTAGACGCCAGTGCGTTCCGAGCAGTTCGATACCGAAGCCATAGGCAAGTATACCCACTAAACAAGTTCTTGGACGTGCCAACTGCCAAGATGCACCAAAAAGGGTTCCCAATCTCCGAGAACTAAAATTTTGAAAAGCAGAGCTACTTACCACTCGACCTGCATCCTCACTATTGCTCTGACAATCCCATCGTCAGTCACGATCGGTGTGGTACCCTCCGCGATACGAATTGCAGGGACCTTATTAGTAATAGAGTTCAGCAATACTGTTAATTCGCTGACGGCTAAACTTCGCCCCAAGCACTGGTGCGGTCCCCAACTGAAAGCGAGGTGTGACTTAACACTCCGCTCTGGCAGCAGACAATCGGGATCTTGGTAGATAGAGGAATCACGATTCGCCACGTCAATGGCGATGGCCACAAGCTGCCCTTCTTGAATAGTAATTCCGCACACTTCAACATCCTCGGTCGCAACTCTGATTCTTGGCTGCGCTTCAAAACTGACATACCTGAAGAGCTCATTGACAGTCGCCTCAGTTTTTCCCTTTCCAATGAGTTCAGTGATTCCATTTGGACGTTCCATGATTGCGTACATAGCGAACCCGAACATCGCGGCGGGGACTGTAAAGCCGGCAATGAGCACTTGAGCGACAATGCCCACCACTTCTTCAGCTTTGATGCTCTCATCTTTCAGTAAGCGCGAAATCATGTCGCCAGTCGGCAGTTGATACCGTTCCGAAACGAGACCACTAAGAACTTCGTAGACCTGTTGCAAAGCTGCGATACGCTTATCATCTTTTTCCTGCTTGCGAAAAGCCACCGCTGCGTGCTGGACAAGCAATGAGCTAACTGATTCAGGGATCTCAAGATAACTGCAAACTACACCTATCGAGTATGGAATGGAAACTGAAGTTATAAAATCTGAACCAGATCCGCTTGCCAAAAGCCATTCCAACCGTTCTTCAGCGATGGCTTCCATTGTCGGCTCGAATGCCCGAATTCGAGCCGGCGCAAATTCGCGGTTCACTGCCTTTCGCAATCTAGAATGGTCCGGGTCGTCTTTCATATGGAATAGCCCGGGTGCATCGAAGTGCCGGAGCGTTTGGGCGCCTGGCGTATTGGCTAAATCCACTCTCACCGAAAATCGTTTGTCTGCTAGAATTTGCTTTGCAGCTATATTTCCGGTGACCAACCACCCTCGATGCCCTGCATGGAAGTTCCATGGAACAATAGGCGCATTTTTAGACGCGTCAATAAACTCCGCTGGAGGGGAAAATGGACAAGCCCTTTGAGGGGCAACATCCATGTATGGAGATTCAACTTCTCTTTCCGAGTAACTTGTTTTAGACATTTTATTCCTAGATCTACGTTGTATCGACGATTTTCGCTTTAGCCGTAAACTTGTAGTCAAGTCCGCTAAGAAAGCTGTGCGTTACTGGGATAATCGGAGTCAAACGGGTTGCTTAAGTAGAGCCTAAAATTCCGCCTCATCTTCAATGTCGAACTCAACACAGCGCCGATACATTAAGAGCGAGAACCGCACCGCTCAGAACGGTCATGCCAAGGCAATTGACCCAAAACGCTTGCTTTAGGAAATTCGCTTTGAAATAGACGACAATAGCAAAGATGAAGTATCTGAGTACTCCCACAGACGCTGCCGTCTCGGTCGAAGCATTACCGAGAGCAGCCCCGACTGCTAGTCCTGCCGGTACCAGTAAATTGTTTCCTCCCACTCATCTCGGGTCCTTTCTAGGATATTTACCGACAGCTACCTTTGATCGGAAAATCATTTTCCTATCAAAGGTATTTCTTCAGGACTATACTCCCGAGGAGATCATTTGACTACCCCCTACCAATCTTCATTTGCCTTTTCCACAGTCTGTTTTTTACAGCAATCGAAAATCCGACTACGTCATGCTAGTAGAAAACCGGCCTACCGAACGCAGTTAATTTGCACGCGAATCAGCGGCTCACTAGACATTTTGCTTGTGAGGACCACGTTTACTTAGCTAAAAGCCCTTCTACTCGCTCGGATAGAAGCTTCAGGAGGCAGAGATGACTGATACGGCGAGCAGGGCAGGAGTCAACGTGCGCCACTGGTGTCACGGGGACGTTGGAAAGCATACGCGCCGCAAACTTCTTCAGGAGGCGGCGCGCAGTGTGGGCGCGAAGTAGTCGGCGAAGCAAGTGGCACGCAACACGAATATCATCACGGACCACACAGAGCAGAACGTCACACTTGGCCAGATTGACTGGACACGGCGTCGCGCCGGCTCGGTACCACACCACCGGATTCGGTATGCGGGACAAGCAGCACGACGGCTTTGCTTATTGAGCCCTGTGGGTCTCTCCTTAGGGGTGCGGGCGGGTGCGCCAGCATCCGCGCCATCAGGCCACGGGTGGGCGACGGCTACAGTTTGTGACGACTTTAATCCCAATTTCAGTCCCAAAAGCGATGTGATGTGTGAAAAGCAAAAGACCCTGACCAGTGTTTCTGCCGGCCAGGGCCTTTCTTAGTAGCGGGGGCTGGATTCGAACCAACGACCTCTGGGTTATGAGCCCAGCGAGCTACCGAGCTGCTCCACCCCGCGTCGTATGACCGTGGGTCATAGTCACACTCTTGTGTTTCTTTCCAGAATCACTGGGTGCAACGGGTGATACTGTACCGCCCCTCCCCTACTAACACCAAATCAGCAGGGTACGGGGCATATAGTGGACAACATAACATCGAACCCCTCGCTCCTCAAGCGAGGAACTATTTTCCTTCCGCGGCTCGGTACGCGTCTACTGCCTTGTCTAACTCATCAAGGGCTTTGCCATACTCTTCGAAACTGCCGTTTCGCGCCTTTTCCAGATTATCGAGTGCGGTATTAATTCGCTCGATAGCTTGTCCCTGAGCACCCGTTCCTGTTGCCGGAGCGCTGGGTTGTTGCGTCTTTGTTTCTTCTTTGTTCTTATCCTTATTAGCGTCACCACCAGGTACTTCATTAATGTCCTGGGCAGCTTTAGGATCTAACCCCACCTGGCTTAACGCCTCGGAAATTGTTGGGGCATAGCCCACCTGCCCGTTATAGGACACTAAGACGCGCAACAGTTTCGGGAAAGCAGACTGCTGGTTGGCGCGCTGAGAGTACACCGGCTCAACATATAGGATTTGCCCGTCCCCTACGGGAAGCGTCAGAAGATTACCATTATGCAGCTGATTAGTCCCTTCCCAGAGTGTTCGGTCACGGGCAATTTGGTCCGAGGACATCATGGTGTCCTGGGCTTGCCGTGGGCCTTGGGTCTGAGTGTTGGTGGGTAGCACACGAACTGTGATCTTGCCGTAGTTGTCGGGATCGGAGGATACCGCCATGTGTGCCGAGAGGAAGTCGCGCTGCAAACCACGGAAGGGGGTAATCAGCTGGAAGCTTGGTTTCCCGGTCTTCGGGTCTGCGGCCACCACATAATACGGGGGTTGGTCTAACTGGGATCGGTTGTCTGTGGCTGTTGGGTCTGCGGGTACTGACCAGAATGCATCGTTGGTAAAGAATGTCCCTGGATCATTGACATGGTAGCGGGCTAAGAGTTTGCGCTGAACTTTAAATAAATCTTCGGGGTAGCGTAGGTGCTCCCTCAGCTCCTTAGAGATCTCAGATTCCGGTTTGACCGTACCGGGATACACTGCTTCCCAGGCCTTGAGCACGGGATCTTCGGTATCAAACTCATAGAGTTCTACCGTGCCGTCGTAGGCATCCACGGTGGCTTTCACGGAGTTTCGGATATATCCCACACTGTCAGTAATCAGCCTCTGGTTGGTGCCATCGGGGTTGAGAGCATCCTCGGTAGCCTGGGTTAATGACGTTTGCTCCGAGTAGGGCAACGCATCCAGGGTGGTATAACCATCCACAATCCATTTAATTCGCCCGTCAATAACCGCCGGATAGGTCTTAGAATCCGTTGTTAGCCACGGCGCGACTTTTTCCACCCGCTGCCGGGGGTCACGGTCAAAGAGGATCTTGGAATCAGAGTGAACTCGTTCTGACAAAATCAGGTTGAGTTCCTGATACTTCATGGCAAAAACCGCACGATTAAAGAAGTTGCCGACGTCTACCCCACCGCGCCCACTGTAGGTGTAGTTAGATGTATCGGTGTCGTACTCAACTGGGGTATCTCCGCCAACAACTGCATAGTCGGCTCGGTCCTTAGCACCAGCAATAACCGGTCCATAGTAGATTCGGGGCTGATCAACCTTAATGCCCAATTGTTCTGATTGACGGCTCTGCGCACCAGATTCATTTGATTGAAGATCAGAAACTGTGTAAACCGGGTATCCGCCGCGGGTGGATCCTACATCTCGGGCCACTTCATCTACCTGGTTAGCCGGGGCAGCAATAAACCCGTTCCCGTGAGTGTAGACCGTGTGGCGATTAATCCATCCAGACTGGTTCTCCTGCAAGGCGTTCGGGTCCAATTCCCTCGCAGCCACCACGAAGTCCCGCAACTGCCCATCAACTTGGTAACGGTCTATAGATAAAGTATCCGGGAAACCATAGAAGTTTCGCAGCTGTTGCTGCTGGGTAAAGGTTGGGGTCAAAATCTCTGGATCGAGCAACCGGATATTGGAGATCGTTGCAACATCATTAGCTACCGCACGTTTCACCTGATCCGGGTTTTCTTGAGCGGAGTTACTCTTAGCACCCCAATTGTCTTGGTATTCCACTTTGTCATCAGTCAACCCATAGGCCTGGCGCGTCGCGTCGATATTGCGGGCAATATACTGCGATTCCTTTTCAGCGCGGTTGGGGCTGACCGAGAATCGCTCCAGCAACATGGGCCAAGCTGAGCCCACCACCAGGGAGCTGAGAACCAGCAGGACTGTTGCCAAAGCTGGGATACGAAGATCGCGGAACACGATAGCGCTGAAGAAAGCTACAGCTACTAATGCCGCAATAATCATCATGATGATCTTTGCTGGGAGTACGGCATTAATATCGGTGTAGGCTGCTCCGGTGAAGATGTCATGCTTACGGTTGAGCAGGTCATAGCGGTCAAGCCAATAGGAAGCTACCCGAAGCAGCATCCATAGCCCACCGGTTAGAGCTAATTGCATCCGGGCAGCGGGGCTAACGTAGCCGTTGATTCCGGCCATTTTGTTCCCGATTTGGATGCCACCGGTAAGGTAGTGCCCCACTAAAGCGATCAAGAAAGCCACGATGAGAAGCATCGAGAAACCGTCGACGATAATGCGCCACATCGGCAGACGGAAGGCGTAGAAACCAAGGTCGTTGCCAAATTGAGCGTCGGTGGTACCGAAATCTCCACCTTCTAGGAACATCAATACCGTGCGCCATTGGGCTTGTCCGACAAAACCGGCAAAAAAGCCAATTAAGGCTGGGAGCACAACGAGAACGGAATGAAGACTGCGCTCGATGGCGGTTCGGTAGTGATGGATGGGTGACCGAGGATCAAGGTGGTTAATATCACGCGGCCGAACCTTCCACGTCAACAAACACGCGAGGAAGATCACACCCCCGGATACGACGGCAAAGATGAAGAAGAGGGCTATGCGAGTGAAGAGTGTTTTCGTAAACACCTCGCGATAGTCCACTTCTCCGAACCATAACCAGTCGGTGTACGCGCCTATGAGAACCGGGCCAAGAATCAAAAGCACAGCGATAACGCCGATGATCCAAGCCAAGATGCGAGGGGGACGCTTGAGACGGGGGGACGGCTGCGGCATTTCTGTCGCCAACGTCAGGCTCCTTTATCGAGGAAACGGGTGTATTCTCCTTACTTTACGGGCATTGGGAAACTTATTTCTAGTTTTGTTTTCACTAAGGAGGATTACGTGAACGGGATGAACCCCCACGGCGATGCCGACTCTCCTCAAGCCTTAAATAGAGCGATGCTTGAGGCGGTAGACTTCATCCACGCCGAAGGGTGGGATGCTGCCACCCCAACGCTTTTTGCGTTAGTGCGCTCAGAGTTGCTCGGCGCTGATTTTTATCATCCCGACGATGACGTCTCACCGCTGAGTTTGGTGGTTCAAGACGCCTTGCCGTCCCACATCAACCACAGCTCTCCCGAGTTAGCTGACTACCTCAGCCGCACCGTGTGGCCAAAAACTATTTCAGGAATCATCCTTTCCCAAGAAATCCGTTATCGTGATGCGTCCGACGCCACCATGACCGAACCTCGCCCGGCGCGGCTTTTCTCTGGAGTTCTCCGGTCCGGCCCAGAACTTACCTTGTTGCAGCTAAAACCCACCGAGGAGGAGGTAGCTAACGAAGGTCCTTTTGCCGAGGACAAAGTAGAACTGCGAGGTGGCTCAGAAATAGCCCCGGAAGTTATTGCTGCTTTGCGCTATAGCTTGGAACAAGACCCCAACTTCGGAGATGACAGCTAATTGGAGTTGTTGCCCCCTACCCCACGGCAGTTAAGCTTGACTATAGATTATTGATATTGGTCCTCCCCTACCCCCAATGAAGGAGTCCCTGTGCCTACGTCGCCGCCCGGCCGCATTAGTATCCGTCGGACCTTATATTCCTTGCGGAAAGCGGCGATTGTTGCTGTGCTACCTGCTTTCGCACTTAGCGCCTGCCACGCAGGTCCTGACCCCCACGGGCCAGACAACCCCCAAGAAGATTCACCCAACACCACTAGCCAAGTATCGACGAGCACGTCCCCTAGCACCACTACCAGCAGCGCCTCTGACGCTGAATCTCAGGTATCACACGTCCGCGAGGTTTTTTCTTCCCTCGCCCCGGCGAGCGTGTTCGACAAATTTGAAAGCTGCAGCGCCAGCGGAATCAACGAATCTTTCCAGTGTTCGGGACCGGAAATCGGGCAATTCCAGTTTTTTAAGTCCTCCGCTAAAGCCGCGTCTACCACTCAACTCTTAACGGAGTTGAGGTCTTCTCGGGTAGTAGAAGATAGTGGCTCCAGGGTGGTGGGATGGTCCACTTTGGGCACCACGGCAGTTATCACCGTAGTCGATAACAATAAAGGCCTGGTGATGCAGCAAATGGTGTCTTCCGATCAAGTAGACCCCGAGGCAAGGATCAAAGAATTAGGTCTTGTCAAAGAAGGGGATGCATCTACCTTAAGACCCCATAACGCAGATAAGTCACAGCGCAGCAGCGCTCCCTCGGAGCCGAAGAGTTAGCGACTCTGGCAGGTGCGGACGTCGCCTCCCTCGGAATAGGCTTTCATCTGCTGGATTGCATCGCTGAGACTAGTGACTTCTGCTACCACCATGGTGCCGTGATCCTGGCTCATAGCCTCTGCACAATTATCCTTCGGGGCCAAGAAAAGTTCAGCCCCCAGATCCTCAGCTGCTTTCATCTTGTGGGTGATACCCCCAATGGGCCCCACGGAACCATCTGCGGAAATCGTTCCGGTTCCGGCCACAAACTTTCCTCCATTAAGTAACCCCGGGCTGAGCTTATCCACAACTGCCAGGGAAAACATCATCCCGGCACTGGGCCCACCTACTTCATTAAGGTTGTAATGAATGCGCACCCCATCGGCCGGAACCGACACCATCGTTATTCCCAGTAAAGGCTTCCCCGGAGAGTCAGGGTTTTCTCCCAAGTTCAGAGTCAACGTAGCTCGGCTCTGATCTTGATGCTTAATATCCAGGGTGATTTTCTCACCCGGCTGGTAGTGCGAAACTTGTTCTTGCGCCTCTGCGGGAGTGGCAACTGGGGTGCCGTTGATGCTGATGATGCGGTCCCCGGATACTAGCTGCCCCTCTGCCGCAGAATCAGGTTTGACCTCAACAACCTGCACCTCAACCTTACGATGCAAATAGTTCATAGCCGCCAACGTGGCAGCTGTCTCGGAATTTGCGAAAGCTGCCTTATTCCGCTCTTGGACGTCTTCTTGACTCTCGCCGGGTTGGAAAATGGTATCGAGCGGGACGATACTGTCGCCTTGAGCCCACCGAGACACCACCTGCGGTACGGTCATCCCGGTTCGCACCGACACGGTTGTCATATTGAGATTCCCGCTAGTGGGATCGGTGTTTTCCCCATCAATCTCCACTACTTCTTTCCCCTCAATTTCTCCCAGCGTATTAAAACTCGGGCCCGGCCCTTCCGCCGCATAGGGCACGGTTAAAGAAATATTTGTCCCAGGAATATGATCCATTCCCACGAGGGCACCAAGCACAACTACCGGGATGGCTCCACAGATGATGGTTCTCAATCGACGTGACACGAACAATCACACTACCCGGCTGTTCGCTGAGAGCATAGCCGCCGCCATAGCTATTTTGATGTTTTGGTCGGTACTGTAAAGGCATGAGTACCCATGGATTCGGATTCTCCTTTGGCAATAATGATGACGACGATGACCGCGAGCATCGCGAAAACCAGAACCAGAATCCCTTCGGAGCGTTCGGATTTTCCACTGGGGGCGCCGGGGGGTTAGGCGATATTCTTAATCAATTTGGGCAGATGTTGTCTGGGATGGGGTCGTCGATGAATTCTCGCGAACCCAATCCGCCGGTGAACTATGACATGGCTGAGCGAATAGCTAAGCAACAAACCGGGAAAGCTGCCTCAATAAATTCCCAGGAAAAAGCCGCGGTGGAAGATTCTGTGCGTCTGGCGGAGTTGTGGCTGGATGAATTTACCGAATTACCGACTTCTGGCGGCAGTATCGAGGCATGGAACGCTGCCGACTATTTAGAGCGCACCTTACCGATGTGGAAACGCATGGTGACCCCGGTGGCGAAGAATATGAACGAGGCCCAGCTCGCGTCTTTGCCGGAAGAAGCCCGCGAAATGATGGGCCCGATGTTATCCATGATGAATCACATGTCCGGGATGAACTTTGGGATGCAGTTGGGGCATGCCCTCGGTGAAATATCTACTCAGGCGTTGACCGGTTCTGATTTTGGGTTACCGGTAGCGCCAGAGGGAGTAATTGCACTACTGCCCGCGCATATCCAGAAAATAGCGAACGATCTCGAAATTAATTCTCGCGACGTTATGGTGTATATCAGCGCCCGGGAAGCTGCTCGCCAACGGCTGTTCCGACATGTGCCGTGGCTGGTGGAAAGACTCGTCTCCTCAGTAGAAGAATATGCTGCTGGTTTGGTTATTGATACCTCGCATATTGAAGAAGCAGCGCGAGGCTTGAACTTAGAATCAGGAGATCCCGCACAGATCCAAGAAGCAATGCAACAGCTGCAGAATATGGATCTTTCTCCTAAGATCACCTCTCGAAACGCCGCAGCGGTATCACGCCTCGAAACGCTCCTGGCATTAGTTGAAGGATGGGTAGAGTTTGTAGTTACCCAAGCCATGGGGAACCGCATTCCGGCCACCGCGGCCTTAAACGAAGCGTGGCGACGTCGACGAGCAACAGGTGGTTCAGCGGAGCAAGCTTTCGCGAAAGTCGTCGGCATCGAATTTAATGCCCCCAAGGTGGCTGAAGCCATGGAACTGTGGAGCCGGGTTGAGGTTGCCGTCGGAACTCAAAGGCGAGATGCCGTGTGGGAACACCCGGATTTCATGCCCTCCGCTGAAGATCTAGAGAACTCTGCGGAGTTTATTGATGGGCTTCTCGGCGAAAACGATGGGGTAGAGTTTGATCCGATAGGTGAGATCGAGCGCCTAGAGCGAGAAAAGAATGAGGGCGATGAACAGGGGAAAGAGGAGGAAGAAAAATAAAGTTGAGTCTGGTGGAATAAAGTTTGGGCTTCTTGGGTTGAGTCTGGTGTAAGCAACTTTCTACGACAGAGAAAAGAGGACATCATGAGTTCCTTCAACACCGATCCTTTCACCCAATTCGATTCCTTGGCTCGTCAGCTTTTTGGAGCTGGAAACGGTCAGGGCCGCGCTCCCCGCTTTATGCCCATGGACCTGTATAAGGTGGACAGCTCCTATATTTTGAGTGCTGATCTTCCAGGAGTGAACCCAGACAGTATCGACATTGACATTGATAACGGTGTGCTGACTATTTCCGCCCAGCGCACTACGTCACCGGAAAATGATGATATTCAGTGGGTTCTCAATGAACGTGCCACCGGGTCATATCGACGCCAACTAACGCTCAGTGATTCCGTAGACACGGAACGGATATCTGCGGAGTATGCCGATGGTGTTTTGCGCCTAACCCTGCCCCTGGCAGAGCGCGCTAAGGCCCGCAAAATCCAGGTCAGCCGTACCGATACCCCTAAAGAGATTGATTCCTAATCCCCCACTGTTGGTACGCCTCCAAATAACCCTGCGCCCGCTCGGCGTGGGGTACTTTATTTGCCCACTGATAAAACTCAGGCCCATGATGCGGAATGAACGTATGGACCAGCTCGTGCACAATCACCGCGTCTAGTACATACCCCGGCACAGTTTTCAACTGAGAACTAATCCGAATGCTGCCGGTATCGGGGGTACAGGACCCCCAGCGATGTTTCTGGTTATCTGCCCAGCGGATGCCTGAGAAATGGGCGCGGGATTCCAGGTACGTTTGGTTAAGCGCCCGAGCACGACGCTCCAAGTGCTCATCTGACCAGGATTGAGCGTGGTGCGCTTTTGCTTTCATCTTGTTCACCAGGTCCGCTACGAGGCGATCTTCCTGGGACCTTGTTAGCCGTGCCGGAACGCGCACGACAATCCGACCATCCTGCCACCGGCCAGAAATAGTTTTTTTGCGCTTCGGTGATCGAATAATCTCAACCTTGGGATCCACAACCATAGTGCGCCCAGTCTAACCAGCTATGAGTCATATCCAACTTAGACCTACCAGCCACATTTTCCTCAGAGACGCCGGCTCACTGCAATGCGGTGTGGATGCGCGGCACTGCGGAGTTATTGAACATCCTCGGGCGCGTGTCCTCGTCCGTCTTCTGCTTACCGCCCGGGCACCACGGTTGGAAAGTGACCTCATTCAAGACTTCATTGATCACGGTTTTGATCCCGTATTTAGCAACACCATTATCGCTGAGCTCAAAGAGTTCCAGGTGCTAGCCCAGGTGAGCGGGCAAACTCACCGCGTCGCACTGCTCGGGAAATCTCGAGTATCGAAACTACTTACTTCCTTGTTCTTGGAGATCGGATACCGGGTGCACCGCCCCCTATCCCAAGAAACACCGCAACAATTTTTAGCGCACCTGCCCGCACAAGTGCCCATCATTCTCGAAAATACCATCGGTCAAGCCCGAAAATTTCATCGCCATTGGGCAACCCGCGGTCGCACCTGGATCCCGGTTTCTACCTGGGATGGTCAAGGTTTTATTGGCCCGCTGCACATCCGCGGTTCCGGCCCGTGTCCGCTGTGCGCCGATCTCTATTTCCATCACTGGGATCCACACCTGCCGCATCTAGGAGCACAAGCAGCACGCATGGGGTTTTTAGATGACCCTCTCAGTGCCGCCAGCACCGCGGCGCGGGTCCTCGGCCTTACCCGGCAACTCCTCGAACCACCAGCTTTTCTTAGCCCTAGACCAGCAACTCCGCACCTTCAACCAGAACCAGGATTATTTCTTCACATCGACCCATTCTCACCACAGCTCAATCACCGTATGCTCCCTGTTCACCACGGCTGTCCCAGTTGTTTTCAACGCCTGTCCTAAGGGGTTTAGCAAAGGACAACGCAGAGTCGACGTCGCATACTAATCGCGAAAATCAGCTAAGATCCGGAGAAGATCCGCGCCGTAGTTCTCAACCTTGACCGGCCCAATACCGGAAATATCTAAGAGATCAGCTGGAGTTTTCGGCATACTTTCCGCGATGGCCAATAACGTTGCATCAGTAAAGACAATATAGGCCGGAATTTTATTTTCTCGAGCAATATCACTGCGCCACTGTCGCAGAGCCGCAAAAACTCCCGGTTGGGCGTTACTCGGGCAGTGTAAACACCGGCCAAGAACCCGCTCCTGCGGGGTCGATAATTTCTTGCCGCACTCTCGACAACAATGGGAGCGTCCGGATCGAGGCGGGATAGTGCGCTGCTCAACCTCCGGGAAAAGATCATCGAAAAAACGAGATCGCTTCCGGTTTTTTCTGCCGCCCTCCTGGCGAGCCAAAGCCCAAGAACAATTCAATACTTCTCGCGCCCTGGTAATCCCCACATAAAAGAGTCGACGTTCCTCTTCAATTTTTTCTATGCCTTTATTGTGAACATAGTGAAACGGCAGCATGTTATCGCTCAGTCCGGCCAGGAAAACCACATCCCATTCCAGGCCTTTGGCGGCGTGCATACTAGCTAGGGTTATTTCTTCCATCGTGGGCGGAAGCTGAGATTGCTGGCGTTCTTTGAGCCGGAGCAACAGCCCCACGAGATCCAAATCCGGGATAGTTTGCCCCAACTCTTCAGTCAACTCCACCAAAGCTTTGAGGGAATACCAACGGTCTCGGGATTCGCTACCTTCTGGTTCGACGCTGGAGTAGCCCAGCGGGGCTAGGATTTCCCGGACAAGTTGCGCTAAGCCTACCCCGTGCAGTTCTTCCGGCAAGTCACCGGATTGACTTGCTCTGACGAGAGCGCGGAGAGCTTCTTTAATCTCTGGACGCTGAAAAAAGCCCTCTCCGCCGTGAACATGGTAGGGGATGCCGGCTTCGCTTAGCGCCCGTTCATAGCTTTCAGACTGGGCGTTGATGCGGTACAAAATAGCGATGTCCTGCGCCGGGGTTCCAGAAGCAAGAAGAGCGCGAATGTGTTTAGCAATATCACGAGCCTCCGCAGGCTCATCATCATATTCCCGGAACTGGGGTTGCGGACCGTGAGCTCGCATCCCTTGCAGTTCCAGGCGAGTACCTGCTACCCGACCACGAGCATGTGAAATAACAGTATTCGCGAGTTTTACAATCTGTGGCGTGGACCGATAATCTCGCTGCAACTTCACCACGGTGGCGTGTGGATACTTTCGTGAAAAATCAAGAAGATACCGCGGCGTAGCTCCATTAAAGGAATAAATAGTCTGGTTAGCATCTCCGACGACGGTGAGATCGTCCCGATCCCCTAACCAGGCATCCAAAAGTCGCTGTTGCAAGGGGGTGACGTCCTGGTATTCATCAACCACAAAACTACGGTATTGAGAGCGGAACTCTGCAGCGACCGCCGGATTATTTTCAATAGCTGCTGCCATATACAAAATCAGGTCATCATAATCCAGCAGCATCCTGCTCGGAGAGCATTTTAACTCTTCATATAGGCGGTAAACACTAGAAATCTGCTCCGCCTCAGCGGGAATATCACGTTGAATCTGAGAAACGATCTCTGGATATTTCTCAGGGGTTATCAGAGACGCCTTGGCCCACTCAATTTCATGCAGAATGTCACGAACACGTTCGCGATTCTGAGGAAGTCCCGCTTTCTTCATTGCTTGGGCAGCGTAGGAGAATTTCTTTTCTACAATGCCCCATTCCATGTCTCCAGCAACCTGCCGCCAAAAGTAGGACAGTTGGCGGTAGGCCGCAGAATGGAAAGTCCGAGCATGAACACCGCCTATTCCCATGGATTCAAGCCGGACTCGCATCTCTTGAGCTGCCCGCGTAGTGAAAGTAACTGCTAACACTCGGTTGGGATTAAAAAATCCGCGTTCTATCAGGTGAGCTATTCGGTAGGTGATGGTTCGGGTTTTCCCGGTGCCAGCTCCCGCTAAGATACATACCGGGCCTCGCGGAGCGCTAGCAGCAACTTGCTGATCTGGATCAAGATCCCCGAGACTAACCAAGTGGTCCTCCCCTATGGGTGCGAACCCAACCGTCGATTAGCCGGTAGGCAATTGATCCCGGCATAGGAAGGGGAACCTGGCTGATTTCCTCAGCCCCCAACCACACGGTATGAGCAATCTCACCGTCAGTGGGCAAGCTCGGTTCAACCTCAGCGGTAAAAGCATGGAAACCCACCATCAATGAACTTGTCGCCGGCCAGGGCTGGCTTCCTTGATACGTCAACGAGTGAACTGTGCGGCCGGTTTCCTCCGCGGCTTCCCGGATGAAAGCAGATTCAAAGCTTTCTCCAGCCTCCACATACCCCGCAACCAGCGAATAATACTCAGGACGCTGAGAATTCTTAGCCAACAGAATTTTTTCTTCCCCCACCAACTCGATGATGCCGATGACTGCGGGATCAATGCGAGGAAAGATCGGACCGTTCAGACCATGCCCAATAATCCCTGCGTCATCAAAATCCACGGGGTAACCATCAACCGGATCAAACCGGAGACGTTCCCGATTTCGGATTAATGCTAAAGCGCGTGCTAGTTGGGGGTTGTTGGCATATCCTCGCGGACCAATAACCTGAGCTTCATACTGGTTAGCCACTGTCATCACGGTGCGCTCATCAACACGAAGAGCACTTAAATCCGCATCGATCTGAACGCGAGTACTGCTAATAGCACCTGCCGGGATGGCATCAAGCACCACCGGACGAACCCGGTGATCCTTAGTGGTGTGGGCGGCTAATCGACCGTGAGGATCAATGCAGAGGTATTTCATGGACGTCGCACCTCCTCGCTAAACACTCGTCGCACATACAACAGCCGGTCACCTGGCTCCACGCTTTCTGCTTCTGGAGAATCAATCCGATAAAGCTCACCGGAGCGCACAACCCCTAACACAATGTCAGCAAGGTGTCGAGGATTAGCACCAACTTCTTCCTCGGTCACGGGACGTTCAGCAATAGAAAACCCTTCATCCGGCGATAGGAGATCTTCCATCATCTCCACCACGGATGGGGTTACCGTAGCAAGACCAAGCATCCGGCCAGCAGTTTCTGAGGAAATAACTACTGAGTCTGCTCCCGATTGCTCTAAAAGATGCTGGTTTTCAGATTCCCGGACACTAGCGACGATCGTGGCACTAGGGGCAATTTCTCGAACCGAAAGGGTAACTAACACCGCAGTGTCATCAAGATTAGGCGCCACAACTACTGCCTTAGCTCTAGTCACCCCCGCAATTTTCAACACATCGGCTTTAGTAGCCGATCCATGAACTGTGACCAACCCTTGATTTTCGGCCGCAGACAACGCTGCCCGATCAGTATCCACCACCACAATGTTGTCGGGGGCTACCCCATCAGCAAGCAACGCTGCTACTGCGGAACGTCCCTTAGTCCCATAGCCAACGACAATAGTGTGGTTACGCACTCGTTTCCTCCAGCGTTTGATCAGGATAGATCGCCGTGATTCTTCGGTAAGAACCGACAACGTGGTACCAACCAGGAGAATAACGAAAGCGATCCGGATAGGGGTGATAATAATAATGTTAATCAGTCGCGCTGATTGCGTTACCGGAGTTATGTCACCATAGCCCGTGGTGGATAGGGAAACCGCCGAGTAGTAGAAAGCATCGACAAAGGTGAGCGGCTCACTGTAGCCGTCAGTATCAAAATACACCAGCGCGGCTACCCCGAACAGCAGAATGAGAGCATAAAAAACCCGACGCAAAATCAGCCACCACGGACTGAGTACTGCTCCGGCGGGTAATCGAATCACTCCCAGCAGCGCATGATCCGGCAAGGTGGTGAGCTCACCGGAATTGCGGAAGCGTTCCCGGAAGCGATTCGGCATGGTGTTGTCCTATCTCTTGGGAGGGGCAAAGGATAGTTTCATTCTTTGCCTAGGATCCTAGTCACCGAGCATTCTTTCTAGATCGCTCCGGCTATATAAACGATCTGGCTCAATACTGCGGTTAGGTTTGACATAGTGAAAAATAGCGCTGACATCAGGGTTCTTTTCACCTCGGCGCTGACATATTTCTTCCCAGGCAAGCTTATAGACAGCAAGCTGGATGGATGCAGATTTCATCTCATCTCCTTGAGGAATATGCCCGGTTTTCCAGTCGACTATTGTCCAAGAACCATCTGAGTTGTGAAAGACTGCATCCATCCGGCCGTGGATAATGTGCTGACCGAGGTAGAGATCAAATGCCTGTTCCACATAGGCCGGTTGGAGTGATGCCCACCGGCTGTGGATAAAGGCGTCGCGTAGTTCCGGAAAAGTTGAACCATCGATCAGTTCATCTGCTCCAGGTAATTCGGTCTCATCGATTAAGGCGGTAGAACCGAAGAAATTCTCTATCCACTGGTGAAATTGAGTTCCCCGTTTGGCGAAACTTTGCGGTTTAAAGGGGACAGGGCGAAGTAGACGTCGGGCAAACCACTCTGAGTTTCGACGCATATTGACCAAATCACTGGCGGTGAGCTCAATATTCAAGGGCACATCCACCACTGGTTGCTGCTGCTGCCGATATTCTTCGATGAGTGCCTCAGCATCGGCTTCCCACTGGCGATGAAGTTCTTGGGAACCGAGCTCTGGCAGATTCCCCTCAAGGGCAGCACGGACATCAGCCCAAACCCTCTGATGAGAATCGTCCACCTGAAGTTGGGGGAATACCCCTTCCTCAACAAGTTCCGGAGGGGTTTCTACCTCGCTTTCCTGCTCACCACCCTGATACCAACTCTTTTGAGCTTCTGGGAAGTGGTGTTGCAGGATCTCTAAAAATCGATGTGGAGTTCCAGGTTTAGCACGTCTAGCATGTTCGTCCCAGGCCGCCGCGCTGACACTTAAGCTCTGTTCCGCCCGCGTGACGGCGACGTAAAATAACCGATCGTTTTCTTGTTGTTCGGCTTCTTTGACCTCGTCGGTAAAAGCATTGATGGCGTCCTCAATCTCCTTGCGGTTGCCGCTGGTATCACCCAAAACCGGAGTGCCTTTAGGTAGTGGCTCTCCTGGACGTTCAATAGTGGGAACCTTGTCCGCAGCCTTCACCCACGTTGAGACCTGATTAACACCGTAGTTTCTGCTATCAGCATGAAGCACCGCAACATGGTGCCACTCTAAGCCTTTCGCTTTATGCACTGTGAGGATTTGAACCCTATCGCTTCGAGAGATGACCTCCCCTGGGTTAAGACCCCGGTCATATTCCTTCGCCAGACGGCAGTAGTTCAAGAATGATCCGAGATGAGCTCCGGGAATATCGCTGAAGTTTCCCACCTCGTCCATGAAGCGTTGTAGGTGCACTGTACCGGTTGCTCCTTCGGCTCGGGGATTTTCGCGGCTGAGGAGTTCTGTTCTTAGCCCGGTTAATTGAATGATGTCGGCAAAAATATCAGTAACGTTGCGGCCCAATCCCCGGCTGCGAAGATGTCGAAGAAGCGCGGAGAATTTCGCCAGGCGTCGATACCCTTCCTCGCTATAACGTTCCTTCTCTCCAAGGTCGGCAAGGGCGTCTCCGAGCCCGGCTGCGAGCATAGGATCTGTTGGTCTGGCGTGTTCGATATTTTCTCTTAGCCGCTTGATAGCGGAATCATCACCATCACCTTCCGGTTTTGACAAGTAATCAGTTTCTCCCTGCGCCCGCGCCGAGAGGTTCTTCGCCCGACGTGACAACGCCAAGATATCTGCTGCCCCTAGCCCCACCATGGGTCCAGCTAAAACCCTCAACGCACTCGGACTATCCCCCGGATTTACCAGCAAGTTCGCTAATCCCAGCAGGTCCTCAATTTCCGGGATACTCAACAACCCACCTAAACCAACCACTTCAACCGGAATTCCCCGCTGACGCAACACATCGGCAATAGGCGCAATATGAGCGTTTTTCCTCACTAAAACCGCTGCGCTAAAAGAACTATCGCAGCGTTGCGCAGCACGATATTTCTCCTCCATGAAATCCGCAACAGCTTCACGCTCTTCCCCAAACGTTCGATAAAAACCAAATTGCAGCCCCCCGTCCTCTGCGGACCCAGATTCTAGGCGGTTGACTGTTCTCCCCTGCGGGGAGCTAGCAAAAACATCATCAGATATTCGGTTAGCGAGCTCAAGCACCTTTCCAGGATTACGCCAGGACACCGTGAGTTGTTTTTTCTCCGCATCGGAACCATCACCGTGAGGGAAATCAGTAATGAACTGGTTCAAGTTCGCGGCGGTAGCTCCCCGCCACCCATAAATAGCCTGCATGGGATCCCCCACCGCAGTTACCGACAAGTCCTCATCTTGTCCTTGCCCAAAAAGATGCGATAGCAGTACCCGCTGCGCGTGGCTAGTATCTTGATATTCATCGAGCATCACAACCCGATAGCGTCGACGCAACGTCGTGCCGACTACCGGATATCTTTTCGCTAAATCTGCAGCAGTCGCCATCTGTAGCCCAAAAGTACTCAGACGTCGACGATGTAATTCTGCTCGTAGCCGCTCCACTAACTCCAGGTACATCACCCGATGCTGTTGAGCGTCGTAGGCTTTCTGCATGGTCTGATTGAGATTATCCCGTTGACGTGCCGCTTTAGGCGCTTCCTCGATAATCCGACGAAAACTCTCACTTTCTTCACGCACTTCTGCGCAGCTAAGTACCTGCTGGGTCAATTCACTATCTAAGGTGATGACCTTATTCACTACTCTGGCTAAGGAATCCTGATCCGGTAAGTCACCGTGATAGTCAGCCACAACTTCCTGAGCTAACTGAATGTATTCACTCGTGTTAATTAGTCGGGCATCAGGTTCCACCGGGGCAAGTAACCCAAACTCGCGGATGATATTCCCCGCAAAAGAATCATAGGTGGAAATTGATGGAGCTATAGCTTCGAGAGTTTTCTTCAACTTCCCACTGGGATCTAGTTGGCGAAGTAACTCCGGTTGCGCCAACGTTTGGAGGCGACGCCGAATCCGCTGATTGAGCTGCTGGGCTGCTTTGCGGGTAAAGGTAAGCCCGAGAACTTGGTCCGGTTCCACTAATCCGTTGGCCACCAGCCACACCACTCTAGCCGACATCGTTTCTGTTTTCCCGGCCCCTGCCCCGGCCACCACCAAGGTCGGACCTAAGGGGCTTTCAATAACTTCCGCCTGCTGTGGTGTCGGGGGAAAATGCTGGCTAAGTGCCGCAGCTAGGTCCGTTGCTGAGATTCGGTTATGAGGAGACATCCAAAGTACTCCTTCCCTCGGGTTGGACTGGACAGATTTGGCGTAGCTGACAGTACTGACAATGTTTCCCCGCACGCGCCACGAATACCGGACCGCGGATCTGGGAAGCTAGCTCAGGTAGTTGATCTTCAAACTCCTGGAGTTGATGTTCATCCAGAACCGGCTGTTCTCGAAAAGGGGTTCGCGATGATGACTTCGGGTAGAACAGTTTCGCCTCGCCCACCTGAAGCGCTTCTTCTCCCTCGCGTGCTTCCCTAATTTTTCCTTGATCCCACACCCCTCGGCTCACTGCTAATTGATATGCCTTGAGCTGAGGATGTTCTTTGGCGTCTGCCACAGAGACAGGTGAGTTGCTAGTCTTTATATCAACGATGCGGGTGCTCCCATCCGGAAACTGAGCCAAATAGTCAATTCTTCCTGCCAACCTCAGATCAGAATTAAGTGCCACCCCGAACTCCACCTCAGCTCCCAGGACTTCTGCCTGCGCCCCGGCATTAGCCACCCAAGCCACAACCTGCTCCAGTGTTTTCTTCCACTCTTCTCGTTGAGTCTCTGTTTGCCACCGAGGAACCGGAATAAATTCCACTAAAGCCGTTAACACAAGATCCTTCGCTTCCTGAGGATCCGCCCCCTTCACTATGGCTTCAGCGAAATTGTGTATTAGTGTCCCGCCCAACATAGCGGTGGTATCTTGCTCAGGATTTTCAATTCGAGATAACACCGCATGTAGTGGGCAGGTGATAATACTGTCAATTCGTGAGGGCGATAATGCCACTGACTGGTGCTGAACAACTGGGGCTTCAGTGCTGGGTGTCGTGGTATCCCACCATAGTTCCGGATCAGCCCCTGGAACTCCAGCTTTCACTAGCCGAACTATTTGCCGAAGAGCTTGGTTCTTGTCATCGTGAGAGCTTTCTGGGTCCTTAAGACAGCGCCGGAGTTCAGCAATAAAATCGCTAGGGCTCAGCGAGGTATAGCGTTGTCCCGCAGCTTCTTCGATACAGTCAGACGCCATTGTGCCGGGTTCCGCTATCGTGACGTGGATACCGGGCACACGTTCTGCAAACTCCCCGAGGAAACGGGAAGGCTCCATTTCCTCATCCCCCTCGGAGTTTTCTACCGCGCAGATCAGCAGCTGTTCTGTCGCGCGCGTTGTCGCTAGATGAAATAACCGACGCTCTTCTCGCAGTTGTTCCCGGGTCCGCAAAATCGGGAGATCGGGAGAAATCCCTCGACTTACCGCGTCAATCATGTCATTCTGTTCGAAAATTGTTCCGATTTCCCCGAGCGCAGGCCAGGTCCCCTCTTGCGCCCCCACCACAATGACCCTGGACCATTCCTGTCCGCTGGCCCCATGAGCGGTCAGGAGATTCACTGCCTCAGGGCGAAGATTACGTCGATCCCGCACCCCGGTAGGTAACTCTTGTTCAGCTATTTCGGCAATGAATGAACGAATGCTCGCTTCCGGGATTCGCTCCACAAGATCCCCAGCCAGGTCGAAAAGAGCCATCATGCTATCTAAGTCTCGGTGAGCTTGAGAGCCTGGAGTTCCGCCGCGTAAAGCTGTTGTCTGGAGATGTTCAGCGAGGCCTTTAGATTGCGGATCCGCTGGGTCCTTGCCGGCAGCATCCCACAATTCCCACAACACTAATTCCACGGAATCCCCACGCTGAATGGATTGGTATCCCGCCCATAGCACTGACTGGACTCGCTGCAGAACGTCATATTCTCGACTCGTTAACAGCCCTTTTAAGACGGTATCCTCTTCAGCCACATCGTCTCGGTTTCGGGGATCAACCAGCCAGGCTAAGGTGTCCATGGCTCGCTGTTGCATATCGAACCGTCGCAGGCCCCGAAGCAGTCTTCTCAGCGTCACTGGGTCAGCGCCACCAAAGGGGCCGAGCAAAAGTCTTTCCCATTCACTCGAACTAAGCGGTTCATATAAGGCTCGCACCACCAAAATGATCCCTGCCACTATGGGTTGCTGCGCAAGCACCACGTCTGTGGGATCAACATGCACTGGAATATCAGCCAACATTAACGCCCGGCGGGTGGGATTGAGCTGCGCCTGTGAACGCACAATCACCGCCATATCACCCCAGGGCACACCATCACTAAGATGCGCACGGCGAATATCCCCCGTCACTTTTTCCCACTGCTGAGACAGTGTCTTGACAATAGCGATCTCCCGGCGCGGTGTCCTTAATGATTCGGACAAAACCAACTCTTTGTCAACCGAATGTCCCAGAAAATACTCAGGCTCTGCTCCTCGGAATCCGAACACCGCTTGATCTGGATCTCCGGCCAAAATAGTTAACCTGGCGTGGGGGATAAATGCATCAATGAGTTTCCCAGCCATCGGATCAAGAAGTTGAGCATCATCAACTGCAAGTAATTCAAGGGGGCGTTCTACCACCTCAGGACAATGCTCGACGGCATGTAGCGCTGCCCCTAGCAACTCTGAAGCGCTATAACCCGGATGCTGTCTAAGCGCCATGACCTGCCGGTATTCTGCTAGAAATTGTCCAGCGGCAGTCCACATGGGTCGGTGATAAAACTGACCGAGTTCGTGTAGGCGTTCAGGGCTGAGACCACGTTCTACTGCGCGGAGGAGAAAATCTCGAAGTTGCCGGGCAAAACCCAACATGGTGAGGGCGTCGTGAAACTCAGGTGGCCAATAGGCGCCGCCATCTTCAGCGTGCCCGGCAAGGAGTTCTCTAAATACTGCGTCTTGTTCAGCACCGGGAATAAGTTCTATTGCCTCAGATGATGTGGCGTGAAGAACCGCAAAAGCCAAGGAATGGATAGACCGAACCAACGTGGCATCAGTAGCAGTTTGTTCATCATCAACTAATGCCTCATAAACCATCCTGCGTAACCGTTGAGCTGACTCTTTAGAGCCAGTCAGCACCATAATATTGGCGGGATCTACGCCAGTTTGAATCCGGTGCACCACGGTATCCACCAACAGCGAACTCACACCACTTCCTGCGGTGCCGCTCAGGCGCCACACACCGCTACCGGTGTGAAGTAACTCTAAGGCTTTCCCCTCCCACTGGCGCTGCCGGAGTTCACGATCCGGATGACTGAGCTTGACCTGCGGGTTAGGTAGATAAAACCACCCTTGAGGTTCAGTTGCTGGGGCGCCCTGTGGTGAGTTCATGTTCTCTAGTCTGTCATCTCCAGTGGACATGACTGAAACAAACGGCATCCGCCGAGGACAAGGGCTATTTTTCCGCCAAGAGGATATCGGCTACCCGGTGCAGATCTGTAGCTAAGGCGCTATCTCGGTGCTCATCGATAACCTCCACGAGCACCCGGTAGGTCAGAGCGGAAAAGAGCAGATGTTCAAGATGGGGGATATGCCGCCAGCGGTGGATAATGCCTGGATCAACAGCCCCGGTAATGAGCCCGTCAATCATGCAGAGCGCAGCGGTGTAGCCACGTGGGCGTCGAGTACCAACAATGTCCGTGAGAGCTGGGATGTTGCCCTGATGGAAAATGGTTGTTCCCAGCATGTCTGCGTGGCAAATTTGGTCTGGGGCATCACAGAAGGGGGTGTTACGAATGAGCCGGGCAGCTAAAGCGTCGCCGTGATCTTCGCCCGCCGTGGCACTGCGATCAGCTTGGTCAAAAACCGTGCCTTTGCCCTTGGCTTCTGGAAGCGCCACAGAAAGGGTGGATAATTCAGCATCTAAGCGCAGTGCCGCTGCCACGGCTTCATCAACCCGACGCGCTGGTTTACCTTCAATCCAGCTAGAAGCTCGCCAGCCAGACACCACATATCGACCATCTGTGGAGCGTAGGGGCCGGGCTATTCTTAATCCCTCTACTTTGAGTTTTTCTCGCACTCGCGCTGACCACCCTGCGGCATCGGTAGCCAAAGCTCGCGATACACACACCTGGCCAACTCGCCAGCCATAGCCCCACGCCGCATCCAGCCTTTCAATAGGACCACGATCAGCGTGGAAGGCCGCTTGGACGTGTTCCGGGAAAGTTTCACTCATCGTTGATTCTCCGGGAAAGGATAGGGCCACGGGTTCGCGATGCAGTGGGCATCATTATCAGGATAGACTTCCTGCGGATCAATCCGGTGCAGTTCCGCGTTCCCTAGGGATAAAGTCTGCTGCATCATAATAGGGGCTAATTGTCCCGTACCTCGACACGCCTCGTGCTGGGCAAAGCCAATCCCGTGGCCAACTTCATGATTAATCACGTATTGCCGGTATGCCCCTAAATCTCCCTGATAGGTGCTTGTACCTCGGACCCAACGAGAATGGTTCACTACCACTCGATTTCCATCGGAGGTAAAGCAGCTGGTTTCTAATTCCAGCTCATTACCGCAGGCCTCATGGGTGGTGGCTAAGGAGGAAAGTTGGATTCTGAGATCCGGGTCGGCATCCGGGGTGACATGCTCAAAACGATATTTAGGGTCAGCAATCCACCCACGAGGATCACTTAAGGTAGCGTCCACGATGGCCGAGAACGCATCATCGCCACCGGTAGACGCAGTATCGACGCCATTTTCTATCTCGACCACGTATTTATAGGTGCGCTCTTTCCCCTCTCCGACGCGAAGCCCTGGCTGCCCAACCACTCGGAAAGTTTTGTCTCCAGCTTCGCTATAGCGTCCCCCCGGGGGCAGTTTGCGCCCGTCTCTATCAAGCTCAGGCTGAAGCCCAGTTTCAGGTTGTGGGCCTAAAGCAGAAGCTGAACCTTGAGCTGTGGTCTCCGTGGAGCTCTGACCGGTCCAGGTTTCACGAAGAACTTGGGCCACAATCCCGATACTTAGTACCCCGAGTACCACGGTCAGAGCCACTATCCCCACCGATCCCGGTTGCCACTGGGACCCGCCGCGAAAGCGGGATGGGGTGGAGGGACGATGGTGGCTCATGATTGTCGGTGCCCTTAATTACCGATAAAGCCCACTTGTCGAGAGTGGCCTTCCCCGACCTCTACCCAAGCAATGCGGGAAGTGCGGATTAAATATCGATGCCCGACGGTGTCATCAAGTTCTAAAACGGATTCCCCGTCAGCTGTCAGGGCGGCGGAGATCTTGTTGTTGAGGGCATCACGCTCTTCGCGACTGGCAATTGCTAGCTCTCGCTGGCTACCAACAAACCCGATCTTGATATCTACCGACACCGAAGCTCTCCTAACGTGTCTGTGATTCTTAAGTCATTACTAGCTTTGACCCATCATAGCGGGGAATGGATAGTATCTAAGATGTGTCTTCATCGAGTTTATCCCCCACCTTTGCTGACCTGGGTGTTGCTGTAGAAATCACCGAGGCTCTCGCCGAGCGCGGCATCACCCGAACCTTCGCTATCCAAGAACTCACTTTACCCCTGGCGCTCCAGGGCACCGATATAATTGGCCAAGCACGCACCGGAATGGGGAAAACACTCGGATTCGGTGTCCCGCTTTTAGATCGCGTTTTTGATTCAGCCGATGTTGCTGAAATAGATGGAACACCTCGGGCTTTAGTCGTCGTACCCACTCGCGAGTTAGCGATCCAAGTCGGTGAAGATTTAACCCAAGCTGCAAAAAAGCTGCCACTCCGCCTCGTGACTATTTATGGCGGACGCCCCTACGAAGAGCAAATTAATGCCCTCGAATCTGGCATTGATGTGGTGGTGGGAACACCCGGTCGGCTCCTGGATCTCTACCAGCGCGGGTGCCTCGTTCTCGAACACGTAGCAGTGCTTGTTCTTGACGAAGCTGATGAAATGCTTGACCTAGGCTTCTTACCAGATATTGAAAGCATTCTGGAAGCACTCACCCACCCGCACCAAACAATGCTGTTTTCCGCAACCATGCCGGGCCCCATTGTGAATCTTGCCCGAAGTTTCTTAACGAAGCCAGTGCATATCCGGGCTGAAGAACCCGATGCCGCAGCTACTCACACCACCACTGAACAGGTAATTTTCCAGGCTCATAGGATGGATAAAGAAGCTGTGCTAGCCCGGATTATGCAATGCCGAGGCCGTGGGCGCTGCATTGTGTTTACCCGGACAAAGAGAAGCGCCCAATTAGTTGCCGAGGGGCTAGCTACTCGAGGTTTCCGGGTAGGTGCGGTGCACGGCAATATGGGGCAACCCGCCCGAGAACGTTCCTTGGAAGCCTTTCGTGAAGCTACCATCGATATCCTGGTAGCTACCGATGTCGCGGCCCGAGGAATAGATATCGACGACGTCACACACGTCATCAACTATCAAACCCCCGAAGACCCCATGACCTATGTTCATCGGATTGGCCGCACTGGGCGAGCTGGACATTCTGGCACAGCTATTACCTTAGTCGGCTACGATGAGCTCAATAAATGGTCAGCTATTAATTCTGAGCTGGATCTTAATATGCCAGAGCCTCCCCAATGGTTCTCTAATTCACCGGAGCTTTTTGCTGCACTCAACATCCCCGAAGGAGCTCAAGATCGAATAGCTGCCCCCCGTCGCGTTTTTGGCGGGCGCTCCCCTGCCGACCGTAGCCACAGCCCAGCCCGACGCTCATCTTCCCGCTCCCGTAGTCGCCGTAGGACACGCCGGTGAAACCACTACGTCGCACTCAAGGCGATCTCATCGCAACCGCAGTTATCAGCCTTATCTGCCTAGCCGCTATTCTAGGGACCTGGTATCTGGCACCTATCCGACACAGCCACCTGGATTCTTCGCACCAGGTTTTTGAATCCGCACCAGTACCGGACGTTACTCCCCAGGCAGTACGTCAACTGTGGTCCATCCCCGACGCCCAACCAGCTCCCGGACAGCAATCAATTTCTCCGTCCCCGGTAATTGCTCAAGGTGTGGTTGTTGTTCCGAACAACCATGGAGTCCACGGTGTGGATCCGCGCACCGGAGAAGAATTATGGCGCTATGATCGGGCCGAATCTCTATGCGCGGTGGCTTCTACCTGGTCCAAGGTGACAGCTATTTTCGATGCTGGTTTTGGCTGCGATGATGTGATTCAGATTGAACCTACTACGGGAACTTATGGAGCCAGCCGAAGCGCTATCTCCGAAAACCCGGTCGGGTTGCTGCAATCAAATGACCGAGTCGGTGTCATTGGCCCACAACGCGTTGAGCTGTGGCGCAGCGATTTAGTTCGCACCATCGAATATGGCGACATTCCAGCTCCTCAAGAACCAGATCTCCAGCCGCATCCGGAATGCACCCCTACCTCGGCTATGACCCGCACCAATAACCTCGTGATTGTGGAGCAATGCCCTGATGAGCAATATTGGGTTCGGGTCATGAAAACTACTCCGAAGGATTCTCGCGCCCCGGAGGTGCAACAGAGTTTTCAGGTAGGCGGCCCTCAGCCGGTGATTGTGGCGTTGGGGGAAAAATCTCTGTCCCTTTATAACGATGGGGTTATCCAGTCTTATAGTTTCGCCGGCCAGGAGTTATCACGCGCAGCCATACCCAACGTTGATCCCGCTGTTTTTACTGCCCCGGTGCGGCTAGCAACAGCTGATTTACCCCACCATATGACGTGGTTCGACGGCCACAGCTTAAGACTTTTTGACCCTACCAACCTTCATGAAACCCAACATTTTGATGATGCCTTAGGTACCGGTGTTGCTCTTGGGCAACGTCTGGTGTACCCCGTTGCTCAAGGATTAGCTGTTGCCCGGTGGGAAGATGGCCATATTGATCGCATCATCCCAGTTGACCGTCAGGGGTGGACCGGACCTGTCTCCCTCAAACTTGCTGGGGATGTTGTGGTTGAACAACGTGGTGGCACCCTCGTGGGGCTCCAGGTCAGCGGGTAGCTAATACCTCTCTGTCACCCACTTCACCGATACCGGGTGGAAGAGCAAAACCAGCCCAGCGATGGCGGATAACCCGGTGACAGCGCACAGTATAAAGGCGTGAGAACTACCCATGTACCAGGCGATGGGGAGCAAGATCATTTGGAGCATTACCACTAGACCACGCCCCCAGGTGCGACCGCGAATCATTCTGATTGCGGCGATTATGACAATGCCGAAAATAACGAGAAAGTATATGGCGGTGCCGGTGCCTACCCAGGAGGCCGCTGATCCTTGTTCGCTCACAATTGCGGGATCACGATAGCCGAGAATTTGGCGGATGATAAGAAGCACCGCATAACCGATGCCGATCAAGGATTGAGTGATCGCTATGAACCCGGCCCAACGGATGGGAGCAGGCGGACGGAGATTGTTGGTGCTCACGTTCCCCTATCCTAATCGGCGCCGGATAAGAAGTGTAAGATCCAGGGAGTACACCGGCCACCAATTTGACAGGCTTAGGCAAACGTGTTCTCAGCGCCTCCGAGAATAAGTGCTGGTGACGTCACTCTTCTTCTCAAAAATATCAAGAATATTAGGATAAGCTTAGCTAGCGTGCACGGCTTACGATTATCCATGCCCTGTGAATTAGATCTCAGTTTTAGGTAAAACTCTAGAAAACTTTTGGCAGACGTGTCATGATCTTTTCGTAACAGAGAGATCGACAACCGCTCGATCCTCGGCTGGATCATGCCGTTAGAAGCATTCCACCTCTGCGGAGGGGTAACCGCCCGCGTTTGAATGCTTTTCTTTCCTGATCAACCCTCTACCCTAGGGTTGGCCTTGGCATGCTAGTCGCACCCCTATGCTGCCCGCGAATAGACTTCAATAAAAGGAGACCTAGAAATATGGACTGGCGTCACGAGGCCGTCTGCCGTTCTGAAGATCCCGAGTTATTCTTCCCGGTTGGGAATTCCGGCCCCGCCCTAGCGCAAATTGCCAAAGCAAAGATCGTCTGTAACCGTTGCCCGGTCACCTCCCAGTGCCTTCGTTGGGCCCTCGAAACCGGCCAAGATGCCGGCGTCTGGGGTGGAATGAGCGAGGATGAGCGTCGGGCCCTGAAGCGTCGCAAGAATCGTAACCGTACCCGGTCTCGGCTTAGCGTCTAATCCCACCTGTAGATCGAGCTTTAATAGTCTCGACCAGACCTGAATTTCCTAAGCAACATCGCAGAATGTAAAATCAACCGGAATGTAATCGACCATCCTGGGAGGAGACGCTATGAGTAAGCGTGGCCGCAAGCGCAAGGACCGCCGGAAGAAGAAGGCCAACCACGGCCGTCGCCCAAACGCCTAAGATCTTCGAAACTTTTGTGATTTCGGATCACCACCGGCGAAACTAATAATCCCCTAAGGTGCTCTTACCCTAACAGGAGCATCTTAGGGGAATTCTTATTGTCGACGACTAATCCTCGTCACTCTGATCTGCATACTTATTCGTTGTCGAAGCTCTACCGGAGCTGGTGTGCAACAACAGCGTCTCACTAATTCCCTCACCTGCTCTTCAGTAAGCAATTGGGCATAGCATTCCGGACACTGTTGAATATGCTCTCTTAACCGCTGGCATTCGCTTTCACTCCGGCCGGCGTCAAGTAATTCCCAGAGTGATTCTGTGTAATCATTACACCCACAATCCTGGTTCATTCTTAACTCCCTTCCTGATCCGTGCCAATACCATGCGCCTGAGCCACTTCTTTCAACAAACCTCGCAGCTGTTTTCTTCCCCGATGCAACCGGCTCATCACCGTCCCAATGGGAGTGCCCATGATGTCAGCGATTTCCTTATAGGGCATTCCCTCAACGTCGGCATAATAAACCACCATCCGGTATTCCTCGGCCAGCTGGTTCATAGCTTCTGCAATTTCTTTATCAGGAAGCCGCTCTAAGGCTTCAACTTCAGCAGATTGCAAGCCCGTGGAATCATGCGAGGAAGAAGAATACAACTGATAATCGGTAATCTCTTCCGCGCTGGTATGCACCGGCCGACGCTGCTTTTTCCGATAAGAATTGATATAAGCATTCGTCATAATCCGGTACAGCCAAGCCTTTAAATTGGTGCCTTTCTTGAAACTATGAAAAGCCTGAAACGCTTTCATATAGGTTTCTTGGACCAAGTCTTCGGCATCGGCCGGGTTTCGCGTCATCCGCAATGCTCCCCCATAGAGCTGGTCAAGCAACGGTAAGGCTTCTTCCTCAAAGCGTTGGGCTAAGTCGTCGTCGACCCCACCTTGCTCAGCGGCAGCAGTCTTTTCGGACATGTACCTCCCACACCCTTTCTTTGCTGACAATGCTCATTTAGTTTAGTGCAGTTGTCAGAGCTGTTGTGGGATAATCCTGGCCATGGCGAAAAAGAAGAACAGGGCCGCCGCCACTCCAGCGATTCAGATTCTTATCGACCAGAAAATAGCGCATCACCTTGACACTTTCGACGGAGGGACAGAGCATTTTGGGGAGCAGGCGGCTAAGGCACTAGGCGGTGATCCGGCTGTGATTTTAAAGACTCTCATGGTGGACCTTGATCCTCGTCGGGCGGGTAAGCACTTGGGGGTGTGTTGTATTCCGGTGACCGCCAAGCTGAGTTTGAAGAAAGCGGCCCGGAGCTTTGGGGTGCCAAAAGCGGATATGGCTTCGCCAGCGGCTGCGCAGCGATCATCGGGATATGTGCCAGGCGGGATTTCTCCTCTTGGACAAAAGAATCCCGTAGAAACACGCATCGATAGCTCGGTGGCGAAGGCTGAAAAGATTTGGGTATCGGGCGGGAAAAGAGGACTAGATATTGCGGTCAATCCCCAAGATTTAGCGCACGTCCTCGGCGCGCAGTTTAGTGACTTACAGGCTGAATAAGGCTGGGGTCATCATGAGAAACCTTCCCGACCGCTGAAGAAACGCGTCGAGCCTCCATCTTTTCCCTTAACCCTTCCGGACTGGGGTGCAACATCTGTGTTGCTTCGGAGGCGGACCCCTGGGTCCAGGGCAAGAGTTCCTCCTGCGTCAACAAGCGGGGCATACGGTGATGTAGCCATTCCATGGGTGGCATGGCGGCGGTGGTTATGATGGTCACCGATAGTTGCTGGAGAGCGGTAGAAAATAGTGCCGCCGCCCACATTAACTCACCATCTGCATAGCTAATGAAATACGGCTTTTTATCTTTCCATTCGTAATAGCCATCCATGGGGATGACACAACGCTGGGTTGCAAAGGCCTCACGAAACGACGGCTTTTCGCGCACTGTTTCAGCCCGAGCATTAAAAAGCGGAGGTCCTAGGAGGTCTCTTTTCCAAGGCGGGATAAGACCCCATCGAGCAGGAGCTACTACTGCTTGACCAGACTGTCCTAAATCAACTGCTGCAATAGTTGAGCTAGGAGCACAGTTATATCGCGGTGGCGGTGGCCCCTCCGGGAAAAGTACCTCACGTACCCCCGGTACTGAAAGCACGCTTTCCCGTAGCTTTTCAACGGGACGAAATAAAGTGAAACGACCGCACATGGTTCCCATTATTCCTGCTGTTCTCCACCTATGATGAGGGGTGTGGATATGCAGCAACCCCCCGCCACTCAACAACCAGACTCAACCCCTATTTCGTTATGGGACGCTCCCCAAGCACAGGGACCGCTGTCGTGGACCCAGGAGATCCCAGGTTCCAAATCCATAACGAACCGGGCTTTGATTCTCTCAGCCCTAGCTAACCGGGAAAGCCATATATATGGGGCACTCGATAGCCGAGACACCCGGTTAATGATAGGGGCTCTGCAAGAATTAGGAACCCACGTTGATGTCACTGAGTCCTCTGCTGCTGGGATGGATATCCGGGTTAAGCCAGCGCCTTTTCACTCCGCCACGATCGACTGTGGTCTTGCGGGAACAGTGATGCGCTTTGTTCCACCCGTCGCCTGCTTGACTACGGGCACCGTGGTGTTTGATGGCGATCTTCAAGCTCGAACCCGACCAATGTCCACCATGCTGGACGCTCTGCGCGAACTCGGTGCCAGCGTGGTTGGAGAACAGCTTCCCTTTACGGTCTATGCCCAAGGCATACCCGACGGCGGCATGGTGAGTATCGACGCAAGCGCTTCTAGCCAATTTGTTTCTGGATTATTACTTGCCGCCCCCCGCTTCCGCTACGGCATGACTGTCCGGCACGTCGGACCCAAATTACCTAGTATGCCGCATATTGAGATGACTGTTGACATGCTGTGTCAAGCCGGGGCAACAGTACACGTGGAACCTCATCAATGGCGGGTAGAGCCCGGCGAATTAGAAGGCCGCACCTGGCGGGTGGAACCCGATCTCTCTAATGCCACTCCCTTCCTGGCGGCAGCGGCTATCACCGGGGGAAGAATCACTATTCCTCAGTGGCCGCTGAGAACTACTCAGCCTGGAGATGTTATTCGAAGCATCCTCGAGCACATGGGCTGTCGCGTGGAGTTAGAAGCCACTGGAGCAGATTACCGTTTGGTGGTCACTGGACCTCCCCCAAGTCAGGGGCTTTCTGGCATTCACCTCGACATGTCGGATATCGGCGAGTTAGCACCTACCGTGGTCGCCTTGTGTGCTTTGGCTCGCAGCGAGTCAAGAATCACCGGGATTGCTCATCTCCGGGGTCATGAAACCGACCGACTAGCCGCACTGAGCACCGAAATTACCCGACTTGGTGGTCAGTGTGAAGAGCTAAAGGACGGGTTAGTAATAAAACCCGCCCAACTCCACGGCGGCGTGTGGCACACCTATGCCGATCACCGGATGGCGACGGCGGGGGCTATCCTAGGCCTTGTTACCCCCGGAGTAAAGGTAGAAAACATCGAAACCACCGCTAAAACTCTGCCCGGATTCGCTCACTTGTGGGAGCAGATGATTCGTGGCTAGGGCACGTCGGCACTGGGATGACTCTGATGTCAAAATCCGGGCTCGGGGACGATCCCGCCCACGCACAAAGGACCGGCCTCGTTACCAGGACGCCAAATTTGGAATGGTGGTGACAAAAGATCGTGGCCGTTGGGGTGTGGTTTTAGACTCAGCTGACTCCGCCGATCACCGAGTGGTGTGTGTTCGCGCCCGCCAACTGGGGAGAACATCCATTGAAGTAGGAGATCGAGTTGGCATTGTGGGTGATACTTCTGGGCGCCCTGGCACCTTAGGGCGAATTGTCATTGTCCAGGAACGGCGATCAGTTCTACGTAGGACAGCTGATGATAATGACCCCTATGAGCGCATTGTGGTGGCCAATGCAGACACGTTATTGATTGTGTGTGCAGTTGCCGATCCTCCGCCGCGAACCGGATTTGTTGAGCGCTCCCTCATCGCCGCTTTCGTAGGCGGGCTTCAGCCAGTGCTGTGTTTGACTAAGTCAGACTTAGCTGATCCGCAAGATTTTGCCGGGGAGTTTCACGACCTAGCTATCCCCGTGGTGACCTGCGGTATTGGGGATGATTTAGGACCACTTATGGAACTTACCCATCAGAAGGTGTGCTGCTTGATAGGCCATTCTGGAGTAGGGAAATCTACACTGGTTAACCGTCTTATCCCCGACGCACACCGGGCTACCGGAGAGGTTTCCGGGGTGGGCAAAGGACGCCATACCTCGACACAGTCAGTAGCCATCCCCTTTAATGATGGTTGGATCATTGACACCCCCGGTATCCGATCCTTCGGACTAGCGCATGTTGATGCAGAAGTTGTCCTCCGCGTTTTTGATGACCTCCATGAGGCGATTCAGCAGTGTCCTCGAGGTTGCAGCCATCTCGGCCCACCAGCGGACCCAGAATGTGGCCTCGACACCATCAATCCAGATTCGCCCAGCGGCCGGCGAGTACGCGCAGTCCGACGCCTCCTCGTGTCACTTCGCTCCACCCCGGAGTGGGAGCGGGAACATTAGTTCTGCTCCCACCATGACCTGATAGTGCGGTCACCGGGATGTCGTTCACCTCATGCGCGATGGAGTTTAGTTCCCCAGCCGACGTTGTGGAGTTCGGCCAGAAAAGTTCAAGACCACGTCTTTGACCGAGGGGCGAAGTTTCGCCAACATCCCCAAACCGGTTTTCAGGCCGGCTCGTACGCCATGCTCATCAGCACCGATATGAAGCTTTGGCTCCACCCCGAACTTCTCAAAAGCTCGATTGGTTCGCACTTCCGGCGCATTATCCGGATCTGCTACTAAGAAGCGGTTAGGAAGAGTGAGTTTTAACAGTGTCCGCTGTACTTTGAGTAGCTGCTTCGGGAAGGAATCCACATTATAAGGAAGGTCATACTCGGCACAGAGGACCTGCACCTTTTTTGCCACCTCAGCTAAGCGATTAGACGGCATATCCGGGTAAAGGTGATGCTCAATCTGATAATTGAGATTTCCGGAGAGGATAGTCAGGATCTTCCCACCGGTGAAGTTCGCCGAACCAAGCATCTGGCGCAAATACCACTCATCATGGGTTTCTTCCTGATACTGCTCCTTGGTGAAAGTCTCCGCCTCATCTGGGAAATGTCCGCAGAAAATCACCGAGTATGCCCAAACACTGCGAATAAAGTTGGCGGTGAGGTTAGCAGTGATGGTGTGCCGGAAATTAGGCCCGGAAAGCAAGGGATAGAGGACGTAGTCGCGCACTGTTTGGCGCCCTACCTTAGAGAGCGTTTCAAAGAACTTCGGTGAAATGTCTTTCCACTGCGCACGGCCGGTGAAGAACCGACCGAATTGGACATCATAGAATCCCACAGCCCACTGGAAGAGTGCCGCGAGAGTGACGTTTGTTAGCGGCTGGAGGGCATGGAATTTTGCCCATTTCCGATCTCTCGTGACCCGCAAAATCCCATATCCCACGTCATCATCCATTCCCAGGATGTTGGTGAATTTGTGATGAACGAAATTGTGGGTATGCATCCACTGGGACGAGGGACACACATTATCCCACTCCCAGGTGGAGGAATGAATTTCCGGGTCATTCATCCAATCCCATTGGCCGTGCATGACGTTGTGGCCAATTTCGAGGTTTTCCAAAATCTTTGAGAAGCTCAGTAGCCCGACACCCGCAATCCATGCTGGGCGCTTAGAAGAAAAAAGGAGACTGATGCGTCCTGCTATCTCTAAGCTTCGTTGGAACCTAATCAGGTTCCGGATATATTTTGCGTCGCGCTCACCAAGATCAGCGTTTACCTCGGCCTCAATCTCATCCAACCGCTTCCCGATTTCTCGAATATCGTCATCGGTTAAATGGGAATATGCTCGAATATTGTCAATAGCCATTATCTATTTCTCCCCTATACGTCAATGCTGACATCGCCCGCAGCTACGCAGACGCACGTCCTGATTCTTTCCCCAGCACCATGATGTTCACCGGTTCGGAGATTCCTGACCGTACCTTCATGAACTTGGCGGACACAGGTTTGGCAAATCCCCATCCGGCAGCCAAATGGCATCTGCACTCCGGCTGACTCGCCTGCCTCCAATAAGGTGGTCGCACCGTCGACCTTGATACTGCCACATTCTTCAGCTCCGCCTTTGAGGAAAGTGATTTCCCCACCTTCAGCATCGCTTTCTCTATTTAGGGTGAAATGCTCGGTCCTGATCTCAACTCCCTCTGCTTTCGCCCAGTTTTCCAGGTCTACCAGCATTTGTTCCGGCCCACAGGCGTAGATAACCCGTTCGGTTAAGTCCGGAATGAGATCATGAATGCTCTCCGGCGATAATCGCCCCTGCTCACCGGTGATATGGATGGTAGCACCCCAGTCATGAAGAACATCCTCAAAGAGCACATCCTCGGCACTGTGGGCTGAATGCACAATCACCACATCAGAGTGAAGTCCCCGGTCTTTGATAGTACGCAACATAGAGACCACCGGGGTCACCCCGGACCCAGCAGTAATAAAAGCTATTTTGGCCGGAAGAGGATCACTAAGGTGGAAATCGCCAGCCGGAGCCGCAAGCCGGATAGCTTGTCCCGGACGTACCGAATTCACTAAATGGTTAGATAATTTTCCACGTTCCACAGCTCGGACGGTGATAGCAAATAACCCCTTGGCCGTTTCTGGAGATGAGGTCAAGGAATAACTTCGCCAAACGAATCGACCATTTACTGGAACGCCAATTCCGATGTATTGTCCTGCATGAAAATCAACCGGGACGCCCCACCCCGGCTTGATCACCAGATGCACGGTATCGGCATGTCCACGATCAACTGAGATTATCTGGCCCCGCAGTTCCCGTTTTGACCATAAGGGATTGAGTAATTGCGTGTAATCATCCGGCAAGAGGGGCGAGGTAAAACGACGAAGTACCCCTCGGACATGGGCTAATCCATCGCGAGTTTTTGCGCTCATAGGTGGCGAAAGCCCCTTTCAAACATGAGAAGAAAATGTGCTTACGGTTTGGTAGCTTACGCTAACGTAGGTAAAATTGTCGAGTGCCATCCTCGAAAAAAATCACCCCCCCCCAGACATAGGCTTAAGCACACTCACAGGAGTGCGCCACTATGAGCAATTCTGCACGCGTGACTGGATCCTCTAAATCAACCTCAATGAGCTCCTCAATCTTCGCCAACCGCTTTGACACCGTATGTCGGTGAATCTTCAATTCCCGCGCGGTGTGGCTAAGATTGCCAACATTGCGCAAATAGGCCTCCAGGGTGCACCCCAAATCCTCCCCCGCACCATCCAACCTGCCCCAGGTCTCTTCATTACGTTTTTTCATGGCATGTTGAACTGGCCTTTCCTGCAACCAATCAAGACCTGATTCCTTGGGACCAATGCACCCACCTATTCGAGCCCTCAAAATAATGCGCTCTAATTGATGCAGAACATCAATCTCCAATTCATCCCAATTCAGCTGCCCGCCCACAGCTAAACGCGCATCCCCTAATACGGATTGAAAGAGATCAATGATCTCCTCAGGAGTTCGATCCCCCCGGAAAATCATAAAGACAGAACAATCATCAATATCCAGGGAGAACAGCAACCGCCCGGCGCGCTCTAGGGACTGATCTACCGTCTTCATGATTCGAGACACCCCTCGGGCGGATCTTCCCTTAAGAAGTGCAGGCCTAACCTTCCCCTCGCTATCGGCCACACTGTGAAAAATCTTAGTTCGCACCTGCCCTGGCTCCACATTGAAACCCAGTTGCAGGGCTAACGCTAAGGAATTTAACTCTTGGTGAATTGCCCTATACCGTTGAGGCCGAGCCACAATTAACTCAGCTAGTCCCGCACAATGCCGCAATAGCGCACGGCTTTCCGTCGCAAAAGCCTGAGTAGATACTGCAATGAGCATGAGTGAGCGTTCTCCAAAGGCATCAATCTTCTGCCCTATTACCGTCAAAGGTCCGACGCGTTTAGCCATATCCCCGGGCGACTCTTGGATCCAGTGTCGAAGCTGATCCATAGAAAATTCCGGGACCTGGTTATTGCGGACTTCAGCACTAACCCGTCCGTCATTGTCCATCAGCACCAGGTGAGCATGAAGATTTTGGGCACCTACCTTGAGGAGGTTCTCCAAACCACCGCTATTGGCTGCGGTATTTAACTGCCGTTGGGCTTCAAGGAGAAGCTCTCGGCGCTGATTACGCTGGCGGGACAATTCCTCTTGGACTTCATGAAGGACCTTAATAAAAGGAACTTCGAGAGAGATAGAGAAGAGCGCTACACCTTCCTCTGCAGCTGCTTCCCGCATTGATTCCGGAACTGAGGGAAAAACTACCTCCACCCCAAATCCGATACCTGATACCCCGGCACGGGCGAGTTTCCGAACATGGTCAGCCAGCGCCTCTGGCCTGGATCGGTAAGCAATTCCGGTAAAGAGGACAACGCATCCACCAACGAGAAACTCCCCCGGCTCTTCAAGCTCACACGGATGAATGACCGAAAACTCTTGACCTTCATCATGGTGAATGGTGATCCCCAATTCACGTCTACTCGCTAACCACTTGAGAGTCACCGCTGCATGATCCGAGTCCATGAACTGGGGCTTTACCAAGGATTGTGAGCGCATCTCTAGGGTCCATTCTGTCGTTTCCTCTGAAGAAATTTAACCACAATGTCGCTATAACTTAGGTCACCTTCTATCAAATAATGATCTTTGCCACAGAATTCCGAAGAGGGAGAGTTATGCATTCGCAAGAGAATCCCATTGAACAGAAGCGGATAGTCCGCACTACTATTCCAGGCCCTCACAGCCTTGAACTGGAGAAGCATCGAGAAGCCAATTGCGCTCAGGCCTTAAAGCCCGGCCTTCCCGCATATATTGTTTCTGGCGATGGCGCCATCTTAGTTGACGCGGATGACAATCAGCTGATTGATTTTGCCTCCGGCATTGGCGTGACCAATGTGGGCAACCGGAATCCTCAGGTGAATAAAGCCATCAAGGAGGCGGCTGATCATTTCACCCACACCTGTTTCCTCAACGTTCCCTACCAGGGCTTTGTTGACGTGTGCGAAAAACTCAATGCTATTGCTCCCGGCGCATCGGAAAAGCATAGCGCCCTATTCTCCACTGGGGCCGAGGCTATTGAAAACGCCATTAAAATTGCCCGCAATTACACGGGCAAAAATCGGGTAGTGGTTTTTGACCGCGCATTCCATGGCCGTACCAATCTCACCATGTCCATGACGGCAAAGCACAAGCCCTATAAGGCAGGATTTGGCCGGCTTGCTGGCGATGTTTATCGAATCGCCGGTTCTTACCCCTTGCGTGACCAATTAAGCGGTGAAGAAGCTGCGGAAAAGTCCATCCGCCACATCGAACAAAATATTGGCACTGAAGACCTCGCCTGCATTGTCATCGAGCCTATCCAGGGCGAAGGCGGATTCGTGGTACCTGCACCCGGCTTCCTCCCGACGCTCCAAAAATGGTGCAAAGATAATGATGTCCTCTTTATCCTTGATGAGATTCAGGCCGGCATTGCACGAACCGGGCAATGGTTTGCCTCCAATCATGAGGAACTCGAGCCTGATCTCATCACCATTGCTAAGGGTGTGGGTGGAGGAATGCCACTTTCTGCCGTCACCGGAACCAAAGAGGTCATGGACGCCCCAGGCCCCGGTTCTCTAGGAGGCACCTATGCCGGTAACCCCATCGCCTGCGCGGCAGCCCTCGCCACCCTTTCTTATATTGAAGATCATCAGCTCTTGGAGCGTGCAACTGCCATCGAAGGAATCATTCGCGAAGAATTAGAACCCCTGCTCGAAGCAGACATGGTGGCTGAAATCCGCGGCCGGGGCGCCATGATTGCCCTCGAGTTCTCCACCGCCTCTGGCGCTCCCGATCCTGAGCGAACTGCAGCTATCGCGGCCCACTGTCGCTCCCAGGGAGTCATTGCATTGACCTGCGGTATGGACGGCAATGTCATTCGCCTTCTACCTCCGCTGGTCATTGAAGAAGACCTGCTGCGTGATGGCCTCAATGTGCTCCGTGACGGTATCACAAAGACCTTCTCCAACTAATCATTCATCTCCACTATCTTCCTTAAGGATGGAATTTCATGTCCCAGAATCATGTTTATGATGCAGTCATTATCGGTGCCGGTTACGGTGGCTTAGGCCAGGGCGCCCAGCTTACCCGCGATGGAGTGGAAAACTTCCTCATTCTGGAAGGGGCCGAGCAAATTGGCGGCGTGTGGCGCGATAATAACTATCCTGGTGCTGCTTGTGATACCCAGGCTCTCATCTACTGCTACAGCTACTTCCTGAACTTGGGAGTATCTCGGATGTTTGCCGGTCGGGATGAAATGCTTGGTTACCTCATCGCGTTGGCTGATGAGTTCAATCTCCATGAGCATATTCAGCTCAACACCAAAGTTGTTTCTGCCGAGTGGAAAGAAGACTCTCATCTCTGGGAGTTCACCACCAACAGTGGCGAAAAGATCTATGGTCGCACCTTCGTGGGCGGATGGGGTCAGCTTTCGCAGCCGAAGATCCCCGATTTCCCCGGTCTCCACGACTTCCAGGGTGTTATGTTCCACTCTGCGCAGTGGCGCCATAATGTGGACCTTAAGGGCAAGAAGGTGGCCGCTATTGGCAATGCGGCATCAGCCGTGCAGTTTGTTCCCGAGGTTGCCAAGGAAGCTGCAAAGCTCGCCGTATTCCAGCGTTCGGCCAACTATATTCTTCCCCGGAACCAGATCATTTTCTCTGAGGAAGAGAGCAAAGAATTCAAGGAGCATCCGGGGTCTTATCAAAAGATCCGTGATGAAATCCATGAGATGCGCGAGGCAGGCTTTGACCGTACCCGTAAAGGAACAGCGGCAGCTGAAGAAGGTATCCAGCAAGCCTTGGAACACCTCCACAACCAGGTCAAAGATCCTGAATTGCGGGGGAAGCTTACCCCTACCTTCGCTTTTGGTTGTAAGCGCATTTTGCGTTCTGATGATTTCTACCCGACTTTCAACCGGGATAATGTCACGTTGGTGACAGAAGGAATTGATTCCTTCACTAAGAACGGTATTCGTACCGTTGACGGCGAAGAGTATGAATTTGATGTCATTATCTTCGGTACCGGTTTCTACAGCCAGGCTTTCCAGGGTGACCTATGCATCCTGGGTCGTGGTGGGGTTGACCTTAAAGAGCGTTGGGGCAATACCCCGGAGGCCTATTTGGGTATGACTGTGGATGGGTTCCCCAATATGTTCCTTCTTTATGGCCCGAACACCAACCTGAACCACCACTCTGTCGTGGCCATGTTGGAAGCCCAGGACAACTACATCAGCCAGGCTGTTCAATACCTGCAGCAGCACCCGGAGCAACCCCTTGATGTTTCGGAAAAGGTGCTGTGTGATTTCAATGAGAAAATCCAAGGCGACCTGGAAAAGTCCGCATTCTCCGCAGACTGCTCCTCCTGGTATAAGAACTCCGAGGGAGTTGTTATCAACAACTGGTCCGGGAATGTTGCTGAGTATCATGCTCTGACCAAGACTCTCAATCTCAGCGATTACGGGGTTGGCTAAAATGGAACGCCGTATTGCACAGGATGCCTGGAGAGCTCTCAAGCCCTTTAGAGATGCCGGTTCTCAGTCTTTTGAGAGTTTCCCTATTCCCGAGGTAAGGAAGAATTATATCTCCTCTTCTTCAAAGAATGGTCTCCAGGATCAGGATCCAGAGTTCACTGATTATGCGGTAGCAGATTTTCAGGTCAGAGTTTATGAACCCCGCCCTGCTCAACATCGTGAGGAAGCTACCCCAGCCATCCTCTTTTTCCACGGTGGTGGTTGGTTGATGGGGAATCTTGAAACCCATCACTCTCTCGTCCGACGTCTTTCCCTGCTCACTGGCTTACCCGCCGTTGCAGTGGATTATCGTCTAGCCCCTGAGCACCTCTACCCCGCAGCCATTGAAGACTGCCGTGAGGCCCTACGGTGGTTAAGCGATGCTCAGGAAAGCCATCAACTCACTGTGGAATCAGTGTGCTTAATTGGTGATTCCGCAGGTGGACAACTGACAGCCATTCTCGCCAATGAATTCAGTCAGGATGATTCAGTAGCTGATATCAACAGCCAAGTGCTCTTGTATCCCATCACTGATATCACCACAGAAGGTATTGAAAGATCAGCGTCCTATCAACGCATCACTGGGGGGTTCCCGCTGACCGCCCACACCATGCGGTGGTTTATTGAGACCTATGTTCCCGAAGGCCAAGACCGTTCTGCAGCGGATTTGAGTCCACTTCGGGCTGAACTGCCGGAGAACCTCCCCCCTGCTTACGTTGTCACCGTAGATAATGATCCTCTTGCCGATGAAGGTGGACAATACGCTCTTGCCTTAGCTCAGCACGGTTGCGATGTTACCTACCGTCACCTCGCCGGCTATCACCATGGGCTTTTCACCTCGGCAGGGGTAATCCCCCGGGGTGAGGAAATGACCACAGAAGTTGCAGAGTTTATTCGGAAGCACAGCGGCCAAAAAGCGAGGACAGTTAAGGAGAATCATGCTTAAAAGATCTCTTGAAATAGCCATGGCCTTTATTGGCATCTTGGTTGGTGCCAGTTTCGCTTCCGGACGTGAAGCCCTACAGTACTTTGTTGCCTTTGGTAACTGGGGAGTTTTAGGCGCCGTCCTCACCTCCATTGCAATAATGATTTCGGGTATCACCATTCTCCAATTAGGCAGCTATCACCGGGCGAAAGAACACACCAGTGTTTTTGAAGCCATTTCTGGCCCGGTGACCTCAAAGATCATGGACATTGGCACCATGGTGACCTTGTTCTGTATTGGTTTGGCCATGTTTGCCGGAGCCGGCGCGAATTTCAAACAGCAATGGGGAGGGAGTGAATGGATTGGCGCAACAATCCTTCTGATTCTGGTTCTTCTCACTGGTCTTCTCGACGTTCACAAAGTGACGCTGGTTATTGGCGCTTTCACCCCCTTTATTATCGTTCTCATTAGCTTAGGGGCCCTGTGGACCATCTTCCATGCTCAGCCGGATTTCAGCACGTTGCATGAAAAGGCCTTAGAGATTCCTACCACTCTCCCTAATTGGTGGGTTTCTACTATCAATAGCGTCGGTCTCCAAGTGATCGTCGTGGTTTCAATGGCCATTGTTATTGGTGGCAATTTCATGGATTCCCGTGAAGTAGGAATTGGTGGAGTTGTTGGCGGGTTTATCTTCCTTTTCCTCTTAGGGTTACTTGTCGGTTCCATGTATCTGTCTGTGGATACAGTCATGGAAACTGAGTTGCCCATGCTCGCGATGCTGACACATATCCATCCTTATTTGGGGACGGTTATGGCCTTCGCTATCTATGGAATGATTTTTAATACCGCCATCGGAATGTTTTACGCCTTGGCTAAACGGCTATCGAAAAACCGCCGCCAGGACTTTTATAAGATTTATGTCATTGTGGTCCTCATCGGCTTTGTCATAAGCTTCGTTGGGTTCAGTAATCTCATCGGCTATGTTTATCCAGCCTTGGGGTATATCGGCATTCTGATCATGTCCATTATGGCCTGGGCATGGTGGAAGAATCGCGCAAACTTGGAGTCCGAGACTGAATTACGTCGACGCGCCCGCGAACTGCTGATCAAGCGTTTTGAAGATAAAGAGCATCTCACGCTGGAAGAAAAAGCTGAATTACGCGCAATCGCCAAAAACTCTAATATTCCGGAATCCGAATTCATCCGTGAAGTGATGACCGAAGTGGATACGACGACAGCGACTGAACTACCGACAACCGGAACCCCTCTGTCTGAGAAAGGCAAAGAAAATGCAACCTCCTAGAGTTATCCGAGGAGCCGTGCTAGAGCATTCTGGGCTCGCTCAACCCTATGCGGAATCACGACCTATTTCCATCAGTGAGGTGGAATTGGCGCCACCCGGGCCGGGCGAAGTATTGGTGAAAATCTCTGCCGCTGGTCTATGCCATTCTGACCTTTCCGTGGTCAACAACAATCGTCCCCGGCCACTGCCCATGCTCTTAGGCCATGAATCCGCCGGCACAATTGTGGAATGCGGGCCAGGCGTCGAAGATTTTCAGGTTGATCAGCATGTGGTGATGACTTTCCTCCCGCGCTGCGGAAATTGTGCTGGTTGTGACACCAACGGGATTATCCCCTGTGAGGTTGGTTCAGCAACCAATAATGAGGGAACTCTTCTTGGGGGCGGTCGCAGGCTTTCCCGCCATGGTGAAATAGTCCATCATCACTTGGGTGTGTCTGGTTTCGCCGACCACGCCGTAGTTTCCACTCGCTCCATTGTTCCCATTGGAGATGACGTCCCCTGGGATATTGCCGCGATCTTTGGCTGTGCCATTCTTACCGGTGGTGGTGCGGTTCTCAATGAGATCAAACCGAAACCTACCGACTCCATTGCTGTAGTTGGACTGGGAGGTGTGGGCATGGCAGCTGTAATCACCGCAGCAGCCTTGGGCGTGAAAAACATTGTTGGCATTGACATGCAAGAATCCAAGTGCCAAAAAGCCCTAGAACTTGGTTGTTCTGATGTAGCGACCCCCATGGAGATAGAAAAGAACGGTCAACGTTTTAGCGCCGTGGTGGAGGCCGCAGGCCACCCCAAAGCCCTAGAAACCGCGTTTAAAATCACCAAACCAGGGGGCATGACAGTAACCGTTGGCCTCCCAGCACCCAACTCCATACTGCAAATTGACCCCCTGGCAATCACCGCTGAGGCACGCCGACTCCACGGCAGCTACCTTGGCTCCGCTGTCCCGGCCGTTGATATCCCGAAGTACGAAAAACTTTGGCGTGCTGGCAGGCTGAATGCTGAAGGATTGGTTTCCTCACATATTCGCCTCGAAGATATCAACCAGGCAATGGACAACCTCGCTAATGGTCTGGCGCTACGTCAAATTATCGACTTTGATTAAGCCTCTTCACTGTGGAAAAAGCCGTTTGTGTCTAAACAAATTGAAGATGGCATAGGAAAACCCTCCCCCCATTGGAAGATGGGACCCTTCGAAATTCGGCTGCCCTTTATGCACGAGCTGCTAGAGCTGCCGGATTTCGCCTAGGGCCTATTCATGTGTGTGGTGGACTTAGGCGCCATCCCGCTCATGACCAAAGCGTTGGGAATGCCCTTTAACGTAGCGCTTGCCGTTGTCATGCTCAACGGATTGCTTTACCTCACGCACCACCTGTTGGGGAGATCCGGTGGTTTCCGGGTGGATCACCCCAGCCATCCCACTCCGCATTGTCTATGTGCAGGATTTCCCCGAGGGACCCGAGCGAGTGTAGTTTCCAGCTGATTCTCGGCGTATCTAGTATCACCCTTGGTCTAACTGGATTAGCCAGCGAAGCGGTCAGAGTTGTGTCCCCTCAGGATTAAGAGCAGGAATTGTTCCTGGGGCTGGTTTAGCTGCCATCATCTCCGTCTTTAAAGATGATGGACGTTTCCATTCCTTCCCCATCACCATCACTATCGCGATACTTATCGCCTTTTCCTGATGTACTCCAAGTTCTTCGCCACCTTAAGGCAACGCGCTGTGGGGTGGAGATTCGTCGCCTTCCTCGGCATTATTCCTTCCATTTTTGCTGCGGTTTTCATTGCGCCACTTGTCGGTGAAGCCCAATGGCCCGAAATTGGGTGAGGCTTTTCCCAACCAGATCTCCTCACTCTATAGAATGAATACACCATTTTTGGTTTAGGTTTCCCGCCACTCATCATGTTCATTACCACCATTCCTACGGTATTGGCGACCTATATTGTGGGCTTTAGTCATGTGTTTCAAGCCAAAGCGGTTATTCATGAAGCTAACCACGTGCGAAGAGATGAAGAGGTTGTGTACCCCCAACCGTGCCCACTTGCTTTTTGATGGCAGAAATGCCCTCAAGAGCATCATCGGGACAGATGGTGCCATGTGCGGTCCGTTCTGGGCAGCCATGCACGTGGTGGTTGTGAAACGCTACAAACAAGGTAAAAGGGCCATGCAGTCAGTTTTCTGCGGTGCCGGCTCATTCCTCTGGGGCACAGACTGTGGTCTCCTTCTCCTTCCCGTTGTCACCTTCGTAGAACCCATCCTGGCCGTAGGGCTAGCGCTGACTCTCATCATCCAAGGTTTCGTTAGCATCCGGGTTGGCATCATGGAAGCCCCAATCAAAAGGACCTAGGCATGGCTGGAATCCCCGCCGGTGTTCTTGCTATTCAAGGCACGGCGTGGGGATTTGCGGCTGGAACCCTGCTCCTGATCATCATTTACGGTAAAGAAATGTTCAATGAAGAAAAGACGGCACAATTCGTCCCTTCGATGAAGTCAACACCAAACAAAAGTTCAGCGATGCTACAAAAGGCTTCACCAAACTCGCGGAACTCAATGATGGCGATCCGCACAAATAAGAAACTGACTCTCTCCCACCCGGGATGAGTGCCAATTTTTTACATCAATTCAATGAGGAAGGGTAATTCTGTGGGGTCATAAAAGGCCATAAAATTATCCAGCGCATCCCCCACAATTAGTTCAGCATCCTCAACGCCCAGATCAGATTCATCAATCACTTCAATGGCCTTGGCCGTTGCAGCCTCTGATTCCTCAATATCGATATGAATAGCCGCAAGTTGATCGACGCTAATGCGAGCCGGCCGCAATTTCACCACGGAGTCCCCTAACTCTGGATCAGGATCAACCTGCTCATCAGGCAGATCCACAGACACCACCACACGACGATGCGGGAAGGTATTTTCATCGCCGATAGCTAGCAGACGAATGGAGGCCTCTGCCGCGTCCTGGAACGCAGCGTGCGCGATTTCTTCATCATCACCGTGGTCATAAAAATCACGGAGTGCCTGGGTTAAGGCAAAACCATAACCTGAACGCGCATACATTTCTCCAGTTTCCTTCAAACCGCTGAGCATAGTGAAGGTCGCCGGCAGATAGACCCGCATTATTAGAATTCTCCCTTAATATCAAAGATATTAGTGATCTCCACTACGGAGCGATCAAATTGCTGATAAAAGACTCCCACCAAACCTGCCTCCACAGCAGCCCGGACATTCAAAATAGAGTCATCAACCAACACACAATCATCTAAGGGCAAATCCAAAGCATCAGCCGCTGCCTGGAAAGCTGCGGTTTCTGGTTTTTCAGCTCCGATTTCTCCGCTTAATAACACCGCATCGACTACCCCGCGGTACTCCCACTCACGAATGGGTTCAGCTGCAGGACCGCCCGGGTCATTAGATAAAATCGCGGTACCAACACCATTTCTTTTGGCTTCGGCAAAAAGCGCCCGCCAGCGGCGCTGTTCTTCATCGGTTCCATCTAAGACACCGACGTAGTCGACGATCAGTCCTCGCACTGCATACCTTTCTTCTTGTCAATGTGACACAATAATACCCAGCCCCACCCTCATCTGCCCTGCAAGCAGCAGGGAGTTTCACTATGCTTTTGCCCATACCCGGGTTTAGTTACCTAAAAGCCTCAGAAGGTTCGACGCCTCCACACCCGGTCCTATCATCCCCAGCCGCCCCCGTCGTCACGCCGGTGTCGAGGGAGATCATCACGGAAGCTCGGCGCAGAATCAGAATTGTGCTGGATGTTATTTTCCGAATCCGTCCCCCCTCTCATCTTGAGAAAGCAGGACTAAGTTCGGTTGCGACCCGGCTATTGCGGCGTCGGATGGCAGAGCGCTCCGACAATGCGGGCCCGGTCAGGGTGGATAGCCTCCATGTCAGAGAAGCGGTCGATGGACCAGATTTTGAGATCTATGGCTGTTGCTCATCACGGGCCCAAGGCTGGGCATTTCTCGCACTTTTTGGCCCACCATCTGGTCTACCTGTTCTCATCGAACCGCAGAACCAGGGACGCGACGCCAACCACATTCCTGCGGTCCAGGAACCTCGCTGCTGGCAGATCCACTCTTTTCGGCTATTATCCCCGCACCGCTAGGCTTGGGCCTCGGGAGCTTCCGGGGCCGAAGGAGCGGCAAATTGATGGCGTAGTGAGAAAAGCTGGCGAACGGTTTCTTCCTTGATGCCTTCTTTCATGCCATTAAACATGTCTCCGCCTTCTTTTTGGTACTCCACCAGCGGATCGCGCTGCGCCATGGCGCGCAAACCAATACCTTCTTTGAGATAGTCCATCTCATACAGGTGCTCCCGCCATTTTGCGTCGATGATGGGCAAAATGATGCGGCGTTCAATGGAGCGCATTTGATTATCTCCGCCAAGTTCAGTGACGTGAGTTTCCAGTTCCTCATATTGGCGGTGAGCATCATCTAATAAAGCCTTGCGCAGATCCGCCGCGCTGAGCTCACCGGGAGAACCATACTCATCCCCATCGATAAGTTCCTGAGCGGTGAGACTCGGCCCGTAGAGGGTATTGAGCGCATTCCACAGCGAATCCAGATCCCAGTCCTCGACGTAACCATCGGCGGTTGCGCCGTGCACGTAGGCGGAAATAGTTTCATCAATCATGTCTTGAATATTGTCCCCAATATCTTCCGACTCAAGGATCTGGCGACGCTCCCGATAAATAACTTTGCGCTGCTCATTGAGCACCTCGTCATATTTGAGAACATTCTTACGCATCTCAAAATTCTGGTTTTCCACCTGGGCTTGCGCGCCCTTGATGGAGTTAGTCACCATTTTTGCCTCGATGGGGACATCATCTGGCACATTAAGACGATTCATCATATTTTCCATGGACTGCCCCACGAAACGAACCATCAAATCATCCCGCATGGACAAATAGAACCGCGTCGCACCGGGGTCTCCCTGACGACCGGAACGTCCCCGCAACTGGTTGTCAATGCGTCGAGATTCATGGCGCTCAGTACCCAGAACATACAAGCCGCCGGCTTCACACACCTTCTCCGCTAGAGTCCGGGAGCGTTCTTTAACCTTGGGGAGTTCCTCATCCCACGCAGCCTGATAGGCTTCCTCATCTTCTACTGGATCAAGCCCACGTTCCCGCAACTTAATATCCAATAAAATATCGGGATTACCACCCAAAACAATATCGGTACCGCGACCCGCCATATTGGTAGCGACGGTGACATTACCGGGTAGTCCCGCCTGAGCCACGATCTCAGCTTCTTTGTCATGCTGCTTAGCATTAAGCACGTTGTGCTTGATCCCCCGGCGCTGCAGGAGCTGTGAGAGATACTCGGAGCGCTCTACCGAAGTAGTACCCACCAAAATGGGCTGCCCCTTAGCTGAACGTTCCGCGATGTCGTCCGCCACGGCTGCGAACTTCGCTTCCTGAGTCTTGTATACCCGATCGGCTAAATCCTCACGAGCGTTCGGGCGGTTCGTCGGCACAGAAACAACGTCGAGCTTATAAATCTGGTGCAACTCCGCAGCCTCAGTCTCCGCAGTACCCGTCATCCCGGCCAGTTTTTCATAGAGCCGGAAATAATTCTGCAGCGTAATCGTGGCGAGAGTCTGGTTCTCATTTTTAATCTCGACGCCCTCTTTGGCCTCTATGGCCTGGTGCATTCCCTCGTTATAGCGACGACCAGACAGGACACGCCCAGTGAACGCATCCACAATAAGCACCTCTCCACCGCGGACAATGTAGTCCTTGTCACGGGTGAATAATTCCTTGGCTTTGATGGCGTTATTTAAGTAACTCACCAACTGGGAATGCTCTGGAGCATACAAGTTGTCAATGCCTAGTTGATCTTCCACGAAACCTACGCCATCTTCCAGGATGCCGACAGTTCGTTTACGATGATCAACTTCGTAGTGAATGCCTTCTTGCATCCTCGGCGCCAACTGGGCGAAAACAGTGTAGAACTGCGAGGATCCATCCACTGGCCCGGAGATAATAAGTGGAGTTCGTGCCTCATCGATGAGGATCGAGTCCACCTCATCCACAATGGCATAGTGGTGACCGCGCTGAACCAAATCTTCCAAACTGCGAGCCATATTATCGCGCAGATAATCGAAGCCGAACTCATTATTGGTGCCGTAGGTGATGTCTGCCGCATAGGAAGCACGACGCTCCTCTGGGCGCATCTCAGACAGGATCACACCCACATCTAAGCCTAAAAAGCGGTGAACACGTCCCATCCACTCGGCGTCACGCTTAGCTAAGTAGTCATTGACCGTGACGACGTGCACGCCCTGACCTTCTAAAGCATTGAGATAGGCAGGAAGAACACAGGTGAGGGTTTTTCCTTCACCCGTGCGCATTTCGGCGACGTTGCCGAAGTGAAGCGCAACACCACCCATGACCTGAACCGGATAGTGCTTTTGACCCAACACCCGCCAGGAGGCCTCGCGGGCAGTAGCAAAAGCTTCTAAAAGCAGGTCATCGACGGTTTCTCCGGCTTGAATGCGGTCCCGGAATTCCTGAGTTTTGGCTTTAAGCTCCTCATCGCTGAGCTTGGCGTAGTCATCTTCTAAGGCGATGACATCATCAGCAATTTTGCGTAGTCGCTTAAGTACTCGGCCTTCACCGGCTCTGAGCAGCTTCGATAGTCCAAACACGTATGTCGGTCCTTAACACTTCTGTCTGAGTTCAAGTAGGTCGTGGCACATTGTACGCACCCAACCTCCACAATTGTGACAAAGCACCGGGCCGCCACCACAACTTCTGTGATGACGGCCCAGTTTTCGCGCTCTGCTTAGCCTTCTTCAGCCAGCGCAATTAATCCGTAGTCATAGGCGTGGCGACGGTACACCACTGACGGACGACCGGTTTCTTCATCCACAAAGAGGAAGAAATCATGGCCTACCAATTCCATTTCAGAAAGAGCGTCATCCACACTCATGGGGGTGGCAGGGTGTTCCTTGGTCCGCACTACCTGACCTGGGGTTGCGTCTTCAACGGACCCCTCGTAGGGGTCAACATCATATTTCCCAACGTTATCCCGGGCTTCTTTAGCTTCGTTGACTAATTCAGCAGCTGCTTGTCCCGTCCCCATTGGGGCACGGTGACCGGAACGGGCAATAGACCGACGCGCCTTCACTTTCCGCAAAGACCGCTCCATCTTGGCGAGCGCTGTTTCCAGTGCCGCATAGAAGCTATCTTCCTTTGCCTCTGCACGAGCCAAATGGCCCTTTCCAGTCGCTGTGATCTGGATGCGATCAGACTGAGCCTCCCGGCGCGGGTTGGGCTCATGCTGAAGTTCGACGTGGAAGAAAGTCAAGGTGGGATCCAAGCGGGCGATCTTTGCCAACTTAGATTTGACCCGATCTGCGAAGTGCTCCGGGACTTCCACATTGCGTCCAGTAATGGACACCTGGATCTCGGGGCTCAGGGCATCAGTGTTCTCAGCAGGTGTAGTCATCTGCTTCCTACCTCCGTGTCGGACGGAATCTCGATTCACCACAACTGTACCCCTGATATTTACTTTCCGGCCATCAGGCAAAGGCTAGGGTCAGTGCTGCCCTGACTCGCACACCACCGCTGACCAGGACTTCTGTTGACGCAGCCAGGGTGGCCCCGGTAGTGACCACGTCGTCCACCAGGACAACTTCCGTGGAAATTTCTGCTAAGCAGGGGTACACCCGGATACCCCCGCTCAGGTTTGTACGTCGTTGACTCGCACTCAGCCCCACGGAATCCTGCACCCCCGAATGGCGCAGAGCGACTTTCGTCGGAAAACCGCTAAATCGGCAAATATCGGTGATATGGTCTCCGCCACGGCGTCGCGCATTCTTAGGCAAAGTTGGAGCCGGCACCAGAGTCAGCCGATGAGGTAACTCCCCTCGCGCTTGAAGGTAACTAATCGCAGAACCAATCACTGCTCCTGCATAAGGACGAATCGCCCGATTCGCTCGTTCCTTCATGTCCAGGACAATTTCTCGATGCGGTCCATTCCACGGGCTTAACGAAAACACCGGACAGTGTGGATCTACCCGCGGAGTAATGCGTTGCGGAATACGTCGAAGCTGCTCCTGACAATCGGCACACAACACACTCCCCGGTTGGCGACACCCCGCGCACCACCGTGGCACAAATAACTCCATAAGACCCCCCTTTTTGTTTTTATGATTCTCTCACAAACCCCCTAGTTGGCGACGGTAAGTGCCGAGCGCACCCCTTGCAGACCTGGGACTTCCCGCCAGAAAAATCCTCCTTCACCACCAATAGGAAGCTGACGGGTGGAATGAGAATCAGTGACATAAAGCATTGATGGTGAAGCAGCAACAGCCACCACCGGTGCGGTGAGGTTACCTGAGGGTAAAGAGGTCACCGCCGAGCCATCAAGTTCTACCCGCCAGACGGGATTATCGGGAGTGGACGTGCCAACCACCAAGGACCCATCATATTGCCAGTCCACCGCCAAAACAGAGTCGCCTAGTTGTGGAGCGATCTCAATAACTTGGGTGAGACGCCGTTCTGCCGCAGCCGGTCGCTGAACAATCGCGGTATAGAGTTTTCCAGCCACCACAAAAGCTGCCCGGGTCCCATCGTGTGAAAGCCGGAGAACAGAGATATCCCCGTCAAGTTTCTTCAGATCGGTGGTGTCAACCACACTTTCGGCTAATTCTCCCGTGGTGCTGGACCGGACAATACGGGTGACTCGACGCCCCTCGGCTACCACCCACACCGCAGAAGAATCATATTCAAAGGTGGGCGTCGTGAGGGAACTAGCGCTCAACGACGGATCAAGACGGGCGTCGATTTTCCCCACCCATAATCTATTCTTATCCCCATCACTGCGCACAATGGCTGCACTGTGATCTGCTCTAATGGCTGCTGAACGGATATCGCCGCTATGGGCCACAGCGATATTCTTGTCTTCTAAACCATTATTCGTTACTTGGAATAAATTCTTATCTGTGAGCGCATAGAGGGCTGGATCCGAGCCGGCATAAACTGCCGGATTATACTCCGCGAAATCATCAGTGCTGTATTTGTCGTAGGAATCTAAAAGTGGCTGCCCATCAGCCTCAATACCATAAGGCCCAGGGATTCTAGCCGCAGAAAGCGTCCATACCAGTTCCGCTGCTAGTTTCAATCTTTCACCCTGATCTAGGCCAGCTAAACCGCTAAATCGGTAGGTTTGGTCTTCAGCCCCAATAAATTCCGCGTCTTTAGGTAAGTGAGCATTCACCGCCGGTTTAAGGATTTCACTAGCACCTTGCGCCCACAAAGACACCAGGGTGGTATTCATCGAATCATTAGCGGAATACACCCAGCGACGGTCATTAACTAAAACCTTCCCCGTCGTGTCAAAATAATAGAGCTCATGCGGTTGGTATTGGTTTCTTAATTCCGACCTTTCTAGCACTAAGCCATTGGGAAGAGAAGAAATCCTCCATTCGCCATCAACCTGCTGCAACTTGACATCGGCTTCGTACAGAAAATTCTCTGGCCGATACGTCCCGTCTGATTCCAAGCGACCAATAACATCGCCGCGAATTTTATAGGAATGAGTGCTGTTGTCAGCCCCCGGTTGGGTGGTGAGATCTATCCGATTAACCACCAACGTGGACTCCCTAGGATTCCACCGCTGAGATGCCTCCGCGGTCATAAAATTCCGCGCAGATAAATAATCCCCGGTAGGGCGTGCCGAAGCAGCATAGAAATCCCGCACAAGCAAATCGGGTTCTCGCCCGGCAATGGGGCTAATAGCACTTGGTTCTTCCTGAGAGGATTCGAACTTGCGTAGTACTTGAGGTTCAGAATTACCTGGCAAAGAGTTGCAGCCGGCTAAGCACAGCGCGCTGGAGCATAGTAGCGCTAAGAATGGGCGTCGGACATTCATCTTAGGGCTCCTCTTCACGCTCGAGTTCTGGAAGAACAGGTTGGTCGATGACGTGGGGCGGCTCCGGCGCGGTGAGGTCAATGGGGGTGTCGCTGATCTCTCCACCTGGAGTGCGCGGAATTATCAGACGGAAAGTAGAGCCTACGCCGAAAGTGCCGGTGGCGTCTAAGGTTCCGCCGTGAAGTTGCGCGTCTTCTCGGGCGATGGCTAACCCTAGGCCAGTTCCCCCAGAGTGCCGGACGCGAGAGGCATCGGCCCGCCAAAAACGATTAAAGACGAGTTCCTCTTGCCCCGGTTTTAGGCCAACCCCGTGATCTGTAACGATAATGCCTACTGCTTGATCGTTGGCTTTCATTTCCACGTCGATAGGTCTTCCCTCGGAATGATCAAGAGCATTGGCTAGCAGATTACGCAAAATCCGTTCGATGCGTCGAGAATCAGCGGAGACCATGACGGGGGAATCAGGGAGGTGGAAATTTACTTCCACAGATAGTTTGTCCGACAGGTGGGAAACCTGTTGCCACGCCGCTTGGATGCAGGATCGAAGATCAAGCTGCGACTCAGAAAGATCTGCAACTCCTGCATCATGGCGCGAAATCTCCAAGAGATCTGCGAGTAAAGCTTCAAAACGATCCAATTCACGAGTCATGAGTTCTGAAGCTCGACGCGTATGAGCCGGCATCTCCTCAGCCTGGCTTGCAATCATGTCCGCAGCCATGCGCACCGTAGTCAATGGGGTGCGAAGCTCATGAGAAACATCCGAGGTAAATTGCCGTTGCAGGTCACCGTATTCCTCAAGCTGTTGAATCTTCGCCGACAAAGACTCAGCCATGGTATTAAAACTCAACGCTAGACGGGCCATTTCATTTTCCCCGTTGACCACCATGCGTTCCCGAAGATGCCCGTCGGCCAAACGCTGAGCAATACGGCTTGCCGAGCGCACCGGCGCGGTGACTTGATTAGCCATCAACCAGGTAATGCCCACTAAAAGCACCACCACAGCCATGCCCGCGGCAGACAGCAAACCACGCATCATAGCCAGGGTAGATTCTTCTTGTTCGAGGGATAACACCAGATATACCTGCAGTCCGGGGATATCCGTGGCCGTCGGTGATCCGACAATAAGTGCCTTGTAGGTGGACCCATCTGAACGCTCAATAGTGGAAAATTGGTAGGAGACTTGCCCTTCCTCCACAAAATGCACCAGTTGATCTGGGATTTTATACCCTTCTGGCGACGTACTGGGCGGATTATCAGAATTGGGAACAAGCAAGACGGGCTCATAGACAGCCGCTGCCTCTGACCCGGAGCCGCTCCGGGCAGTCAATGTGGCTCGAGCTGAATTGAGGCGCACTTGCAAAGAACTGGACGATGTTGTGGCATCTATTTGTTGTTCGACGGAAACCCTGGCTCGATCAATTTCCGAATTTGCAATATCTAGCTTGGCATTGATGAGGCTCTGGGCAATTAAGCTAACTAATCCCACACCAATGAGGATCATCACCACTGCGGAGACGATGAAGATAGAGCCGATAACTTGGAGCTGCAGAGACGTACGCCAACTTTCCAGAGCCCGGTCTCGAGCCTGGAGCAAGGTTGCTTTTATGGCTTTCACGATTAGCCGTGTTCGCCCACCACACCGTCACCGGTTTTATAACCCACACCCCGGACGGTGAGAACAATGCGCGGGTTTTCTGGGTCCTGTTCAATTTTCGAGCGGAGTCGCTGAACATGAACATTGACCAGCCGCGTATCAGTGGAATGGCGATAACCCCACACCTTTTCTAGCAGTTCTTCACGGGAGAAAACCTGACGGGGGCGTCGAGCCATTTCTAAGAGCAGATCAAACTCTAGCGGGGTTAAAGAAATTTCTTCTCCGCCTCGTTTCACGGTGTGCTCGGCGATATCAATAGTTAAGTCACCGACTTCCAAAACCTCGCTCGGGGCACTGTCTTGACTGCGCAACCGAGCTCGCACCCGAGCAATCAGCTCTTTCGGTTTAAAAGGTTTCGTAATGTAGTCATCTGCCCCGGTTTCTAAGCCGAGAACCACATCGACGGTATCGGTTTTCGCGGTCAGCATCACAATGGGCACGGAGGAGCGCTGCCGAATCATCCGGCAGATATCAATCCCATTCATGCCGGGAAGCATGAGGTCAAGTAGGATTAAATCAGGTTGTTCTTGCTCAAAAACAGGAACCGCTTGGGCGCCATCCATAACCGCTATTGCTTCAAAACCCTCGGATTCTAAAACGATGGTCAGCATTTCGGAGATGGCTGGGTCATCGTCAACGACGAGGATCTTTGCTGCCATTGTGACCTCACTCTCAATATGCGGGAATTTAACGGAGTAAACCGTGGGGGATCCTTTGCAGGATATCCTTAGCGGCGGTCGTAGCCAACCATGGACTCCCCCATTCCTGCCTCACTAACTCCAGATAAGCCTGGTAGGTCCGCTTTTGCAAACCATAATCTCGTTCATAACGATCCCGATTCCGGGTGTGATCCGCTATCTCTCGCTGCTGTGCCCGCTGGGCGGCCACTTCCGGCTCTGTAGTAAGAAGGATTTGCAAATCAGGGGTGGGTAAACCTAATTGTTCAAATTCAAGGTGGTACACCCAGGATGCGAGATCAGGATTCCCGGTGCGAGCCACGCTATAGGCCGCATTCGACGCCACATAACGATCCAGCACAATAAGCCGGTCCTGAGTCCCAGCGAAAGGCAAGAGCTGGGACCGAGCACCGTGACGATCAAGCGCAAAAAGAGTGGCCATGGCGTAGGGGGAATCAGCCATATCCCCCATCTCCCCATGAAGAGCGTGGGCGGCAAGCTGAGCTGCTATTGAGTCCTGGTATCGAGGAAAAGCTAAAACCTCAGCGTCTACCTGTTGAACAAGCGCCTGAACCAGGGTATTTTTCCCAGCTCCATCAATACCTTCGATGCAAATTATCATGCCGTCTGCTCGCCCTTAATTGTTCTTAATAACGGTAATGCTCTGGCTTATAGGGGCCAGCTACGTCCACACCAATATATTCTGCTTGCTCCTTCGTCAACTCCGTCAGAGTCCCGCCTAAGGCTTGGACATGGATTCTGGCAACTTTCTCATCCAGAATCTTCGGTAGCCGGTACACCTCATTGTCATAATTGTCCCCGTTGCAGTAGAGCTCAATTTGCGCAATAGTCTGGTCTGCAAAAGAATTACTCATCACAAAGGAGGGGTGGCCAGTGGCGTTACCGAGGTTTAATAGGCGCCCCTCAGAAAGCACAATTATGCTTCTCCCATTGGGCAAGGTGAATTCATCAACCTGAGGTTTGATATTGACCCGCTCAACATCATCGCGGTGAAGTAGTGAGGCCATATCAATTTCATTGTCGAAGTGCCCAATATTGCCCAGCACCGCATGATCTTTCATCTTCAACATCTGATCAAAGTTAATAACCCCCAGATTTCCGGTGGCAGTGATAACAATATCGGCTTCTCCAATAGCGTCATCCACAGTAACGACAGGGAAACCTTCCATCAGGGCCTGGAGAGCGTTAATGGGGTCAGCCTCGGTAACTTTCACCCTGGCGCCCTGCCCCTTCATGGCTTCCGCACACCCCTTACCAACATCACCATAGCCACAAATAAGCACATTTTTCCCGCCCATCAACATATCGGTAGCACGGTTAATACCATCGATTAGACTATGACGGGTGCCGTATTTATTGTCGAACTTCGATTTCGTCACGGCATCGTTGACATTCATCGCAGGGAATGGCAAAAGTCCCTGGTCAGCGAAGTGGTAGAGGCGGTGCACCCCGGTGGTGGTTTCCTCTGTCACACCCCGGACTTCCTCAGCAATCCGAGTCCATTTACCCGGATCGTGATCCAAGGCCTCCCGCAACATTCCGAGAAAGGCGATGTGTTCATCAGAATCTGTCGGTTCATGAGAAGGCACCACCCCAGCCTTTTCATATTCCATCCCTTTAATCACCGCCATGGTGGCATCCCCGCCATCATCCAGGATCATATTAGGTTCTATCCCATTTCCCCAGCTAAACACCTGGTTGAGACACCACCAGTACTCATCTAGGGTTTCTCCTTTCCAGGCAAAAACCGGAACTCCCTGCGGATCTTCCGGGGTTCCCGGTCCGACGACGACCGCGGCTGCAGCTTCGTCTTGAGTGGAAAAAATATTGCAGGAGGCCCATCGAACCTCGGCCCCTAAGGCGGTCAATGTTTCAATCAGCACCGCAGTTTGTACCGTCATGTGGATAGAGCCGGCGATGCGCGCACCTTTTAGGGGTTGTTCCTCAGCGTATTCTCGGCGCAGCTCCATGAGGCCCGGCATCTCATGTTCCGCTAAGCGAATTTGATGCCGCCCAGATTCCGCCAGTGTCAGGTCTTTAACTTTGAAATCAAAAGACTTCGTCATTGGTGGTTTTCCTCCTCAACCAGATCACGCCGTGAGCAGAGTGCTCTTTTGAGTTATTTATCGGCTCAACCTCTACCACTGTAGACCTTCCCTCCCCTGAGCCCGGAACTCTCTACCACACCACAGCAAAAAGCATGTATATTTTGGTTTCCTTTTTTCACAAAGACTGCTAAGTTATAGAATTGTTACCCAATCATGATTATCAGGAACGTATTTTGAGCAATAATCCTAGCCCCACCACCAACCGCCGCGTGGCGGTTTTTGTTGCTGGCGGAATTCTCTTCGCGGGGATTGCTGGCTTAGGGGTATGGCAACTGAGCACTCCCCATAACAACTCTGAAGTCATGAAATCAGTCCCGCTCAACGCAACGGATACGTGTTCTTCTCCAGCTCAGCATTCCTCTTCTCGAACAACTGTGGTCCCTACTGAGACAAATAGTGGCAGTTCTCCGCAAGTAGTACCCCCCACCACTGTTTATAGCGAGGATCCGTTCTTAGCACCTCATGCTTGGGTCTCTCCAGCCCCTGCCGCTGCTGCTCCAACCAGTGTTTACCGACCAGTCAATCCGGGATCTCCCGTTCCTTCTGCCACTCAAACCACCCCCAATGGCGGACATAAGGGGCCGATCCCGGAGGTTCTCCATCATCTTCAGATTCCCAGCAATATCCCGGGAATCCCTGGAAGCCAAGGCCACCAACAATCTGGTGCCGGGAATCAATCTCCTACACCAGAATCGCCTCAGCTTTCCCCAACCCCCTCAAAACCGGATATTCTTCCGGGTCTTGGCAGTATCACCATCTCCCATTTTTAAAGGCGAAGCATTATTTCTCAGACAAGCACGCAGACGCAGCCCTCAGACAATAGCAACCACGGAGTTGTTATTTTCATTGTCTCGGGGCTAAGTTTGGCTTTCCTTGTGGGGTTGATGGTGTGGCTCACCACTAATCCAGAAAAACCTCAACCTGATCCTATTGCCGAAGCTAGTTCGACGAGCCGAACCAGCACCTTCCACTCCAGCGCACCGGAAGCTGTGGACCAAGATCAGGAGAACAAGGCTCGGACTCAGTCTCTACATCAAGAGCTTCCGAGTGATGACCCCTATCTTCCTCCGAACGCCTGGTTACCGCGGACACATCGGATAGTAACACCAACTAGGGTGTATCGACCTGATAGTAGCCTGACGCAGGCAACCGATGGATCCTCCCCTTCCAAGGTTCCGGAGCCTGAGCCTCAGCCGACTACACCGCCTCATCCGAGCCCGAAGCCTACGCCGGAGCCGATTCAACCACCTACCTCGCCACCCTCGCCGGTACCGACGACTCCGAATCAGCCAAATACGTCGCCTGTTCCCCCCACGACCGAGCAGCAACCTACTTCGACTCCAGCATCAACCTCGGCGTTGCCACCGAGTTCCTCACCTGACTCGGGCACGCAAACTACCGATTCACCGACCTCTTAGTAGGAGATCGCAACTGCCTGTACGGATAACTTTTAGGCGGTTGCGATGAAGAATTCTCCCCCACCACTGAGTGTGATTGCTGGATCATCGGCCGGGATCCACACTGCTTGCCCAGGATGAAGTTGAAGCTCGGATTCATCGCTTGCAGGTGCACCCTGGGTGCGGAGGTTAAGGATACCGGCGGTGCATAAACCGATAACTGGCCCATCAAAATCGATGGTGATGTCTTCTGCCTGCGCGATCCGGTGCAAGACAAAATCTGGGATAGGAACGTGATAGATTTCTCCCGGCTGATCTGGGAGGTGCACCGGGTTTGTCCGAGGATCAGCCAAAGAATGGAAATCAAGAACCCGAACAAGTTCAGGAACATCCACGTATTTACTGGTCAGTCCCCCACGCAACACGTTGTCTGAATTTGCCTGAATCTCTACCCCTAGACCATGAATATAGGCGTGGAGCTGTCCCGCAGCCAGGTGGATGGCTTCTCTGGGTTCCAAGGTGAGATGATTGAGCAACAGCGCACCCAGTATTCCGCTATCTCCTGGGTAGCGCTCCTGGAGCAGCAATAAGTTAGAGATCACCTCATCAATCCAATTTTTCTGAGGCTGATAGTTTTTCGCTGCGCGAATAATGGCAGCCACTAATGTCTCTCGTACCCCCGTAGGGATAGTAATCCATGTGGTAAAGAGTGCTCGAAGATTCTCTTCTTCAACTTCAGGATCCTCTGACGGGGCGTCCACCATCGCGAGATAGCGATCTAGCTCCGGGCAGTTCAAACTTGTTAGGAGTTCTCGGGTGAGAGCTAAGGGGCGAAAACCAGCCATCGCCTTGAATGGGCTCAGAGCAACAGTTAATTCAGGCTTGTGGTTAGCGTCGCGATAATTGCGCTTAGGGTCGCGCACATCAATATTTTGCTCGTTTTCACGAGTAAAACCATCCTGAGCCTGCGCTAAGGAAGGATGCGCTTGTAAGGATAACGGTTCTTCAGCAGCTAACAGTTTTAACAGAAACGGTAATTTATTATCAAACCGCTGGGCGACCCGCCGCCCTAGGCATCCTTCCGGGTCCTGGGCTATCACTTCGGTGAGTGGCCTTCCTGCCACTGTCGAAGGACTCATCGGATGTGCCCCTAGCCATAGTTCAGCTTCGGGGCGATCAGCGGGAACAGGACGCCCCTGCAGTGCTGCGAGCATGGTGCGCGAACCCCAGGGGTAACTGCGGATCGTTCCATCAAGCTGCTGCATTTAACAGTCCTCCGGACTAACAGAATAAGTCGTGGCAGAAAAGCCACGGACAACTAAAATCAATAATTCTTCCAGCGAACCAGTATTCACCTGGGTGGCGTTTTCCACCCGGGTGGAGCCTAATTCCGCTTCGGCTTCTGTGGGGTAGGCTCCCCACATCACAACCTTCGAGGGTAACACCGTAGCTTCTGGATCCACGTATGGGTCATGGAAGATGTCCGGTTGCGGCTGGGTGCGTAGGCGTTTCCACAGTTCCGGCCGGCTTAGTGCACAGCAATGTAATCCACATGCAGCCCATAAGGCAGATACCATTCGGGCTATGCTGAGTTGACCGCTGTGGATGATGGCGTATTCGGTGGCCAGATTCCTTAATTGCCGGGCAGCATTCTCCGAGTAACTAACCGAGGGAGCCAGGTTGGCTAATTCCTGATCCACTGCATCTGCTACTCGATAAAGTTCTGCGCCAAGATCACTGTAGTCTCCACGCAAAAGCTGATAACTGGAATAGATTGCCCCGGCATAACGAAGTGGAGATTCCACAACGCCGCTTCCCAGTGGGGTGCCTAATCGCAAAGTAGCCGAAGGCGCTTCCTCAGCTACCCCCTGCATTCCGCTGTCGATGAGCGCGGTTAAAGCACCTCGGTCATGCGCTGACTGAACAACGTGCAGTCTTTCCATGGGGTCTTGCTCGCCAAGAACGAGGACCACATCTAAGGCCCCGGTGTAGTGAGGAAGACGTCGGCTAATAACTACGGGGAACTCTAGTGGCGCCAACCGGTCGAGCACGCTGTGGGCGGCAGCTTCAGCCACGTCTCCGAAACAGAGAACAATCAAACTTCGGAGCTGAAACTCCGCGAATTTCTTCCACTTTCCCCCGGCAATCTCGGTGGCGAGGGCGCGAATCTGCGCACCCTCGTAGGCCAGCTCAAAAAACTCTGGGTTATCGTCTCGGGGTTCCATGCCCTCCTAGGTTAGCGGTTTAGGCTCGAATAATGCTGAGAATTTCCGATACCAAGTCCTCTACCTCTGAGCGCGAGCGAGCCTCGACGTTGAGCCGGAGCAAGGGCTCAGTGTTGGAAGCGCGAATATTGAACCAAGCTGGGGTTCCTTGGAGTTTTACGCTTACCCCATCCAATCGTTCCACTGAAGCTATCCGCTCCTTAAAGGCGTCCAACACGGCGTCAACTCTTTCTTGCTGATCGTTGACAGTGGAGTTAATTTCTCCCGACGCCTCATAATGCTGGTAGGAAGCCATTAATTCGGATAATGGCTTAGATTGAGAACCTAACGCAGCAAGAACGTGAAGTGCCGCTAAAATTCCGGAATCGGCATTGTAGAACTCGGTGAAGTAATAGTGGGCAGAATGTTCCCCACCGAAAACTGCCCCTGATTCTGCCATCGCAGCCTTAATAAAGGAATGCCCCACCCGGGTCTTCAGCGCAACACCACCATTGCGGGCGATGGTTTCTGGAACAGATTGAGATGTAATAAGGTTGTGGATAATGGTAGCCCCTGGGCGGGTCGCTAAATAACGTTCAGCGATAAGTGCACAGATAGCCGATGGACTAACCGGTTGCCCTAACTCATCAACCACGAAACAACGATCAGCGTCTCCATCAAAAGCTAAGCCAATATCAGCACCCGTTTCTTGGACAAATTCCTGCAAATCACGAAGATTAGCTGGCTCTAGGGGATTAGCTTCATGGTTGGGGAAGGTGCCGTCGAGCTCAAAATATAGTGGTTTGAGTTCAATAGGAAGACCCTCGAAAACGGCGGGAACAGTCAATCCCCCCATTCCGTTTGCCGCATCAACTGCTACTACGAGAGGTCGCATGGATGAAAGATCCACTAAGGATTTCACGTGATCAGCATAGGCGGTCAGCACATTAAGTTCCCGACGCTGACCTGGTTGGCCAGAAAAGGGTGGAATTCCTTCCACCAGCATGGTGCACATGGCATCTAACCCAGTGTCTTTCCCAATTGGGCGAGCCCCTGCTCGGCACATTTTCATCCCGTTGTAACGAGCTGGATTGTGGCTGGCAGTAAACATTACTCCGGCACAGTGCAAAGAACCGGACGCGAAATAGAGCTCATCAGTTGAAGTCAGCCCCAAGTCCACGACATCTATACCCTGCGGTAGGACTCCTTCGATCAATGCTTCCACCAAGCGCGGGGAGCTTTCGCGCATATCATGCCCGATGGCGAGGGTCTGTTCCCCTTCTTCCCGGAGTAGGCACCCCAGCGCGGAACCGATATCGCGCACCAGATTTTCGTCGAATACATCTCCGACCACACCGCGCACATCATAAGCCTTGATAACGTCAGCTAGCTCTTCGCGAGAGTACATAATCCGGGTCACTTCCTTATCACGCGGGGAATCTTAACCCGATTAGTGTACCGGTCTAATCGCCGTCATCTAGATCCGGCACCACGTGAAGATGGCCACGTCGAGTAGTTTTTTGTTTCGCCAATCGCTTGAGACGATGCACCGGATGACTGGAGGTTTCTGGATCAGACCAGTGATCTTCTACGCTCACCAGACCGCTGCGCGGGCGGCCACGTCCGGCTTCCCGTACCGCCTCCGCCAAAGCAGTCAAGTCATCGTCATCCTCATCATCAATGCGATCTACCCGCAGCATCTCCCACCCCAAGGGAACGGTGATTTTCTCTGCATGTTCAGCACACAGATCCCAACTATGTGGATCCGGCGACTCGGCAAGCGGACCGACGACCGCGGTTGATTCACTATAGGCATAGGTCAGTGTGGCAACAGCGGGACGGTTACACCCAGGGCGACAACAGCGGCGAAATTGACTCACGATCCTCAAGTCTAGACTTCTACTTGAGCTTTTCAACCCCCGCGTGCCTTAAAGCCGAGTTTCGCGCTCAGGTTTAAGCTAACAACCATGCCTTCCTCTGCTTCTCGCGACCGCCACGGCCGCGGCCTCCGTGGCCCGCTTTTCCCCCGAAACGCTCCGCGTTCTCGCAGTCCCCGAGAAGAATTTGACGCCCTCGTTTTAGAAGCTTATGCCCCCATTCAGCAAGCCTTTGCTGATCAGCTCCAGGGCTTAGACATTGCCGTAGACACCATTCCCCGCATGAGACTCAGTGCCGATATGACTGTCCTTCCTGAGGAAATTTTTGCCGATGGCCCAGTCCCGTTGGGCCGCATCATTCCCGCTGGAGTAGATTCCCACGGGTTTCCCACAAGGGCTCGGCTCGTTCTCTTTCGCAAACCCATTGAACAACGCGCCCAGGACGTAGTTGATCGCCGAGATTTACTGTCGACAGTTCTGAGTCACCTCGTTGCGGTGTACCTCAATCTCGATCCCCGAGATATAGATCCCCGGTTTGAGTATTAGCTGATCTGGTGTTTTAGTCGGCGACGCTCACGATCCGAAAGGCCACCCCATATTCCGAAACGTTCATCGTGTTCCAGGGCAAATTCTAGGCATTCATCCCGAACCGGACATGCTTTGCAGATTCTTTTGGCCTCCCTGGTAGAACCGCCCTTCTCCGGGAAGAAAGCTTCCGGGTCAGTTTGGGCACAGAGAGCCTGGTCTTGCCACTCTTGTTCAACAGCCCCAAAAAGCTCTTCGAGGCTTAGTTCCGCGGCAGCGCCTACACGGAGAACGGCGCTGTCTGTCACATCATCCACGCCATTGTCCTTTCTCCGTTGCTCAACAACTATCCTTCGGCTTCGCACTTGCTCCCCGTCCGCAAGGAGGGGCGGTCAAGAATTCGCCTTACACCGTTGTGATTACACACCCAACCCTACATATCGTCAACCCGCGCCGAGTGATTCCAGCAAGATTCTCCCCTTCTCCCACGTCACATTTCACACAAGTCACAATTTTCACACCTAGGGGGTATTATCGGGGGTACTAGATATTGTGGTTCAGGATTTTTTAGGCACAATTTTCCAATCACCTGGTGAGCCATCCCCACTTTGTTACTACCCACCCTTAAAGTAAGGGGTTAACCTTTAGCTAAGAACCATCCTAGACCGCCCTTAGATAGCGCCCAGACCTTGCTGATGATGACGAATTTTAGGCAACCCCACCACACCAGATAAAGACCATCCGATGTAGTTTCTCAGCCTAAGCGCAGATGCCCACGCCGCTATGCGTCGGAAGAAAACCGGACTCCGTTGTCGGGAATTGCCACTCCTGGCCACACTCTCATTCCACCTTGAAGCTCACACCGGGCCCCGATATTGGCGCCTTCGCCGATGACGCAGTGACTAATACGCGCGTTGGCGCCGATTCTTGCACCAGAGGCGATGATGGAGTTATCGATCTTGGCTCCCGGTTCAATAGTGACGCCGTCAAAAATCACCGAGCTGTCGATCCGGCAACCAGCACCAATTTCTGTTCCTCGACCCACAACTGTGCCGCCAAATAGGATGACGCCTTCTCGCACACCGGCTGTGTCATCTACCAAGGATTCACCAGTTCGTCCGGCGAGGAGAGGAGAGTAGGCGATGCCACGGACTAAATCTGAGGAGCCGTGGATAAAGTCATCGGGCCGCCCCATATCTCGCCAATAGGACGTATCAGCATGTCCAATAACCCGATGCCCGTTAGCTAAAAGCTGTGGGAAAACCTCGCGTTCGACACTAACTGCACGTCCAGCCGGAATAGCTTCTTTGATCAATTCCCGACGGAATAGATAACACCCGGCGTTAATTTGATCCGTGGGAGGATCTTCGGTTTTCTCCAAGAAATCCAGGACGCGCCCCTCCTCATCGGTAGGCACACAACCATAAGCTCGTGGATCCGTAACATGAACCAAGTGCATGGTCACATCCGCATTTTTCTGGTGATGAGTACGCAGTAAAGCAGCTAAATCGGTTCCCGCCAGAACGTCGCCATTAAATACCATCACGGTGTTATGACGAAGCCGAGGATAGACGTTGCGAATACCACCGCCCGTTCCTAGGGCTTCTTCTTCCACGACATATTCAATGTCGAGACCAAAATCCGAGCCGTCTCCGAAGTACTGCTCAAAAACTTCAGCTCGATATGAGGTAGAAAGCACTACATGCTCAATGCCGGCCGCCTTGATCCGAGCCAATAGATGCTGCAAGAAGGGGTAACCCGCCGTGGGAAGCATCGGTTTTGGGGTGTTGACGGTTAACGGACGCAACCGGGTGCCGCGCCCACCCACCAAAATGACGGCATCGGTATCAGCCATCGTTGCCATGATCTTTTTCACCTCATCTGTCTTCATGATTATCTTGGTTACGCCGACGCAACTCTGATTGCAGCGCCACCACGGAACGCAATTGCAGACCTAGTTTTAGCGTCCACCGAAGGGGAGCCTGCCACCACTGTGGATGCCGATCCGCCTGATAGCGATAGGCACTGTCATGGTGTGCCTTCAGGGTGAGGCGTGGACGTGACCCAGCAGCATGCCCCTTGGCGTGGGTAATAACCGACGTGGGACAAAATATCGAGGTCCACCCGGCGCGCCGGAGGCGATCTCCCAGATCAACATCTTCCATATACATGAAGTAACGCTCATCGAAGCCACCGATTTCGTTCAGCGCACTCCGCCGCAGTAAAAGACAGGACCCAGAAAGCCACCCGGCTTCCCGTTCCTGGTCCATATTCAGATCATCTTTATACGCACGGCTAAAAGGGTTCGACACCCAGATCCCACCCAAGATCGCGTGTCCAATCCCGTTACTCAAAGTGGGCAAGGCGCGAGCCGAAGGATAGGTGCTGCCATCAGCTTCTCGAATACGCGGACCAAAAGCTGCACCTCGTGGGTGCCGGGCGGCACACTCTAGTAGCTGGTCAATACTGTTGGGATCAAAAACAGCGTCGGGGTTGGCGATAAGAACGAAGTCATTGCCGATACCCAAACGATCGACTTCCCGAAGAGCAGCGTTAATCGCCGCACCATAACCAATATTCCCCCCAGTGGGAAGAAGTATAACGTCGTCACATTGTGCAGCTTCCGGCGCGCCATCCGTCGAACCATTATCCGCCATGATGACCACAATGTTGTGTGTCGTTGCTGATGGCAATGAATCCAGGAATGTGCGTAAATAACGCCCCGGTGAATACGTTACGGTAATCACCGGAAGCACAGAAGACGTAATACTCACAATCTTTGGATCCTACCGTTGAGCCCCAAAATATTGGTTTACGCCACCCGGGCGTCTGTCCAGTAGTATTCTTCTCTGGAGAAATCCGGAGATTCAACCATTGTCTATGAGGAAGATAGCCTAGAGTGAACGAGCCGCAGCGTCCCATAAGGAATATCAAGGCAGCGCCCTCGGCTGCTACCTCACTAACCCAGGCGGGCCCCAAACCTCTGAAAGTTGTTCTCGCTGTCCTAGCGGTGTGCGTGCTACTGATTTCTGGCGTTGGCTGGTATGCCGTGGGACGGGTGGGAAATGACGTCGCTAACGCGGGGAACCTCGCACTCGGTGGTGGTAAAGGCTCCCGCGGGCACGCCGCTGACGGCGCTACCGACATCTTGCTGGTGGGATCTGATTCCCGTACCGACGCCCAGGGGAATCAACTTACCCCTGAAGAAATTGACATGCTTCATGCCGGTGATGAGGAAGCCGATAACACAGACACCATGATGGTGATTCGGGTCCCTAACGATGGTTCCTCCGCCACCGCCGTCTCTATTCCGCGAGACACCTACATTAAAGATGGCGAAAACGGCAATATGAAGATCAATGGGGTTTATGCCGCACACAAGGCTAGCGAGGCAGAACACCTCAGAGCTGAAGCAGCCCAAGGCGGACAACACCTCAGCGATGCTGAAATTGAAGAACGCTCTAAAGTTGCAGGCCGAAAAGCCCTGATCCAGGCAGTGGCTAACCTAACCGGAGTAGAAGTCGACCACTACGCCGAGGTTGGCCTCGTTGGTTTCGTCTTACTCACCGACGCTGTTGGGGGCGTGGATGTTTGTCTTAACGCCCCAGTCAATGATGAATTCTCCGGCGCTAACTTCCCAGCCGGACAGCAAACTCTCAACGGCCCTCAGGCGTTAGCCTTTGTTCGCCAACGTCACGGTCTCCCCCGCGGTGATCTCGATCGCATTGTCCGCCAACAAGCGTATATGGCTTCGCTCGTCAACAAAGTGTTAGCCGCCGGCACGCTCACTAACCCCAGCAAGCTCTCCGATATGGGACAAGCCGTGCAGCGCTCTGTGGTGCTCGATGATGGCTGGGATATCATCAGCTTCGCCACCCAACTCCAGGACCTCGCCGGCGGAAATGTGGTATTCAACACTATCCCAGTAACTTCACTGGATGGTGTGGGCGACTATGGGGAATCCATCGTTACCGTCAACGTCGATGAAGTCCATCGATTCATGAAGAACCTGTTGGGCGATAAGAACGATCCGAACAACGACAACACGGAAAGCTCTAGCACCACGGCTCAACCTGCCGAGAAATTCAGCGACGCAGTCAAGACATCCCAGGTCCACGTGCTCAACGCTGGGTCTACTCCGGGTCTCGCTGGAGCCATCGCCAAAGTTCTTAAAGACGATGGACTAAAAGTGGTAGAAACCGGAAATTCCCGCCCTGGGGTGTATTCCACGAGCCAAATCCTCGTGGCCCCTGGCAGCGAAGACGCCGGCCATGAACTCGCCAATGCCCTTGGCGGGCTTGAAGTAAAAGAAAATTCCTCCCTCGAACCGGGGACCATTATCGTCGTTGCCCATAATGACTACCACGGACCTCATGGCGATCTGCAAGAAAGTGCAGCCGAGGAAAAGAGCGTCGTGGGTCAGCCAGGTTCGGATATGGGAGAATTGCCAGAGTCTCCCAAGATTGACGCCGGCGGCAACGGGCCACGCTGCGTGAATTAGTTTGGAATAACTACCTCATTGTTCCCTGCTTTTCCGGGGGCCGGAAGTTCGGTCCCCGGTCATTGCTTTAAGCACGTTTTCTGCGGAAATCAAACACATAGGCACCCCTACTCCTGGGCGAGTAGTAGCTCCTGCAAAAAAGAGGTTGTCAACGGCGGAACTACGAACTGCACCCCGGAAGAAAGCCGATTGCACGAGGGTGTGGGCTGGCCCAATAGCACCACCATGGAAAGAATGATGCTGTTCCAAGAAATCGGCTGGACCCAACGTTTTGGCGATGACTATCCGGGAGCGAAGATCTGGGATATTGGCTCGTCGGGAAATCAACTCAATAACTTGATCTTGGATATACGACACCGACGCGGACGCCTCTTGGTGATGAAGATTCCCGTGCCCTAGCCGAGGGTCTGAAACCACCGGCAAGAGGATAAAGAGATTCTCATGCCCCGCTGGTGCAACATCGTGTTCCGTGGCCGACGTTTTTGACACATACACCGATCGGGAAAAGGGAGTATGCGCTACTGGATCCTCACCGGGGCGGAACTGTAATGGGCGTCGTACTTGATCAAAATCAACCTCCCAATTGTGGCTAAAGAAGAGGTTGTGGTGTTCTAACTCAGGGAGCGAACCGGTGACTCCAGCCATGACCAAGACCGCTGATATACCGGGGTTGACCCGACGAAAGTGCTTGTTATTCCAGGTCCGGAGATGAGCAGGAAGAAGGTCCATCTCACTGTGATGAAGATCGACGGTAGAAACCACATAGTCGGCGTCGAGGTGAATCTTCCGTGGCCCGTCGGGTGTTCGTTCTTCGGCGTTAACTCCGGTGGCATGAGCTTTGCGGAGCGGATTTTTTGACCGTGAGGCTTCCCAGGTTATTTCTTGAACTGAGGTCCGTAGCCGAAATGTCACTCCTCGTTGCTGGCACAGCCGGATAAGACTATTGATGACCGCGGCGAAACCGCCTTGAGGGTAACGAACTCCTTGAACTAGATCAGTGTGACTCATTAAGTGATAGAGCGCTGGTATTGAGCGTGGCTCACCGGATAAAAATACCGCCGGATATTTCAGCATTTGTCTAAGCCGGGTGTCGTTGAAATTCTGATTAACCCAGCTTTCTAGACTTTTTCCCAGTAATTGAAGTAACAATCCCAACCGGCGGATCACTATCGGGTGTAAAAACGGCGCCGGCGTCGTGAACGTTGTATAAAGAAAACGTTGGCAAGCGATCTCATAAACTTCACCAGCGAGGGTCAAATACTCTCGCATTTTCTGTCCCGCCCCGGATTCGAAAGACTCAGCTAACTGAGCCACAGCTTCAATACCACGCGGGATATCTACGGGGTGATCGTTCTCCGGAAAAAGCCGATACCCAGGCTCCAAGTGCGTCATGGTGAGCTCTTGGTCTATCGAGGTTCCCAGAAGCTGATAAAAGTGTTCAAACGCGTCGGGCATCAGGAACCATGACGGCCCGGTATCCCAACGAAAACCCGGGTAGTCAGCCAACTCTAGTTTCCCAGCTCGCCCTCCCGGTCGACGTCCATTATCGACGACGCATACATCCGCACCATGATCAGCAAGCAAAGCAGCACTAGCTAGGCCTGCCACCCCGCCACCGATCACCACAATTTTTGTTCCCGGCTGAAGAGACCTCGGCATTATTTATTTTCCCTTTCGACAATTCCGCCACTGGGTATACGTAACGGCTTTTAGAACTATTTTTAATTTCTCAGCGTTACTAATTCGTACTCGACTCTGCATAATCTCCGAGATAGTTCGAGAAGACAATTCCTCATGAAGTCGTCGAAAAAGAGCGCTGATTGACGCTACTGCAGGTTGAGAAAAAGCAGGAAGATCTTTAATAGCGGAATCTGCGCTGTCTAAATCCTTGGTAATTGATACCAAGAGATCGCCTAAAGCATCCTCGTGGAAGTCATCAGGACTAATCCCGGGAAGATAGGTGCGATGTAACTGTTGATAATCAGCCCCGATATCGCGCAGAAAATTGATTTTTTGAAAAGCCGCCCCTAGTGCCCGCGCTCCGGTATTCACCCGATCCTGTCGCTCCTTTTCCCACGGTGCCGAGGAGTCATGAGCTGCAAATACTGCAACGCACAACAAGCCGATGACCTCCGCGGAGCCATAGATATAGTGTGAAAGTTCCTCAGGGCTGTAACTATGGCCTTGAGGTTCGACGCAAATATCCTGACGCATAGAGCTGAAGAAGGAGCGGATTAAGTGCTCCGGGAAGTGGCAGCGGGCCGCAGTATCTGCGTAGGCATGCATAATCGGGTCAGTATGGAAGCGCTGGCTCGGCGCTTGGAGAACGCATTGTTCATAGTGATCCAGTGCGGCCCGAATATCCGTCGGGGATAATCCGGCTTGAGTTCCGGTACCATCGACAATCTCATCAGCGATACGAACGACCGCATAAAGATGACAAATATCTCGGGCGACTGCTGGCGGAAGTAAGGAAATCCCAAGCCCAAAACTCGTGGAATACCCTCGGACTACGCGCGCAGCGCAACGGTGGGCTACCTGATCCCACCGATGTAAGTCTTCTGGATGGGGAATCGGCACCGGCATAATTTCTACCGTACCCTGAGAGTATGGATTTGCTCGCAGACCTCTTAGCCGATGATCCAGCCACCCCCCGATTAACGGTGTACCAAGAAGATACCGGAGCTCGGCTTGACTTTTCCGCCCTGACTTTAGACAACTGGGCGGCAAAGGTTGGCAATATGCTCTGTGAAGAATTTGAGGCTGAACCAGGCGAGACATCCATTGAACTTCGATTGCCTGTGGGATGGCAAGCCGTGGTTATTGCGCTCGGCGCCGTCACCGCCGGAATAGATTTCACCCTGTGCCCAGTAGACAGCCCAGTCAACGGCGATATCGTGTTCTGCCGTTTAGCCGAGGCTGACACCGTTGCTGACTTAGCGAAAGAAAGCGGCGCAGAACTCGTTGTGCTTAGCGATGATCCTTTTGGTCGAGGAGTAACAGAAATCGGCAAGGAGCTTCCCACCCCCGAAGCCATAGACTTTGGGCCCACGGTCCGGTTCTATGGCGACCAATTTCTTCAGCCTGTACCTCCACTCAAGGAGCTAGTAGACACCTACCGTGCAACCACCGCCCCACCGCCCGGCGCTCAACACCCCACCTACTGCGCCGGAAAACGCTACCTATCACCCGGCTGGCACAGCACAGCTGATTTTTGGCACCAGGTTTTTGCCCCCCTAGCTGCCCAAGCCAGCATCGTGGTCGTTTCCGGCCTGGTGTCCACCGAACGCCTCAACGATATCGCCCAGCGGGAGAAGGTCGATATCCGACTGTGAAACTTCCCTTAAGTTTGGGCGCTAGCGCCGCACTAGCCCTCATCTGGCTTGGTTTTCTCGATAGTACTGCAGCGACATCTTTTCTTACCCGAGTCCTCGCGGTGCTTAGCTTCGCCAGCTTTATGACAATTATCGTCAATATTTCCTCCGACGCCGGAACCTTCGAAGCGTTGCTCTCTCGTGTTCAACCCCGCCGCCCGGCGAGCACCTGGCTAGTTATAGTGCTGTTGAGCCTCTTTTCCACCGTCTTCTTTTCCTTGGATACCACCGCGGTACTTATCACACCGGTAGCAATCCTCCTAGCAAGAAATACCCGAATTCCGGTGCTCCCAGCAGCACTATCTGTTATCTGGCTGGCCAATTTAGGATCCATGCTGCTGCCGATCTCTAATCTGACTAACCTCCTTGCAGTACAAACTGGTCTGATCTCCTCAACATCTGAATTCTTGGCCTATTCCTGGGCCCCGGCTAGTTATCTGGCCTTCATCGCAGCAGGAACTCCGCTCCTTCTCGCCGGAATAACCACATCCAGCCATCACGCCACCGCTCGTTACGAGGATTCATCTCACCGCGTCCCCCGCTTTCCACTCACCCCTGAAGTGCTCGCTCACACCACCGTCATAGTGGTCCTACTCCCCTTCCTTCTCACTCCCATCCCGGTGTGGCTCAGCGCTGGGATAGCAGCCGCCGCTAGCTGCCTTATTGCCCGTGTCTGTCGCCCTCACAGCGTGAATTTTCATATAGTCCCGTGGGGCTCAATGGCTTTTATTTTTGCCTTAACGTCCTGGGCCGCCCTCATTCATAAACTAGGACTTCTAGATCTGCTTCTTCATCCGCTTCAATCCTTCGACGGACATTCGCAACTCTGGGGACTTGGAATAGCAGGAGCCCTTGCTGCCAATCTCATCAACAATATTCCTGCCTACCTAGCTCTAGAACCCGCCGCGAACTCGCCTTCTGCGCTTTTCGCGTTGCTCCTGGGCGTCAACGCCGGCCCAGTGATTAGCCCGTGGGCGTCGTTAGCAACCTTGTTATGGGCAGATCAGATGAAACGCCGCGGCGAGACCGTCAATTGGTTAGCTTTTGCAGCCTTAGGACTCGTGCTCAGCATTCTAGCTCTGGGAGGTTCACTGTGGTTGTTGTCATAACGCAGCCACAACAAGGCACACGGTTTCTGCCAGATCAGTTGCCCACCCCTGTTCCGCTTCTCCTATTGCTTTTTGCTTCCGGACACAATTGATCTGAACTCCTGTGCCGGGAATGCAGATTATCCAGCAAAGACCTTGGTGAGCTCGTTGACACAGGTCATGATGAATAAAGCCGAAATAATGATCATCAAAGTATTAACGAACCATCCGTTGCGCCATTTTTGAGGAGTGTGTTTGGTGTTGAGCAAAAGCAAGAGAGTTAAACCTAAAAATGGCATGAAGAAGGCGCCGAGAACTCCATAGCTCAAGATCAAAAAGGTGGGTTTCCCGAGGAAATGGAGCAACATGGGTGGGAACGTTAGCCACAAGACGTAGAACCGGAAGTATTTGCCTCCGACGTGAACATCGTGATGATCCTGGGGGAGCTGTTTGAGATGACCAATATAATCCGCGAACATGAGGGACACCCCGTTCCAGACCCCCAGGATGGAAGAAAAGGCGGCTGCGAGAAAGCCGATGAGGTAGATCTTGCACACAACAGTTCCGTAGCGTTCCTGGAGAACAGTAGCAAGATCTAATAGCCCTGATTCTTGACTCCGAACGGCAATGTTGGCGTTATAAAGAAGATCACCACCGATGATGAGCATGGAGATCACGAAAATACCCGTCACTACATAGGCTACGGTGTTATCCCAGCGCATAATATTCATCCACTGGGGACCATGCCAGCCTTTTTCCCGGAACCAGTAACCGTAGGCTGCCAAAGTGATGGTTCCACCAATTCCTCCGGCTAGAGAGAGCACGTAGATAAAGGAATTCTCCGGCAACGTGGGAACCAGGCCGGTCAGTATCTCTGGGAGGTGTTTCAAGGACAGCGTGGCAATTCCCACGACAGTAAGAAACATCACCAGCACCATGAAGGACATGAGTTTTTCGATAAAGCGGTATCGGCCAAACCAAGCCAGAGCGAAGGTAATAAGCCCTGCCACGACCGCCCAAATCTTCAGATCCACTCCGGGGAAAAGCGCAGAAAGGGGTAACGCCACCCCGCTGGTACCCGCCGCTCCATAGACGAATCCCCAGATCACGATATAGGGGGCGAAATACCACGTGGTCCATACCCCAAGAGAACGCCAACCGTGGAAGATAGTGTTTCCCGTGGCCAGAGTATAACGACCTACTCCTTCTACCAGCACAATTTTCATAATCGTTCCGACTATGCATGCCCATAGCAGGGCATAACCAAATCTTTGGCCTGCGACCAGAGTTGCTACTAGATCAGCACCACCCACACCTGTGGCAGCAGCTACAAGCCCAGGTCCTATGACTTTCCACCGCGCGGTTTCTGGGGGAGTCGTTTCGGAATGCCCATTAGTCTCGTTGCTACTCATCGCTTATCCTTTCTCCAACTCAGTCCGTAATTTATTAATTGTGATTGGTACCACTTACTTACCCTATCGAATGATAGGTAATCCAACAAGAAGCGTTGTGATAGCGACCACCCCCGAAACAGCGTCTGATACTTTTTAGTCATGGCTTCGGTTAGCTTCGACAGCGTCACAATCCGCTACCCCGGTGCAGACACCCCCTCTGTACGGGATTTTCATCTTGACATCGAGGACGGGGAGTTCCTGGTTCTCGTCGGACCCTCAGGGTGCGGCAAATCCACCACCTTACGTTCTCTCGCCGGCCTTGAGCCGGTTGAGTCCGGCACCATCCGAATCGGCGGTCAAGATGTCACTCATATGGACCCAGCCGAACGTGACGTCGCTATGGTGTTTCAGAACTACGCCCTGTATCCGCACATGAGCGTGGCTAAAAATATGGGTTTTTCACTTTCCCTCAAGAAGGTGCCGAAGCCAGAGATTGAGCAGAAAGTCACCGAGGCCGCCAAACTCCTAGGTCTGGAAAACTACTTAGATCGTCGCCCTAAGGACCTTTCTGGTGGCCAACGTCAGCGCGTAGCAATGGGGCGAGCCATCGTGCGCAATCCTCGGGTTTTCCTCATGGATGAACCACTCTCCAACTTAGACGCCAAGTTAAGGGTTCAAACCCGCACGGAACTGGCAGCACTACAGCGTCGATTAGGTACGACGACGGTCTACGTCACCCATGACCAAGTTGAAGCGATGACCATGGGCGATCGAGTCGCGGTCCTTAAAGATGGGGTGCTACAGCAAGTCGCTCCTCCCCGAGAGCTGTATCGCCATCCCATGAATTCTTTCGTCGCCAGCTTTATTGGCTCTCCCGCCATGAATCTCTTCCGCTACCAGGACCACACGCATGGAGAAATTGAGCTCGGGATTCGTCCTGAACATGTCCGTGTTATTTCTGAGCAGAATGCACCCGCTGGCCATCCGAACCTTGCAGCGGTTGTCGATATCGTGGAAGAACTGGGCTCGGAAAGTTATGTCTATGCCCATAGCGTAGACACTCCAGACACCACCTTAGTGGCACGTTTAGGGGCCGATCACGTGCCCCAACGAGGCGACCATATCAATTTGACCTTTTCCCCGCAGGACGCCCACCTCTTCGATATCCATACCGGAGAACGCCTAGATTAGGCGTCGCGAATTAACCCCTCAAGGGGGTGACCTGCACCACTTTCTGGGTGTTTTTTTAGAAAAATCACTACATTTGTTGGGGAATCATTAACGGAAAGGTGTCATATATGTCGAGTCGACTCACCCGAAAAACCGGAGCCGTCCTGGCAGCCAGCGTCGTAGCTGGTTCTCTGATCCTGAGCGGTTGTTCTTCATCTTCATCAGACAGCACGCAAACCCCAACGGTTAACAACACTGACGGTCGCGGTCCGATCACGTTTGCCATGGGGAAGAATGACATTGACCTGGTCAAACCCATTGTGGAGTCCTGGAATTCACAACATGCCGATGAGAAAGTCACTTTGCATGAGCTAGCCGGTGAAGCTGATGACCAGCGAGATACCTTGGTGCAATCGCTCCAAGCCGGAAATTCCGAATACGACGTTATGGCGTTGGACGTGGTGTGGACGGCCGACTTCGCCGCCCATCAGTGGCTTGCCCCACTTACCGGAGATTTACAGGTAGATACCTCCGGTTTACTTCCCGCAACCGTCAAAT